>NZ_JBNNUI010000004.1:0-250357 GCF_050279585.1 Bacillus sp. NPDC094064
TCTCCTTTTCCTCTTTTTTATCAGTGTTGACACACAAAAAGAGGTTCAGACACAAAAACAGGCTATGGAGAAGACTTTCTCCACAGCCTGAAAAAAACTAGATAGTAAATACTATCTAGTTTTTTTCGCGAATATACTTTCGAACCTCAGAAATGAAATACAGAGAACCTGTTATGATGAAAACATCATTTTCTCCTATCATTTCCATCTTCGTATCAATTGCCTCTTTCCAATTCTCGAAAACTAATTTTGACTCTTTTTGTGAATATGATGCAAGCTTTTCAGCAGAAATAGCACGATCAAAAGCAAACGTTGTAAAAATAATTTCATCAGAAATAGTTTCTAATTGACCTACCATGTTATGCAGTTGTTTATCACCAAGAGCTGTAAATAAAACGATTACGTTTTTATCTTTATAATGTGAGTCTACTGTTTTCACAAGACTTTCGATACCTTCTGGATTATGAGCACCATCTATAATAATATCTGGATTGCTTTGCAGTTTTTCAAAGCGCCCAACCCAATACGCTTCCTGTAATCCACTTCTTATTTCCTCTTCCTCAATTAAAAATGATAAGTATGTTTTTACATACATGACTGCCATAAGCGCTAGCGCTGCATTTCCTACTTGATGACTACCTTTCATTGAGATTCGCACCTCTTCAAACGCGACGAAAGGACAAGTAAAATCAAATTGTTCTCCATCTGCACTAGACTGTTTATGTAACGCTGTAAAATGTGTGCCAATCTCGTATAAGTTTGCATGATTTTCCTTCGCAACCTTTTGAATGACTTGCAACGCTTCCTCATTTTGCACACCTGTAATTACCGGAACACCAGACTTAATAATTCCTGCCTTTTCATATGCAATTTCTCCTAGTGTATTCCCTAAAATATGCATATGATCGTGACCGATATTCGTAATAATTGTTAAAACAGGGTGAATGACATTGGTAGAGTCAAAGCGCCCTCCAAGACCTGTTTCAAATAAAACAACATCACAGAAATTGACTTTACCGAAATAACAAATTGCCATAACAGTAATAATTTCAAACTCAGTCGCTTCCCCTAAATCCGTCTCGTCTAGTTTTTCAACGACTGGCTTTACCATCTTTACAAGTTCAGTAATCTCTTCATCTGCAATTGGTGTTCCGTTCACACTAATACGCTCATTAAATGTTTCGATATAAGGAGAGGTAAACGTTCCTACCTTATATTTCGCGCCTTCTAGCATATAGCGCATATATGTTAAAGTTGAACCTTTTCCATTCGTACCAGCAAGATGAACACATTTTATGTGACGCTCTGGATTTCCGAGTTCTTCTAACATCCATCGCATTCTTTCTAATCCTGGTTTAATTCCAAACTTCAATCGGCTATGAATCCATCCTATCGCTTCTTCGTATGTATGTATCACGTATGCTTTTCCCCTTTCAAAAGACAACCTTCATACTTCTATTATACGCAAAGAAAAGAGACTCACCAATATAGTGAGTCTCTAAAAAATATTTTTATTTCTCAAGATCTGCTAGACGTTGGCGAACTGCTTCGCGTTTTTCTAAGTAATCTTGCTCTTTCGCACGCTCTCCTTCAATAACTGCTGCAGGAGCTTTCGCTACGAAACCTTGGTTTGAAAGTTTCTTCTGTACACGTTCTACTTCTTTATCAAACTTCTCAAGTTCTTTCTCAAGACGAGCTCTCTCTTCATCAAGATTGATAAGATCAGCTAACGGTAAGAATAACTCTGCACCCGATACGATTGCAGTCATTGCTTTTTCTGGCGCTTGTAAATCCGTTTGAATTGTTAATTCGCTCGGGTTACAGAAACGCTCAATGTAAGAGCTGTTTTTCGTAAGTTGAGCAAGTACAGTCTCATCTTTTGCTTTAATTTGCATTTGAACTTTTTTGCTCATTGGCGTATTTACTTCGGCACGGATGTTACGAACAGAGCGAATAATATCAACTAGAAGGTGCATTTCTGCTGCCGCTTCTGTATCTTGTAAATCTTCGCGAACTGTTGGCCACGCTGCTACTGTAATAGATTCGCCTTCGTGCGGTAAATGTTGCCAAATTTTCTCTGTTACGAATGGCATGAATGGATGTAATAGACGCATTGTTTGGTCTAATACGTAAGCTAAAATAGAACGAGTTGTTTTCTTAGCCGCTTCATCTTCACCGTATAATGGAAGTTTCGCCATTTCAATGTACCAGTCACAGAAATCATCCCAAATGAAGTTGTATAATGAACGACCAGCTTCACCGAACTCATATTTATCCATGTTACGTGTTACACTTTCGATTGTTTCATTTAAGCGAGTTAAAATCCACTTATCTGCAACTGATTTTTCACCAGTTAAATCGATTTCTTCATACTTCATATCATCCATGTTCATTAATACGAAACGTGATGCGTTCCAAATTTTATTAATGAAGTTCCAAGTAGATTCTACTTTTTCCATGCTGAAACGTAAATCTTGGCCTGGTGCACTTCCTGTTGATAAGAAGTAACGCATTGCATCTGCACCATACTTCTCGATAACATCCATCGGGTCGATACCGTTACCAAGAGATTTACTCATTTTACGTCCTTGCTCATCACGAACTAAACCGTGAATTAATACATCTTTAAATGGGCGCTCGCCTGTAAACTCTAAACCTTGGAAAATCATACGAGATACCCAGAAGAAGATAATGTCGTAACCAGTTACTAATGCATCCGTTGAGTAGTAACGTTTAAAGTCTGCTGAATCTTCATTTGGCCAACCAAGTGTTGAGAACGGCCATAATGCTGAGCTGAACCATGTATCAAGTACATCATTATCTTGATTCCAGTTTTCAATATCCGCTGGTGCTTCTGTACCTACGTATACTTCACCAGTTTCTTTATGATACCAAGCTGGAATGCGGTGTCCCCACCATAACTGACGAGAAATACACCAGTCATGAATGTTTTCCATCCAGCGTAAGTATGTGTTTTCAAAACGCTCTGGTACGAACGTTACTTTTTCTTCTTCTTTTTGTTGTAGCTCTACTGCCTTTTCAGCAAGTGGCGCCATTTTTACGAACCATTGTGTTGATAAGTAAGGCTCAACAACTGCACCGCTACGCTCACTATGACCTACTGAATGCATATGAGGCTCGATTTCTACTAATACGCCAGCTTCTTGTAAGTCTTTCACTAATTCTTTACGACATTCGAAACGATCCATACCGTTATACTTACCAGCTTTTTCATTCATCGTTCCATCTTCGTTCATTACTAAGATGCGTGGTAAGTCATGACGGTTACCTACTTCAAAGTCATTCGGGTCATGAGCTGGTGTAATTTTTACAACGCCTGTTCCGAAGTCTTTTTCTACGTACTCATCAGCGATAATCGGAATCTCACGGCCTACGATTGGAAGCGTAACTGTTTTTCCGATTAAGTGTTTGTAACGATCATCTTCTGGATGAACTGCTACTGCTGTATCACCAAGCATCGTTTCTGGACGAGTAGTTGCAAGACGAATGTGACCAGAACCATCTGTTAATGGATAGTTCATATGGTAGAATGCACCTTGAACTTCTTTATGAATTACTTCAATATCAGAAAGAGCTGTACGTGTTGCTGGATCCCAGTTGATAATATATTCACCACGGTAAATTAAGCCTTTTTCGTATAATTGAACGAATACTTTATTAACCGCATCAGATAAACCTTCGTCTAATGTGAAACGTTCACGAGAATAGTCTAGTCCTAAACCAACTTTTCCCCATTGTTGACGAATGTGAGAAGCGTATTCTTCTTTCCATTCCCAAGCTTTTTCAAGGAATTTTTCACGGCCAAGATCGTAACGTGAAATACCTTCTTCACGAAGTTTCCCTTCTACTTTCGCTTGTGTTGCAATACCCGCATGGTCCATTCCTGGAAGCCATAATACATCGTAACCTTGCATACGCTTCGTACGAGTTAAAATATCTTGAAGAGTCGTATCCCAAGCATGACCTAAGTGTAACTTACCAGTTACGTTCGGAGGTGGAATTACAATTGTATATGGTTGTTTCTTCTCATCTCCTGTTGCTTCAAAATATTTGCCTTCAAGCCACCATTGGTACAGGCCTTCTTCAACGGACATATGATCATATTTAGTTGGTAAATTCTTTTCCGTGTTTGACATTATTTTCCCTCCTTAAAATAAAAAATGCCCCTCATCCAAAAAAGGACGAGGGACATCGCGGTACCACCTTTATTTACAAACAAATTCAGAATTTGCTTATACTCTTAATTTGATAACGGACAAATCCGTCTTTTCCTAATGAGAACTATTCCGTTCAGAAAAGATGCTCCAGGGCTACCTTCTAACATAACTATCTAGAGAATCTCCCAGCTAATGATTCTCCTCTCTGAAGACGTTTCATGTTATACTCTTCCCCTTCAAGGCATTTATATGATTGTTAATTATTATATACAATAGTGTAAAAAACGAAACCTTATTCGTCAAGATAAATTTAATACTACCACTTTCGGGCGAATACAAAAAAAGAAGGTAAGTAGCACCCTCTACTTATCTTCTTATCCGTTCCCTTGCTGGGCAGCTTGTAATTGTGACAGGAAATATTCTATATTGCTAACGAGCCAATGCGATTGTTGCAAACTCTTTACTCCACGAATTTCATTTTCCTCATTGCGATTCTCTCTTCTTTTCTTATAAGACTGGATTTGCCGAATAAATTGCGATGGATACGTCATATAAGCAAACATGAGAAGTTGTTCTTCTTTCGTAAACGGGAAGTTTTTTTGGTACATTTGATACCATTCAAACCGATCACTTCGCGCAATTGGGTATGTGTTTAAAGACCGAGAATAAAAGCCTACAATATCTTGCACAGGCGTTGCAAACTTTGATTTTTCTAAACTAATAAAATAGCCATTCCGCTCATAGTCAAATA
Organism: Bacillus sp. NPDC094064; assembly: GCF_050279585.1. Lineage (NCBI taxonomy): Bacteria > Bacillati > Bacillota > Bacilli > Caryophanales > Bacillaceae > Bacillus > Bacillus sp. NPDC094064. The sequence continues at coordinate 4,930 of NZ_JBNNUI010000004.1, forward strand.
AAAAATGATTCAGTGACACGTTACCATGTACAAACGTAATGCGTGTTTTTTCTTTTTCTTTCATCGCATCGTTCCACTCATTTAATTGCTTCGTTGCAAATTCCCGCGCCCTCATTACATGATGATAGTACGTACAATATTGTAATTCAAACGGAGACATATACCACTTCGCTTCAGACTCTACAAGAAACTCTTCTAGCATCTCACCATCATTTTCCCAACGCTCGGATATATTCGTATAATGCTTTTCTAAATCCTCTTCTGTATACGTTTCTTCTTTTACCGTTTTTTGATGCAACGTTCCAAGTGTCTGAAACATTTTATGGTATTGATCATTATCCTCTCCGTTTCCTTCCGCACGCTCTAACCAAGGCATTAAATAATAATTATACGTCCCGTCACTTAAAATATAATTCCCATCCGTCGCATGGTATATAGGTACATAATTTGAAAAACCTTTCTCTTTCAAATATTGAATATGATGCAGAAAATTATTTCGCTCTAATTTTCTATCTTCTATTTTCTTGAGCGCATATGGACCTTGATTCGTGTAAATTTTCGTTACACTTCCGTGCTCTTCCATATGCTGCGTATCCAATCTATATTGCCTTACAATGGGTTCATAACGATTTCGTAATTCAATATCCATACGAATAACCCTTTCTATTCAAAGCATAACCTCTAGGAAAATAAGGGGAAACTCTTCCCCCTTATTTTGCCTTCGCTCTTGAAACCGGAATATAAATAATTTGTCCCTCAGTTAAATATATATCTTCTGTTTGGTTGACACGGTACAAGTTCTGTACAGACGTTTCATAACGTTCTGCAACAGATTCGATTGTATCTCCTTCTTGCACGAAATACATTCTTAACTTTGTAAATTCTTCTTCCGGTTCTTTCGTAAATAATTTCGTTAAATAAAGTGCATTCTCATCTCTCTGTGAGTACACTTCTTCTTGCTCTTCCTGCTTTTTCGCTTTTTCTTTCTTGAAATCTTTTCGTCCGAACAATTCAAATTGCGGCGTTATTTCTTTCTCCTCTTCACGCCCTGCAAATTCATGTTCTTCTATTTCCTCTTCCTCTACTTCTTGCTCTTTTCTTTCTTCTAGCTGGAACGGTTCAAATGCATAATCTTCCCACTCATCCGATTCCTTATAAGCTGGTTCTTCTACATGCGGCGTAGGTCTATTTTCCTCCTCTTGTGCTGTATCATCTTCTTCTAACTCCGCATACACCGGTTCTTCCTCTTCATCCTCGATTCTTTCCTCATCACATAAACCTGTAATAGATATATCCGCTAGTAATTGTAAGCAACCATTTTCCTTTAATTCATAATCAAATTCCTCGATTGATACAAATAGTTCTTCAATTACTTTCACCCGGTTTCTTGGTATTGATATTTCAAGCGGGAAGGAATGAACAAGTTCATTAACCCCATCTTCCCTTGTTTCTACATAATCAATTGACTTTGCTGGCGATAGTTCTCTTAATGAATAAGCTGAATCATCTTGCCGTGCGACATACTCTCCCGTTAAATCTAATTGCCCTCTCACGATAACTTCATGATCAAGCTCTTCTATTTCAACGTCTGGATCTAACGAAATTGACAAAAGTTCTTCGACTTCCTGTCCTTTTTGGAACCAAACAGATTCTTTTAATGAGAATCGTAATGAATGATCTGTTGTCACTTCTTTTCCCCCTCCCAAACTATATGTCATTACAGATTTATGTTTCAAAAGCCTACTTTATGAATAAAAAAATCGCTCCCCTTATGGAGAGCGATTTTCTTTCATGCATTATGCTTTTAATTTTGACATTGCAATTTCAGCCGCTTCAATCGTCGCTTCAATATCAGCATCACTATGCGCTGTCGATAAGAATAATCCTTCGAATTGAGATGGTGGTAAGAACACACCTTGTTCTACCATTTCACGATAGTATGCCGCAAAGAATTGTAGGTTTGAAGATTTTGCTGCCTCATAATTAATAACTGGCTCATCTGTAAAGAAAATACCAATCATAGAACCCGCACGATTAATATGATGAGGAATACCATGTTTTTCCGCCGCTTTACGTAATCCAGCTTCTAACATTTCGGCTTTACGCTCAAATTCTACATACGATTCTGGCGTTAACTGTACTAACGTTTCATAACCTGCTGCCATTGCAAGTGGATTACCTGATAAAGTACCAGCTTGGTAAATCGGTCCGCTCGGTGCAACTTGGCGCATAATTTCTGCTTTACCACCGTATGCTCCTACCGGTAAGCCACCACCGATTACTTTACCTAAACAAGTTAAATCAGGTGTTACACCGTAGTAACCTTGTCCACAATTGTAAGCAACTCGGAATCCTGTCATTACTTCATCAAAAATAAGTAATGAGCCGTTTTGCTCTGTCACTTCACGAAGTCCTTCTAAAAATCCTGGCTGAGGAGGAACAACGCCCATATTTCCTGCCACTGGTTCTACAATTACACAAGCAATATCATCACCAAATTGTTCGAAAGCGTATTTCACACTTTCTAAATCGTTATACGCTACTGTAATCGTATTTTGTGCTACACCTTCTGGTACACCAGGGCTATCTGGTAAACCTAGTGTCGCCACACCAGAACCCGCTTTAATTAATAACGAATCTCCATGACCGTGGTAGCAGCCGATGAATTTCAAAATCTTATTACGACCTGTATAACCACGAGCTAAACGTAGCGCACTCATTGTCGCCTCTGTTCCAGAGTTAACCATACGTACAATCTCAATTGATGGTACGCGCTCAATAACAAGTTTCGCTAATTTATTTTCAATTTCTGTTGGTGCACCGAAGCTTGTCCCTCTTTCAGCAACAGATTTTAACGCTTCAACAACTTGATCATTTGCATGACCATGAATTAAAGGTCCCCATGATAATACGTAATCGATGTATTCATTTCCATCGATATCATATACTTTAGAACCTTTTCCGCGCTCCATAAATAACGGATTCATACCGACAGATTTAAAAGCACGAACAGGGCTGTTTACGCCGCCCGGCATTAAATCTTGAGCTTCTTCAAACGCCGCAATCGACTTATCAAACTTTTTCATTATTTAGCGCCTCCTTCTTGTAACCATCTTGCTGCATCCTTCGCATGATACGTAATAATTAAATCTGCTCCTGCGCGTTTCATGCTAATTAACTTTTCAAGTACAACTTCTTTTTCATTAATCCAACCATTTTGCGCTGCCGCTTTGATCATCGAATATTCACCACTCACGTTATAAGCAACCACTGGTAAGTTAAAGTTATTTTTCACATCACGAACGATATCTAAGTAAGAAAGAGCTGGCTTTACAATTAAGAAGTCTGCCCCTTCCATTACATCTGATTCTGCTTCACGGAATGCTTCCATACGGTTTGCTGGGTCCATTTGATATGTTTTACGGTCACCAAATTGCGGTGCACCGTGCGCAGCATCACGGAATGGTCCATAAAACGCTGATGAATACTTCACAGCATATGACATAACTGGTACGTGTCCAAAACCATTTTCATCTAATGCATGACGAATTGCTGTTACGAATCCGTCCATCATGTTTGATGGCGCAATAATGTCCGCTCCTGCTTTCGCTTGGCTTACAGCTGTTTTCGCAAGAACTGCAAGAGACTCATCATTTAAAATAATCCCATCTTCAATTACACCGCAATGACCGTGACTTGTGAATTGACATAAACATGTATCCGCAACTACTACTAATTCAGGGAACTCACCTTTAATTTGCTTAATTGCACGTTGTACAATTCCGTGATCACAATATGCTGATGATCCAACTTCATCCTTTTCAGCAGGTAAACCAAATACAATAACAGAACGAATACCTAAATCAACAACTTCTTGCATTTCAGCTTGCAATAAATCTAAAGACATTTGATATACGCCTGGCATAGAAGGAACTTCATTGCGAACATTTTCACCTTCTAATACAAAAATAGGGTAAATAAAATCTTCCGTATGTAAAAACGTTTCACGCACAAGCGCACGCATATTACCGCTTTGTCTTAAGCGACGATGACGATTAAATTGTAAAGAGTTCATAGATTTCTATCCCCATTCTTTTATTTTATAGATTCACAAATGCATTGTAGCAATGCTTCTACAGTGTACTCTTTCGGCACAATAACATGCGGAAAATAAAGACTCGCCTCTTTTTCCGTAATAGGACCTATACAAGCAATTGTACATTTTTTTGTCCATTCTCTCCAGTTTGTGCCCTCAAGTAAACGAACAAAGCTAGTAACAGTTGAAGGACTCGTAAATGTAATAATGTCAACTTTCCCTACTTCTAATGCTTCTATAAGCGCTCGCTTTTTCTCTACATTTTCTTTCGTACCATATACGATTAATTCATCTAGAGAAATACCAATTCCTCGAAGTGTAACTGGAATTACATCCCGTGCTAAATTCCCTTTCGGAAATAAAATACGCTCGTTTCCACTTAGTTTTTTGATAAACTCTTCTGCAAATACTTCTGCAACAAATGATGTTGGTACAAAGTCTACTTTATAACCTCGTTTTTCTAACTCTAGCTTTGTTTTCACACCGACAGCAGCAATTTTAATCGCTGCTGGGATTTTCTTTCTCAAACTATCTAGAAAAAAAGCTACACCATTTTTACTCGTAAAAATAACCCAGTCATACGAATGTAGTTGCTCTGCTATATGTTGAATTTGCCTAGAAGACATACCTTCCATACGCAAAAGCGGAATTTCCAATGGAATTCCGCTCTTTTCTTTTACCGCCACACTCATTTGTTTCGCTTGATGCTGGGCACGTGTAATCAATACCGTTTTACCAGCGAGAGCGTTCATATTTATTGTTGCCCCTTATTTGCAGCAAGAATGAGTTCTTTTGCGCCTTGTTTAATTAAACGGTCCGCCGCCTCTAATCCTACTTCCACTGGATCAGTGCCTGCTACTGTCTCTTTCAATAAAACAGAGCCATCCATAGAACCGACAAGAGCTGTTAATTCAATTGCATCGTTTTCTGTAAGCGTTGCGTATCCAGCGATTGGAACTTGGCATCCACCTTCAAGTTTATGAAGAAATACTCGCTCTGCTGCTACTGTTCTCTCTGTTACGGCATCATTCATATGCGCTAACAACTGCAGTAAATCCTTATCGTCCTCACGACATTCAATCGCTAATGCCCCTTGCCCTACAGCTGGTACACATAGCGTTTCATCTAAATGTTCTGTAATAACTTCCCCGTCCCAGCCCATTCTCTGTAATCCAGCTGTCGCTAAAATAATTGCATCGTAATCTTCATCTTTTAACTTACGTAAGCGTGTATCAATATTTCCACGAATCCACTTCACTTGTAAATCTGGTCTCGCGGCTAACAATTGTGCACTACGTCTCAAACTACTCGTCCCTAAAATCGCACCCTCTGCTAAGTCTTTAAATGATTCTCCATTTTTAGAAATAAAAGCATCGCGAGGGTCAACACGCTTTGGTGTACAACCGATCATCAATCCTTCTGGAAGTACGGCTGGCATATCTTTCATACTATGTACAGCCATATCGATTTCTTTCGTAAGTAACGCATGTTCAATTTCCTTTACAAATAAACCTTTTCCGCCTACTTTTGAAAGCGTAACATCTAAAATAACATCACCTTTTGTGACGATTTCTTTCACTTCAAATTCATATGGTAAGCCTAGCGCTTTTAACTGATCGATAAACCAATTTGTTTGTGTTAATGCTAGTTTACTCTTTCGTGAACCTACAATAATTTTGCGCATAATTCTCTCTCCTCATTATAAATACCAAAAGTGGAAATTAGATAAACTACTTAATAGAAAAATGTTAACTAGCATTACGAGAAATGCCCCGATATTCCACAGTACAATTTTCTTCCCTTGCAACACGTCTGCCGCTCGTAAATATAAACCTGCGCAATATACAAATAAAACGACAAAAGATCCGATTACTTTCGTATCATACCAATGAAAATTGTCCAATTTTGTATATCCCCATATGCATCCTAATAAAATCGCTAATAAGAAAAACGGAACAGAAAATAAATTTAATCCGTAAGACGTAGATTCGAGCTTTGGTAAATTCCCTAACCTTCTTAATCTCGCATTCCACTTTTTCTTTTTTAATAGGCGATATTGCAATAAATACATAATAGAAAAAATAAACGATACAGTAAACGTGGCATAAGAAGTAATAGCCATACCGACATGCACGTATACAAGTTCTGAAACTAATTGCTCTGCAAGTACTGGCGACATCTTTCCGAGCGGTGTAAAAATAGAAAAAGCGCTTACGCCAAATGCTACAACATTTGTAAAAAAGACTAAAAAGTCCACGCGCATAAATCGGTTAATGACTAACGACATCGTAATCAATAACCAAACATAAAAATAAATCCCTGATAATAAAGTTAAAATAGGGTTTGTTTCTGAATCTGTAGCCCGAAGCAGCATAAAAATAGACTGCAGAACCCATACAATCGAAAGTAACCAAAAAGCAAATCGGTTCGCCTTTCGGTTACTTTGGAAATAATCTATAAAATATAAGCTAATGCTGCAAGCATATAAAATAATTGCAATATGATAAATAATGCTGTTATTTAAAAAACTCATCCGATCATCCTTCCAAATTATAAAGATGGAACGGATGGTGTCCACGCTCTTTTATGTTTTACTTCTTCCGCACGACTCTCTACTTCTTCCATTTCTAAATCAAAAATCTTTGCAAATAAAGCGAGTTTTTCTGTCGCCCCATCTTCAGCAGCTATTTCTTTCGCTACTAGAATTGGGTCTTTTAATAATTGGTTAATGATACTTTTCGTGTGCTTACTAATTACTTTTTTCTCACGGTCACTAAGATTTGGTATTTTCCTTTCAAGGCTTTCCATCGTTTCACTTTGAATAGCAAGTGCTTTATCACGGAGAGCCGATATTAACGGAACAACGCCAAGTGTACTTAACCACGTTTTAAATAAAACCATTTCCTCTTCAATCATAAATTGAATTTTCTCCGCTTCTTTCAAACGCTCAGCACGGTTTGCTTCAACTACTCCTTGCAAATCATCGATATCATATAAGAAAGAACCTTCTAACTCATCAATTGCAGGATCAATATCACGTGGCACTGCAATATCAACCATAAATAATGGACGACCAGAGCGCATTTTCTCTACCTTTGTCATCATCTCTTTCGTAATGACATACTCCGATGCACCAGTTGAACTAATTAAAATATCTGCTTCTAATAACGCACATTGCAATTCACTTAAAGGTTTTGCATGTCCCATATACTTCTCAGCCATTACTTCCGCTTTCGATAGCGTTCTATTCATGACAGTTACTTTACGAGCGCCACTTCCGTATAAGTTTTGCAGCGCAAGTTCACCCATTTTACCAGCACCAAGAATAAGCACATGACAGTCTGTTAACTCACCAAATATTTTCTTTCCGAGCTCAACAGCAGCATAACTAACAGACATCGCACTTTCACCAATTGTCGTTTCTGAGTGCGCACGTTTTGCTAACGTAACCACTTGCTTAAACAATTCATTAAAAATTGTGCCTGTTGTTTTCACTTGTTGCGCTTCTAAAAAGCTATCTTTTATTTGACCTAAAATCTGCGTCTCTCCAACTACCATAGAATCTAAACCGCACGTTACGCGGAATAAATGATCTACTGCACCATCTTGTTCAAAAATAGTTAAATATGGTGCAACCTCTTCTATCTCAAGCTGAAACCAATCAGCTAAAAATTTCTTAATATAATACCGTCCCGTGTGTAATTGATCGACAACAGCATAAATCTCAGTGCGATTACAAGTTGATACAATGACATTCTCTAACACGCTCTTTTGATTTTGTAATGTAGTCATTGCTTGCTCTAGCTCTGCTGCCTGAAATGTGAGTTTCTCACGAAATTCTACAGGGGCTGTTCGATAATTTACACTAACAACAAGAATATGCACGCAGCATGTCCCCCTTCACCCGTTTTATCACTTTATCTACTATCATAATACAACTTTCCTCTTATGAATCTGACAATCGTGTGAACAACTGGTTATTTTTTAATTATTCTCCGTATGTAATGAAGGAGATTCCGTAAAACTAATAAAAGGCTTCCTACTTTATAATGATTATAAATTAACAACTCTATTTGTACGTTACCAAAAAAAGTCCTCATAATCAAGTGATGGAAACTATTCCATATTCATTATAACATCATCTTTTCTATCTTCTTTCATCATGCAGGAAAATATGTATGATTGTTCCAAAATGTAGCACTCACTTTCCAAGTACAATGTATTTGACATTGTGTTTCTTTTTCGTTATATTGATTTCACGAAATTAAATTGTGCACAACTTAATTAGAAAGGAGTTATGTATGACAGAGGACTCTTTGCATCTAGATAACCAACTTTGCTTTTCTATTTACGCTTGTTCTAGAGAGGTTACTCGTTTTTATCGACCATATTTAGAAGAAATGGGTATTACGTATCCCCAGTACATTACTTTACTCGTACTATGGGAGCAAGATGGACTAACAGTAAAAGAAATTGGAGAACGTCTATTTTTAGATTCTGGTACGTTAACACCTATGTTAAAACGAATGGAATCATTACAACTTGTAAAACGTGTTCGTTCCAAAGAAGACGAGCGAAAAGTTTGTATTGAATTAACAGAACAAGGTAACGCTTTAAAAGAAAAGGCTTGTTCCTTACCGACAACGATGGCTACAAATTTAGGAATTACTGAGCAAGAATATCGCTCTTTATTAATTCAATTAAATAAACTAATTGAAACAATGAAAACAGTAAATGATAGAAAAGGGGAATAAACATGGATAAACTATATACTGCTTCAGTAACAGCAACAGGTGGAAGAAACGGGAAAGTAATCTCCGATGACGGCATATTAAATCTTGATGTAAAAATGCCAAAAGCACTAGGTGGTGCAGGTGGAGAGGCAACAAATCCTGAACAACTATTTGCTGCTGGTTATGCAGCTTGTTTTGATAGTGCATTACAACTTGTCATTCGTACAAAACGTGTGAAAGTGGAAAGTACAGAAGTAACTGCTCATGTTTCGATTGGAAAAGATGCAGATGGTGGTTTCGGACTATCTGCTGTACTTGATGTACATGTCGCTGGCGTTTCTCATGCCGAAGCACAAGAACTTGTAGAAGCTGCTCACGGTGTATGTCCGTACTCGAAAGCAACGAGAGGAAATATTGAAGTTACATTAAATGTACGCTAGTATATATAAAGAAAAAAACGCGCGACATTCGTCACGCGTTTTTTGTTTTTGTCATTTTATGAATTGCCTTCCACGCTTCTTCTTTTCCAAGTCCTGTCTCAGAAGAGAAGAGAACAATTTCATCACCAATTTCAACAGCAAGCGTTTCTTTTACAACTTTTAAATGCTTTTGCCATTTTCCTTTCGGAATTTTATCGGCCTTCGTTGCAATAATAATTGTTGGGATTTCATAATGCTTTAAGAAATCATACATCATCACGTCATCGTTTGTTGGTTTGTGACGTAAATCAACTACTAACACAGCTGCGTCTAATTGCTCACGTGTTGTAAAGTACGTTTCAATCATTTTGCCCCATGCTGCACGCTCCGATTTAGATACTTTCGCATATCCATAACCTGGAACGTCAACAAAATGCATCATCTCATTGATTAAGAAAAAGTTCAGTGTTTGCGTTTTTCCTGGTTTAGAAGAAATACGCACTAACTTTTTACGATTTAAAATTTTATTAATAAAGGAAGACTTCCCGACATTTGAACGACCTGCTAATGCAATTTCTGGTAAATCACTGTCTGGATATTGTTCTGGTTTAACAGCACTAATTACAATATCTGCTTTTGTTACTTTCATTGTTTCACTCCTACTAATGCGTGCTCCAATACTTCATCTAAATGAGATGCAAGCACAAACGTAAGGTTTTCTTTTACGCTCTCTGGAATATCATCTAAATCTTTCTCGTTTTCTGCTGGCAAAATAATTTTTGTTAAGCCTGCGCGGTGAGCACTTAATGTTTTTTCTTTTAAACCACCAATTGGTAATACACGGCCACGAAGTGTAATTTCACCTGTCATACCAACTTCTTTACTTACAGGAATACCTGTTAGTGCAGAAATAAGTGCCGTTGCCATCGTAATACCTGCTGACGGTCCATCTTTTGGAACTGCTCCTTCTGGAACATGAATATGAATATCATTTTTCTCATGGAAATCCGGATCAATATGAAGCTCTTCTGCACGAGAACGAATATAACTAAACGCTGCTTGTGCGGACTCTTTCATAACATCCCCAAGTTTCCCTGTTAAAATTAATTTCCCTTTACCTGGTGCTACAGATACTTCAATTGCAAGTGTATCGCCACCAGCTGCTGTATAAGCTAAACCGGTTGCCATTCCGACTTGGTCTGTTTTCTCTGCTTGCCCATAACGGAATATATGTTTACCAAGTAAATCTACAATATTTTTCTCTGTCACAACAATACGTTTACGTTCTGCTGTAACGATAATTTTCGCTGCTTTACGGCAAACTTTTGCGATTTGGCGCTCTAGCGTACGAACACCCGCCTCACGTGTATAATAACGAATAATTTCAAGAAGTGCTTCATCACGTACTTGTAAATTACCTTTTCGCAGGCCATGCTCTTTTAATTGCTTCGGCAATAAATGCTCACGAGCAATATGAACTTTTTCAAGTTCTGTATAGCCAGCAATCGAAATAATTTCCATGCGGTCAAGTAATGGACCTGGAACACTTGAAAGTGTATTAGCAGTTGCTACAAACATAACTTTCGATAAATCATATGGTTCTTCAATGTAATGATCACTGAAGTTATGATTTTGTTCTGGATCTAATACTTCAAGTAATGCAGCTGATGGATCTCCTCTGAAATCGTTAGACATTTTATCAATCTCATCTAATAAAAAGACTGGGTTAACTGTCTTCGCCTTTTTCATACCTTGAATAATGCGTCCTGGCATTGCCCCAACGTACGTACGACGGTGACCACGAATTTCAGATTCATCACGTACACCACCAAGAGATACACGGACAAAGTTACGATTCAATGACGTTGCAATCGAACGCGCTAACGAAGTTTTTCCGACCCCAGGAGGTCCTACTAAGCAAAGGATAGGTCCTTTTAATGAATTCGTTAACTTCTGTACAGCTAAATATTCAAGTACGCGCTCTTTCACTTTTTCAAGACCGTAATGATCCTTGTTTAAAATCTCTTCAGAATGAGCAAGATCAATCATATCTTCTGTTGCTTCTGTCCACGGAAGTGCTAATAACCAATCAATATAATTGCGAATAACACCGCTCTCCGCAGAACTTGCTGGTAACTTTTCATAACGATCTAATTCTTTCAGCGCAGCCTTCGTTGTTTCTTCAGGCATTCCTGACTGTTCAATTTTCTCACGAAGTTCTTCAACTTCCCCGCCCTTACCTTCTTTATCGCCAAGTTCAGTTTGAATTGCCTTCATTTGCTCACGTAAGAAATATTCTTTTTGTGTGCGCTCCATTGAACGTTTCACTTTTTGTCCAATTTTCTTTTCTAAACTAAGTAACTCTTGTTCATCTTGAATAATTGAAATCAGTGTATGTAATCGTTCTTTCACAGATACTATCTCTAAAATCTCTTGTTTCTGCTTCGTTTTAATCGGCAAGTGAGAAGCAATTAAATCCGCTAGTCTGCCTGGTTCTTCTACATCAGCTACCGTTGCAAATGTTTCATTTGAAACTTTTTTCGAAACTTTAATATATTGTTCAAAATGCTCCAGTAACGTACGCATAAGAGCTTTCTCTTCTAGATCATCTTCCACTTCTTCAGTTACCGTTTGAATAGAAACTTGTACAAAATTCTCTTCCTCGATAAACTCTACTACTTCTGCTCTATGTAAACCTTCTACAAGGACACGAAGCGTACCGTTCGGCAATTTTAACATTTGCTTCACTTTCGCGACTGTACCTACACTATATATGTCATCTTCTTTCGGATCATCGATATTCATTTCTTTTTGCATCGCTAAAAAGATGATATTTTCATCCATTGCCGCCTGCTCTAGTGCTTGTATCGATTTATCACGTCCTACATCAAGATGCAGAACCATCGTTGGATATACGAGAACGCCTCTTAATGGTAGGAGGGGTACGATTTTTTCATTCGTATTCATACTAGACATAGCACCTCCATAATAAATTAAACTCCTGTTCAACTATTTTATATTACAATACATCTAGATGCAATTGCAGAGATTCTCCGCAACTGTAAATCCCTTGTTTTTTCTTCCTTATGAAACGAAAAAGACTCCGCTTAAGCATACAAACTTAAACGAAGTCTTGCAAATTTTATTATCATCTATCCTCACATTGATTGTGCATCTGTTTCATCTACAGCAGTATGTACATCAAGCCCGCGATGCGTATTTTCCTGCATAAACGTTAGCTCAAATACTTCTTTTAACTTACGAACAGGAATAATTTCAATTCCCTTTATTGTATACAAAAGCGGTTGCATGTTTTCAGCAGGGATGATGACTTTCTTAGCCCCGGCTTTTTTCGCAGCTTTTATTTTCGCGTACACACCACCAATAGGCTTCACTTCTCCGTGTATACTTATCTCACCTGTCATCGCTACTTCATTATTCACATACGTACGATGCACTGCTGAATATACACCTGTTGCCATAGCGATTCCTGCCGAAGGCCCATCAATCGGGATACCGCCTGGAAAATTAATATGTATATCGTACCCTTCTGGCAACACATCTAGAGAACGAAGTACTGTTAATACATTGTCTACAGAACCTTTCGCCATACTTTTACGGCGAATCGATTTCGTTTGACTACCAATACTTTCTTCTTCTACAATTCCGGTAACATTTACGGATCCTTTATCTTTTGCCTCGATTGCTGTTACTTCAATTTCTAATAACGCGCCCGTATTCGGACCATATACAGCAAGTCCGTTTACAAGACCAATCCTCGGAATCGGATAAATATGTTTTTCATATTTCGGTGTAAGTTGACTAGAATGAACAACCCATTCTATATCTTCATCTTTAATGAAAGTACGTTCTTCATTTATCGCCATACCAGCAGAAATTTGCACAAGATTAATCGCTTCTCGTCCATTTCTTGCATACATGCCAATCATCTCAACACCATTTTCACCTATTTGCATTTCCACTTTTTCAGCTGCATTCTTCGCGACTTTTTGAATTTCCTCTGTATCTAACTCACGGAAAAACACTTCTAGGCAACGCGAACGAATGGCAGGTGGAATTTCCTCTGGTGAACGTGTCGTCGCACCGACTAAGCGAAAATCTGCCGGTAAACCTTTTTGAAAAATATCATGTATATATGTTGGAATCATCGTATTCTCTTCACTGTAATACGCACTTTCTAAAAATACTTTCCGATCTTCTAACACCTTTAACATTTTGTTCATTTGAATCGGGTGCAGTTCACCAATCTCATCAATGAACAAAATACCACCGTGCGCATCTGTTACAGCGCCTTTTTTCGGTTGCGGGATACCAGCTTGCCCCATCGCACCCGCACCTTGATAAATTGGATCATGCACCGAGCCAATTAAAGGATCTGCAATACCACGTTCATCAAACCTCGCTGTCGTCGCATCGAGTTCAATAAATGTTGCATTCGTACGAAATGGAGATTTCGGATTTCGTTTCGCTTCTTCTAATACAAGGCGTGCTGCCGCTGTCTTTCCGACACCTGGCGGGCCATAGATAATTACATGTTGCGGGTTCGGACCACAAAGAGCCGCTTTTAACGACTTAATTCCGTCCTCTTGCCCTACAATATCTAAAAAGGATGTAGGACGCACCTTTTCTGCAAGCGGCTCTGTTAAAGAAATCTCGCGCATTTTACGAAGTTGCTCTAATTCTTTTTTTGATTCTCGATCAATTGAAACTTTTTGTGTTCGCTGATTTCGAAGTAAATGCCAAAAATACAATCCGACAATTACCCCAAAAACAAGTTGAACAACTAAAAATATATTTGTCCAGCTCATCATTTATTTCCTCCCGCAATGTTTTATCCTTTAGTATTTCCGCGGAGGAACGTAGCTAAACATAAAGAAAAACAGCAATTATAAAAATTGCTGTTTCTCCTTTGTATTATGCAGATGTTTTTGTATCAAGTACAGTACCGTCTTGTAACACCAATTTTGGTGCTGCATTATCAGCTACTGTTTCTTTTGTAAGAACACACTTCTCGATATCTTTGCGAGATGGAAGTTCGAACATTACATCAAGCATTAAGCCTTCAATAATAGAACGAAGTCCACGAGCACCTGTTTTACGTTCAATTGCTTTCTTCGCAATTTCGATTAGTGCACCTTCTTCAAACTCTAACTCAACATCGTCAAGCTCCAATAATTTTTGGAATTGCTTAACAAGTGCATTTTTCGGTTTCGTTAAAATATCAACAAGAGCATCTTCATCAAGTGGCTCTAGGTTCGCAATAACTGGAAGACGACCAATAAACTCTGGAATTAAACCAAATCTTAAAAGGTCCTCTGGTAATACGTGCGATAAAACATGCTTTTCATTTACATCAGCATTTTTCTTCTCAGAACCAAATCCAATTACTTTTTCACCAAGGCGGCGTTTAATAATTGGCTCGATGCCATCAAACGCTCCACCACAAATGAATAAGATGTTCGTTGTATCAATTTGAATAAACTCTTGATGTGGATGCTTACGACCACCTTGAGGCGGAACGCTTGCTACAGTACCTTCTAAAATTTTCAGAAGTGCCTGCTGCACACCTTCACCAGATACATCACGTGTAATTGATGGATTTTCGGACTTACGTGCCACTTTATCAATCTCATCAATATAAATGATTCCTTTTTCCGCTTTTTCTACATCATAATCAGCTGCTTGGATTAATTTTAGTAAGATGTTTTCTACATCTTCCCCAACGTATCCAGCTTCTGTTAAAGATGTTGCGTCCGCGATTGCAAATGGAACATTTAAAATACGCGCTAACGTTTGTGCCAATAATGTTTTACCACTACCTGTTGGCCCGATAAGTGCGATATTACTCTTCGCTAATTCTACATCATCAATTTTGCTGTTAGAATTAATGCGTTTGTAATGGTTATATACCGCTACCGCTAGTGCTTTTTTCGCGTTATCTTGTCCGATGACATACTCATCTAAGATTTCACGAATTTCTACCGGTTTCGGTACATCTTTGAATTCTACTTCTTCGTCCTTCGCAAGCTCCTCTTGTACAATTTCAGTACAAAGTTCGATACACTCGTCACAAATGTAAACACCTGGACCTGCAACTAACTTTCGAACTTGCGTTTGTGTTTTACCACAGAAAGAACATTTTAATTGCCCTTTTTCATCATTAAATTTAAACATATTTTCACACCCCTTACAAAGTGCTAACCTCTTGCCTTCGTATGTACACGATAAATGTATCGTATGTAAATACATATTATGTCACTACGTGGCGAGAAATACAAATAATATGACTAGTTATGTACAAATAAAAAATTTTTAAAACTTTTGAAATATGTATATTCGACTTACAAAGGAACATTTCCTTCTTCGTCAAAAAGTTTTATAAATATATTTCTATATTTATAAAACAAGGCACGATTTTAATCGTGCCTTGTTATTTTATTACGCAGCGTTGTCTACTAAGAAGTCTACAGCTTTACGCACTTTAAGATCTTCAGATAAAGCGTCTACGCTTCCAAGAGCTTGCTTGATAGCATCTACTGGCATACCGTACATTTCAGCCATTTTTTCAACTTCTGCAGTTACTTCTTCTTCAGTAACTTCGATGTTTTCAGCTTCGATGATAGCTTCAAGAACAAGGTTGATTCTTACGCGTTTTTGAGCGTCTTCTTTCATTTGCTCTTTTAACTTGTCAGCGTCAGTACCTGTGAATTGGTAGTAAAGCTCAAGGTTCATACCTTGTTGGCTTAAACGTTGCTCGAATTCGCGAACCATACGATCTAACTCAGTGTCGATCATAGCTTCTGGAATGTCGATTTCAGCGTTAGCAGCAGCTAATTCTACTACTTCGTCACGTACTTTGTGCTCAGCTTCGTGCTTTTTGCCTTCTTCTAAGTTTGTGCGAAGTTTCGCTTTTAATTCATCAAGAGTTGCAACCGCTTCGTCTGCTTCTTTAGCGAACTCGTCGTTTAACTCAGGAAGTTCTTTTGTTTTGATTTCGTGAATTGTTACTTTGAATGTTGCTGGTTTGCCAGCTAATTCAGCAGCATGGTACTCTTCTGGGAATGATACTTCAACGTCTTTAGACTCACCAGATTTAAGACCAATTACTTGCTCTTCGAAACCTGGGATGAATGTACCAGAACCGATTGCAAGAGAGTAGTTTTCGCCTTTTCCGCCCTCAAATGCTTCGCCATCAACGAAACCTTCGAAGTCGATTACAGCTGTATCACCGTTTTCAACAGTTCCTTCTTCTTTAACAACTAGTTCAGCTTGACGCTCTTGTAAAGCTTTTAATTCGTTCTCTACATCTTCGTCAGTTACAGTTGTTTCAACTTTTTCTACTGCTAAACCTTTGTACTCACCTAATTTAACTTCAGGTTTCACTGTAACTTTTGCAGTGAAGATAAGGTTAGCATTTTTTTCGAACTTCTCGATGTCGATTTCAGGATGAGCAACTGGGAAGATGCCAGCTTCATCGATTGCTTCACCGTATGCTTTTGGTAAGATGATATCTAAAGCATCTTGGTATAAAGATTCGATACCAAAGCGTTGTTCGAATAACGGACGAGGCATTTTTCCTTTACGGAAACCTGGTACGTTAATTGTTTTTACTACTTTTTTGAACGCAGCGTCGATAGAGCTGTTTACTTCTTTAGCATCAACTTCGATTGTTAAAACGCCAACGTTACCTTCTAATTTTTCCCATTTTGTAGACATTTATTCTTTCCCTCCAACTATAATAATGTATGCACATACCTCTATAGATTAAGACCTTCATTATCTCTTTTTTGAAATAACAAATGCACAAATAATCCTCTAGCAAAAGCTTTCAGATATAATGTTTCAATCTATTAATTGTCTAAAAGACAATTACGGTATATTTTGTTCGAGAATAATATGAAACATATTAAGTAAGAGAATTACACTTCTCTTCTCTTACAAACAGGCAGATTTCTGCCTTTTGCAACCCTTACATTATAACATAGAATATGCTCGTTTCAAGAACTGAACAACTCTTTTTCATAATTATACGGGCAAATATCCTTCTCTTTCAACACGTAATAACCATTGATAGGCAATATGAAACTCTTCTAATTCAATATTGTACGCTGTCATAAGCTCTTCTTCATCAATAGCCAATCCGAAACGCTTTCTTCCAATTCTCTCTAAAACAGCTGCCCAGATCTCTACTTTATCCATTAATAGAGCGAATGGGAAAACACCAATTTGTAGTTCTTTCCAGTATGTAACCATCGCATCAAATATATCCGGATAATTTTGCTCTAATCGGCTTGATAATATATGTATAATGTTATCGGATTGCTCCTCATTATGACCTGTAAATGCTGGAATCACCTTGATCGTATTTCCAAACTTCTCTACTTCTATCTCTTCTTCTATTTGATTTTCTATCATTTTATATAAAATAGAAGTTTTCAAATAAGGGTGCTGCTGTTCGTCTATTAAAAATTTCTTTAAAACAGGTAATGCAAGATCCAAATCTTTTAACGAAAGTTGCTGAATTGCCCTTAACTTTTGCCCGAAGTTTTCACCAAAAATCTCATTAGTAAACTCGTCCAAATCAAAATTAGAATCTGCTAATGATGCATCTTCCTCATTTAGCATTCCTTCTGCAAATAAAGCGAGCTGCGCTAATTTTTCTTTTTGTTCCGGCATTATGTCTTTCGTTTGCAAAACTTTTTCAACAGTTTCAATAACACCTTCATAATCATTTGTTTGAACTAAAATCGTCACATACGTTTCAAGAATATCACCAAATAATACAGCTCCTGTTTCAAGTAACTGTTCACATTTGTCTTTCGCTTCTTCCATACGTTTTAATTCCAACAAACAAATAACTGAAGCTAATTCCGTTTGTTCCGTTTCCGCATTATACTGACGTAATATTTCAAAGCAGCGCAATGCATCTTCAAATTTCCGCTCTTTCAGGGCTAAAAAACCTTCATCAATATAACGCTCTGATAGTTGAGGAAACAATACGACCGTATTTTCTTTTTTATCCATACGTCCGCCTCTTTTTCTTGATTTTAATTATGCTCAAAGTAAATATATCAAATGCGTAATGAGAACACAACATCCCCAAAATATTTATTTGAAATATAAAAATATTCTATTTTTATATTTCAATACGAACAAATCTTTATTAAAAAAACAAGATTATATAAATAAAAACCCTCAGCAACAAGCGCAGAGGATTCACTATTAATGGAAAGCTTTTATAATTGTGGGGTATAGAACAAGGGTAATAATTTGGAGAACAATAATTGCCATAACAATCATGCTAAAATAGAAGATTGGTTTACTTCGCTTCATTAAAAACATAATAATAAGCATCGTACAACCAAACAAACTTAAGAAGAAAAAACTCGTTGTCGAACTAAGTATACCACTTGGGACAAAGAACAATAACACTACACTACAAGTACCTATAATTCCAAATAACCATTCCATTCATTCACTCATTCCCTTTCCCTCTCATGGTAGTTTTTTCTACGCTACTAAATGTTTTACAACATCAATTACATACGTTAATTTCTCATACGCTACAAATCCAAAAGCTACCGTTAAACCTGTTACGATTAACCCTTTCATCATTTCTTCCTCCTCGTTTTATCGTTGTTATCTTCATTATAGAGAATTAGTAATTTGTTACCATCGAACTTCCTTACAGTTACCTTACAGAATTGTAAGATTTCAAAAATTGATTTAAAATCGTGTTAAGATATTTTTGTACAATTAAGAATTTAATTTACAAGGGGGATTATATATGTTTAAAAAAATGGCTGCAGATGTATTAGGACTAAGCGATGTAGGTTCTGTTATTACACCGAAAGATTATGATAAAGTTGATGCTGATGATTACGTGATGCATGAAGATGGAGAAAAAATTTATTTTCTAATTAAATCAAAAACAGATGAATACTGCTTCACAAACAAAGGATTAATCCACCTAGACGGTACAAGTGCAACAAGTAAAAAGCGCACACTTCGCCGCTATAACTATAGTAAATATCCAATTAAAAACGTAGCACTCGAAACTGCGGGAACAATTGATTTAGATGTAGAAATTAAGTTTCAAATGGGCGATGAGCATTATTCAATTGATGTTCATAAAAAACATATTGAAGAATTAAAAGATTTATATAAAGCTTTACTTAAAATCGAAGAAATTTCATACGACAACAATATTACATTGCAGTATGCACATAAAAGCCTAGATATGGCATCTAACGCTTTCAGCCGCATTTCAAACGCACAAGTAAATTTAGCAGAGCAATTTAAAGAGATGAACGAGATCGCCTTTAACTGGCTTGTTGATACGAAGAAACAATATAATGTGAAAGATTATGGTTTTGTTTTTGAGAAGTTTATTAATAACTAAACAAGAAACCCTTGTTATCAAAAGATAACAAGGGTTTCTTAGCGTCCCAGGAGAGATTCGAACTCCCGATCCGCCCATTTCCGTACTATTTTATATATTTTGATCGCAGTCTTAATATATCTTCCTCTTCGCGAATGCCTGCTGATCCCTTCCTCACATTTTTTACGACAGTCCAATTCGGGTCAGTTTCATCACCGATGTTCCGTATTGTAAAGTTGCCGTCACCATATTTTCGTTTACCTTCTGCCAATTTTTCTGTTAAATCATTTTCTTTTGATCTCGCCATCTTTGCGCCATCTCCCTTTTTATACAACCTTCTTAAACTGTCCAACCAGTCAATTGGAGATCCTCGCTTTCCACTTCGATTAATTGTAACACACTGTCGGGGGATAAGTTCCGATAACAGCTGCTCAATCGCACCAAGAACGATATTTCCTTTGCATTCGACTGAGCCGACGCCAGTTACGCCAAACGATACGATCCCTTGCCGCTGCATTTTGTTTGTATCGTTATAAACGATTACTAAGCATGCGTTGAATGCGCATATTGCATTATAAGGGATATCATATCTTTTGAATTGATTGTGCAACGTTCGATCCGCCGAGTTCATTAATCGTACTTTCTTTTGATCATCCACATCGTGTCAGTCTTCGTTGCTGATAACGTATGTATCAATATGTCCACTGTTTTAGCAGAATTCGATAAAATAGCTAACGAAATAGAAAGAGATTCGGAAAAATTTCACAGTTCTTTCACATACAGCAATTTTTAGACAAACAAAAAACCTTGTTATCAAAAGATAACAAGGTTTTGTTAGCGTCCCAGGAGAGATTCGAACTCCCGACCGTACGCTTAGAAGGCGTATGCTCTATCCGGCTGAGCTACTGGGACATGGAGCGGGTGAAGAGAATCGAACTCTCGACCAGAGCTTGGAAGGCTCTTGTTTTACCACTAAACTACACCCGCATATATTATTTTTTTCTTCTTCGTTAGCGCTGTTGCCCTATCGACAATATTTATTATATGTATAACCACTCATAAAGTCAACATCTTTTTTAAAAGAGGATAATTTTTCTTATCCTCTTTTAAAAACTGCTTGTTCAACTAGTTGTCCGTCTAATGTTTCAAAACGAACTTCCATTTGATTTTCATCCATTTCTAATAAAGCAAATGTCTTCTCTACACGCTGACGTGGCAATAAAATACTGCCTGGATTAATAAATAAAACGCCGTCGATTAATTCCGCACCTAATACGTGAGAGTGTCCGAAGCACGCAACTTGTGCCCCTGCCTCTTCTGCACGGTACGCTAACGTTTGTAATGTCATTTTCACGTTATGACGATGTCCATGTACCACTACGAAACGAATACCATCTACGTCCGTTACAATTTCGTCTTGAAAGTTAGCATAATCACAGTTCCCTTTTACAACGTGGAAACCTTGCAGTTCTTCATGAGCAGGTGTTAGCTCTGAATCACCGCAATGAATCATGATATCTACTTTCCCTTCATATTTCGCTTTTAACTGCTGTAATTCCTTCACAGAGCTATGACTATCGCTTACGATTAAAGCTTTCATCAATCTCTCTCCCTTATTCTCCTAAAAACCATTCCGGGATTTTTTCTTCTAACTTACGAAGAGCACGCCCGCGGTGACTAATGGCGTTTTTCTCATCTGAACTTAGTTCCGCCATCGCTTTTTTATATTCTTCTACATAAAAGATTGGATCATATCCAAAACCGTTTTCCCCGCGGCGCTGTTCTAAAATGTACCCTTCACACGTTCCATTCACAATTACCGGTTCTTTATCCGCTTCTGGGAATGCAACTGCTAGTGCACAGTAGAAACGAGCTTTACGTTTTTCAAAATCGACATCATTTAATTCTTGTAACACTTTATCGATGTTCGCTTGATCGTCTTTCGGTTCTCCAGCAAAACGAGCTGAATACACGCCTGGTTTTCCGTTTAAAGCATCTACAATAAGACCTGAATCATCCGCAATTACGATTGCATCCAGCTGTTTACTTAGACTATCTGCTTTTAAGATTGCATTTTCTTCAAATGTTTCGCCCGTTTCTTCAACTTCTTCAATATGAGGAAAATCGTGTAATGATTTCACTTCTAAATCAAATCGCCCAAATAACTCAGCAAACTCACGTACTTTCCCCATATTATTTGTTGCTACAACAACTTGTTTCATATTTTCCACCTCTACTCTATATGAGATACGATGTCACCTAACGCTTCTTTTTGCATGTCAATTAGTTGGAAAATGCCTTGTTCCGCAGCATCAAGTAATTCATTTAACTGCGCTCTGCTAAACGTCGCTTCTTCCCCAGTTCCTTGCACTTCAACAAACTGACCTTTTCCAGTCATAATTACGTTCATATCAACGTCTGCTTTAGAATCTTCTATGTAGTTTAAGTCTAGAACAACACCTTGCTCTTCAACAATCCCTACTGACGTTGCTGCTAAATAATCTTTCACTGGAATTTTAGATACTTTTTCTGCTTGCAATAACTTCTCAAACGCTAATACCATTGCTACATATGCACCTGTAATAGAAGCAGTTCTCGTTCCACCATCTGCTTGAATCACATCACAGTCAATCCAAACCGTTCTCTCGCCAAGCGCTTCTAAATCAACTACCGCACGTAATGCTCGTCCAATTAAACGTTGGATTTCCATTGTACGCCCTGTTACTTTCCCTTTACTTGACTCTCTGATTGTACGTTGTTCTGTCGCACGTGGAATCATCGCGTATTCAGCTGTTACCCAGCCCTTTCCTTCTCCACGCATAAACGGTGGTACACGCTCTTCAATTGTCGCTGAGCAAATTACCTTCGTATCCCCAACTTCAATTAATACTGATCCTTCTGGATGTTTTAAATAATTCGTATGAATATGTATATGGCGTAATTCTGTTTTCTCTCTACCATCTACTCGCATAAAATAACCTCCTCATAACTACTACTCGTTAGTATAGCCAAATTTAAATGTATGATATGTATACAATAAAAGAAGGAGAACCCAAAAAGCAATTCCCCTTTCTTACATAAGTATATCAAATTATCCGTGATTAAAAACCACCTGTATTCACGTTTTCTGGACGATTCACAGGTTTTGTTAACTTTTCACCCTTCTCATCCATAAGATTTGCTTTCCCATTCACTTGAATAGAAACATTTTTCACACCTTGTTTTTCCGTTAAAGATAAAACTAATGATTTCAATACGTAATTTGAAATCTTACTTTTATCTTTATTCGCAAATATATTTTCATTAAAGTTTAACGTAATATTCCCGTCTTGCAATTTCGGATTCGTAATAAGTTTGACCCCTGGATTAAAGTCACTCAACAGTGAATTTTGATTCGGCCCTTTAACTAGTTCATTTACAACTGTCGTAATATCATTTTCTTTCCCTTCGGCAACGCGACGCGTAACCGGCACATAATATTGCTGTTTATTATTTTGCGCCATAAAATACAATGTGACTGGTTTTGTATTTGTTACATCGGCTACTTGTTCATCATCAAAGTTAATACCATTCGCGCGGCTCACCCCTTCACCAAGCGGCGTACCACCGACAGGCATCCTCGCTATTTTTTCACCATTTATTTGGAACTGCACTTGTTTTACCTCTTTAAATTGCGTCAACGTCCACGCTATAGATTCAACAATTTGACGCTCTTCTTCTTTGGCGTAGTTTTTCATCTCTTTAGAGAAATCAATGACTGCCGTCCCATCTTTTTTCAAATTCAAGGTCATCGTTGTATTTGCTGGAATGACCGCACGGAACCCATTCGGTAACAAATCCGTTACCGGCCCATCTTGCACAAGGTATTCTAGCGTTTGCTGCATGACCTCATTCGCTTTCGGAGTTGGTATAGTTAACGTTTGTGGTACGACATAACCATTTTTATCAACAAGGTATAGTTCCCTATTTATCGTTTGCCCTTGTTTATCTTTCTTAGCTACCTCTTTCTTTCCACCCTCTGTATAAGTAACTTGTTTTGGTGGATCAATTTGTTCAGTTGCTTTCTCCTGATTTATAAAGCCACACCCTGTTAGTAAAACAGCACTCACAGTAGCACCAACAACCCATTTAAAAGTGGATTTAGGCATGCCATTCCCCCCTAAAAGCTAAGTTTGTACTATTATGTATACGAGCTGTTTCACATTTTAGAACAAGCCACTTATAAATAAAAACCCCTGATTTCTCAGGAGTTCACTTATATGAGTCTACTATTATTCTGCTTCTAAATTGATATGCTTCACATTTTCAATCGGCTGACCGAACCACTTTGATGCAATTTCTTTAAATAAGCCTATTTTACCAGTCGTTAAGAAGAGATGATCACTTTGTTCTTCTCCTTCATTTAACATTTTACTATGGTATAAAATCGTACTTACTTCACGCGCTGTTTCATCACCCGAACTAATTAATTGCACTTTATCTCCCATTACCTTTTTAATAACCGGGCCTAAAATCGGATAATGTGTACACCCTAAAATAAGCGTATCAATATCAGTGCTTTTCAGCGGTTGCAACGTTTCCCTCACAACTTCATACGCCATTTCGCTTTCGAAATTCCCACTCTCTACAAGTTCAACGAAAGGCGGGCAAGCTAAACTTTCTACCATAACACGGTTATTAATAGACTTTAACGCCTCTTCGTACGCACCACTTTTCACCGTTCCAATCGTTCCAATAATCCCAACATGGTACGTATTTGTCACTTTTAAAGCTGTGCGTGACCCCGGATGGATAACTCCTACTACCGGAATCGGTAATTGCTTCTGCATTTCTTCTAGTACAACCGCAGTTGCTGTATTACACGCAATAACTAGCATTTTAATATTTAAATCTAATAAATGCTCTGTCATTTCCCACGTAAATTGACGCACTTCCTCTCGAGAACGCGGACCATACGGGCAACGTGCTGTATCTCCTAAATATATAATACGCTCTTTCGGCAACTGACGAATTAATTCCTTCGCTACTGTTAAACCGCCAACTCCTGAATCGATAACACCGATTGCTCTACTCAACTTCATCACCCGTTTTCTCATTCATCATCTTATTTTATCCCGCGTTAACGGGCAGTAAAACTCCCACCTCAACATTCGGTTGCAGCAAAGAAGTTAAGCAGGAGATCCACTGCCTATAAACACCCGATTGGTGAAGGCTAATAATCAGCGGGGATGAACACCCCCACTGATTAAAGTTTCACTTTATGTTTATCATTATATTTTACGCATTTTAAGTTCGCTCACTTAAAATGCTCCTGTATGAAAAATTTTTATGTGTACCTGTATAGACTAGGACCTTTTTTATTTTGCTCCTTTTTTTCGTAATTTGCAAGACAGAAAAATAACCGGCCCTCTAAATGAAAGTCGGTTTCTTCTATAATAAAGTACGTATTTATTACGCTACCTTTCTCTGAATAGAAGACATTCCTATTAATAAGAAGCAATGCGCAGAAATTAAAAAGACTATAATTTGTTTACAACTCTTTTTATAGCCTTACCTATTTCCACACTAGACTGCGGATTTTGCCCTGTAATTAAATGCCCATCTACTACAACATGCGGCGTAAAATTAGGAGCAACATAAAAGAAAGCCCCTTCCTCTTTCAACTTACTTTCTAGCAAAAATGGAACTCGTTTTTCTAAATGCACAGCTTTTTCTTCATCATTCGTATAACCTGTTATACGCTTACCAGCACTAAAGAACGAGCCATCCTTATTTTTCACACCTACTAAGGAGCTTACTCCGTGACAAACAGCAGCGACAATCCGGTTACTATTGTACATATTCTCAATTAAATTTGCTACATACGGATTACCTGGAAAATCTACAATCGCCCCGTGCCCACCACCAAATAAAACCGCATCATAATCTGAAAAATGAACAGTAGAGATCGGCTTCGTATTTTGCAATAAAGAAGCGACATACTTAAATTCACGTGGGATACCGTTTGGGATAGATACTCTATCAATAGGTACTCTCCCGCCTTTTATCGACACAATATCAACATCAAACTTAGCCTTTTTAAACAAATGATAAGGAGCAGCAAGCTCTTCAAGCCACAAACCAGTCGGGTGTCCATTCATATCATGAGCACTTGTTGAAACTAATAATATCCTTTTCAACATATCCCCTCCTTACTACCTATTTATGCATGAAACAAACAAAAAATAGCCGACCTTTTGTATAAAAGTCGGCTTACTTCTTATAGTTCGAGCTCTCCCATGCGAAGAAGCTCTACAACTGCCTGTGAGCGTCCTTTAACCCCTAGCTTTTGCATTGCGTTTGAGATGTGTAGTAGAACCTAAATTTCACCACATAAGTGTCAAATAAACGCTACTTTTTCTCCTACAGATATACTTAGAATAAAAAAATTAAAGTTCTATTTTTCTTTAAAATGACATGGTAAAATTACACTAGAATTTATTTATTCATATTTATACAAGGAGAGATGGAGATTTATGAGTTCTGAAAAAAAATCGGGGCGTGCAAAGGCACTTGCAGGCGGTATTATCTTTGGTGGTGCTGCTCTATTTGGCCTTTTAAATGATGGTGCATCTTTTTTGGAGAGATTCTTTGATAAAAACAATTCTAAAGAAGCTGCACTACAGCAAAGTGAAGTTTCGGAAAAAACAAAAAATTTTTCCAAAACTGAAATTGATGAATTTATGAGCCGCTATAACCGCGCAAGTGTACAAGCTCTAAATAACAGTGCAAATGTAAGGGTCCTAAATGACAATGATTTGGATGAAGTTAAAGGTTATCTGACCTCTAAAGGAAGTTTTCAAGCAGCACAACTTCAGGAGATCGATGAAAACTACACCAACAAAACCACAAAGGAACTACTAAAGAGTCAAGTTACAGAGGTAGAAGTGAAAAACCCCAATGAATACGTAGTATACACATACGAAGAATATGACATTTATAATCATGGGAAAAAGAAACCTGCGGATAAGGGTGAGCATAAATACACGCTTATAGTTGATGAAAATAACAAACTTAAGGTAAGTGATCATAAACCATTGTAAACTTTTCTTAGCAAAAAGATAATAAACCATTCTATAATGGTTTACATAGACTTTTTATCACACTTAAGTTCTCAATAAAAAACAATTGAGATTAGACAAACTTATGAAGAATTTTAATCTTTTGGGCAGTTCCAAACTTACGGAACTGCCTTTTATGTACTGTTTTTACTGCTGTAAATAAATTATTTTATACACATAAGAATTAGTGAATAATAAATTCTTATGTATATTGTTTTATTCACCTTCGATTCATTCTAATTAATAAAATGGCACCGAAACCTAGGTGATACATTTCGCCTTATGCACTCGATATATCCACAGAGATAAAAAGATAATACGTAATACGATATATTTAATCAACTTACTCATTATATTCCCTATTATGCAATAAGCTTTTTAATATATTATTACTAATACGAAGATACTCATTAGATAATGGAAGATTACTTTCTTTATAATAGAAAGCAATTTTCTCTACATATTCTAAAGCTTCTTCTAGTTGATTATTTTTTTTCATAATAGGTAGACCGTGATGAATTAAATAGTGAATTAAAGATTCCTCTTTCCCTAATGCCTGTAGATATAACACATTTAACTTCACATATTCTGTATTTTCTTTATTTTCAAAAACGAGAAGTTCTTCTTTTAGGATCTCAACTACTTTTTCAAACTCTTGCAGTTCCAGAAAAATTTGCGCAATATTTCTTAATGTTAGGGAATAAATCTGTGTATGCTTTTGTTTTAACTGCAATGATTTATAGTAATAATCTAATGCTTTTACTTGTTTTTTCTGAGACTCATACAAAAAACCCAAATTATGCAAAGTTCTTGCTGCTTCTGATTCATTTTGCATCAATTCAGCATCATCTAACATCTCCAATAGGGTTGTTTCAGCTGCCTTATATTCGCCTGTTCTTATAAGATGAATTGCAATAATTGTTTTAGCATGTAGTATACGATAAATATTGCTCGTGTCTTGAAATATTTTTAACGCTTTATATCCGAAATAGATAGCTAAAGTGGAATGATTCAATTTACTATGTACTAAAGCTTGATAATAATCATACTCTTTTATTTTATCTCCATAAATTTCAACTAACTCGCTAATATCATGTAATGCTTTTAGTGCATTAGTAAATTCATTCTTTTTTAGATAATATATAACATATAAAAAATCTGATAAACACCTTTCATACTGGGAAAATTTCCTTTTATGCTTATTAATTTTTTCAAACATTTTTTCGACCTCATCTAATTTATCTAAAAACAAATAATATCTCAATTCACATAATTCGTATAAATAAATGTATTTCGTGCAACTTATATACTCTTTATCATTGCTCAAAAAATTGTATAAGGACTGTGCTTTTACTTTATTTAATCGCTCTATCGCATCATAGAAACCATCTATTTTCTTTTGAATATCTCTTATTTTCCCCTCTTCCTTTTCAATAGATATCTCCAATCGCTCACATAATAATTTTAAAGTACCTATATTTGCTTCTTTTGAGTTATTCTCTATTTTACTTAAATGCGTAACCGAACATATACCCCCGCACAATTCTTCTTGCGTCTTACCTTGTTTTTTTCTGTGGTAATAAATAATTTTCCCAATACCCATACAAGATCCCCTTTTCCAATAATTACTATATAAATTTTACTATTATTTTACTGAATATTCAATCATCTAAAGCTACACAAAATCAAATATACGATTAAAAAAGAAGGTATGATACCATTAGTCATTTATCTTGACAACAATATCATACCTTCTTTTTCATGAGTTATATAATGACCTATTGTAAATTTACAAATTCAAAGTCTGTACCATTTTTTGAATGATTCACTTTATTACTATCTACAGCTTCTACTTGTGTATATACTTTTCTCTCATTCATAACTTGCTCAATTCCTTTGCTCATCAAATTGAAAGCAAAAATAACAAGGACAAATCCTATACATGGTCCTACTATAATCCATTGATCCAGCATTAATTCCTGATAGGATAAACCAATAATTCCTGACCATTCGTTTGATAATGATAAGGAGATTGTCTGCGCTGGTCCAGTTCCACCAGATTTTAATATCTCTTTAGCTCCGCCAATCAAAATTTGAAATGTCCCTAGATGAACTAGAAGTAACAAAACTTGTACTGTTTGTTGCATAAAAAATAAAAATAACTTCGGGCGCAAATGAGGAAATAAATGCCTTCGTAATAACCACATATCACCTGCACCTAAAGTGCGCGAACAAGCTACAAATTCATTTTTCAAAAATTGATTCACTTCCATTCCAATTAAACTAATTAAAGGAGGAACTGCTACAAGAGCTAAGATAACAATTTGTTTTCCTATTACATCTAGGCTTGAACCATTTTCAACAAATGGCAATCCAACAAAAAACAAAATTGTAAGCATTACAGCTGGAACAAAACGAAATGCTCTAATCATTCCCTCTATTATAAATTGAAATCGTTTCAGATAAAACGCATAGATTACTCCGCCTATTACACCAAGAAAAATTCGCAATAAGCTCGTTATTAACGCTATAAAAATGGTATATTTTGCCCCATCTATAACCTTCCAAAATACGTCTTCCCCTTGGCGATCTACACCAAACGGATACTTCCAACTAGGTGGATAAGGCGGGATATCAACTACCTGTTCTTGATCTCCATATAACATTTTAGGAGGAATAGGGATATGTTCTTTTAAATACCAAGAGTATAGAAAACTCATGATTAATAAACAACAAATGAATAGAAAGCTGCAAACAAAATACTTATTACGCAACAAACGTTTCACCCTATTCACCCTATTCACCCTCTCCTGTTAAATAAGTAATAAACCATTTCCCTACAATATCTACAATATAAAACGGAATAAAAACCGCAATCAAACCTATTGCTAAAACCTCCGTTTCAAACTTGTGCTTGTAGAGAAAACTAAAAAAACCACGCATATTAAACAAATATTCCGCCACTAACAAATTGGACAGCATAAACCAAAATAAATATTGCATATTAGAAAACACCGTTACTAACGCATTACGAAAGATATGTCGAAATAAAATATCTTTTCGTGACAACCCCTTTGCTTTTGCGTATTCAACATATGTTTTCGTTTCCTCATTTTGAAACGCTAAAATCATCATTTGAAACAACATAACAGAAGGTAAAATTGCTATCGTAAAAATCGGTAACATATACACATTATCAAATCCAGCCAATGGTTTTACCACTAATAAATCCGTTTTTTGAAATACCCAAATAACAAAGAGTTGAATGGAGAAAATAAACACCACATCAGGAATAGACTCAATAAAAAAGGCTACTCCTTTAATAACCTTCTGTACCCTCTTTGGTAAGTTAAAACATAAATAAGCAAAAACCATCGCAATACAAAATGAGACGATGAATCCTCCCCATAAAATACTTAATGAGTATACATATGGCTCTTTCATTGCCGAAACTAAAGATTCCATATGTAAATTGTTAATCCGCACTTGAATTTCATTGATTGATAATAAACTAAAAAAAAGATGTTGAAGTTGCTCCCAAAGTACATTCCATCCCTGCAGATTTGGAAGATGAATATAACTTCTCGAAAAAGCAATGATGAATAGAATAGTAAAGAGGGTGAGAAGCAAATCCACTCCATATCGACAAAATACCTTTACTATTTTCATAATAATTGGCAAAAGTCTCGATCTTATATAAGATCGAGACTTTATGCCTTGTCCCCCTTTCTTCAACGTACTTAACAAAAGCTTAATTCAAAATACTGTAGAATTAATCAAGAGGTGGCTGCATTACTTCAGATAACCTTGTACTTTGCCCTTGTGTACTTTGCCCATTTTCTTCCTTTGTAATCTTATGAACACGAGAATACATTTTAATACCTGTATATGTCTTTCCCTCTACCTCGTATTTAATGAAACCTATCGATTCCTTATCAATTGCTTCTCCCGTTTTACCATATTTCTGTTGAACTTCTTTTGATTGTTTTTCTGGTAAAAACATGACGTTCAATTCGTACTCTTGATCTAACTTCGGTTTATCTGTCTCCCAATTATACTTACCATCTTTATCAACCTTAACTGTATTTTCAGCTATAGATTGATTTGCATCAATCTCCTTAAAAACCACTTTAATGAATGTTCCTTCGGGTAAATTACTATTACCGTACAAAAAGATTTTATTTCCTATCCCTTTGACCCCAGCATCTAACGTAACCTCTTTTTTCACTACTCGTGAAACTTTTTCGTTACTACATCCCACAAATACCAAACAAAGTAACGCAATGACAACCCAAAGTTTTTTCATGGTCCCCTCCTATTGATTTGAAATTTGTAATGACTTACTATTAAACTTTCTTAATATGTCTATCCAACCCTTTTTCCCCTCAATAATTTCCATTTATTCTTAAAATCTTGGTCAATTATGACAATATAAGTAATATGTATAACTTCATATTTGTTAAAACCAACTCCCAACCTGTTAAAATACTTTTTATTGAACTTATATCTTTATTATCCACACAACTTTAAAATCAGACAATTGGGAAAATTAACACTAATTATCGGACTAAAAATTAATATGAGCTA
Source organism: Bacillus sp. NPDC094064 (assembly GCF_050279585.1). Classification (NCBI taxonomy): domain Bacteria; kingdom Bacillati; phylum Bacillota; class Bacilli; order Caryophanales; family Bacillaceae; genus Bacillus; species Bacillus sp. NPDC094064. The sequence continues at coordinate 36,267 of NZ_JBNNUI010000004.1, forward strand.
CCTAGCAGGTAATAGATATGTTAAGTAAATCAAGAATTGAAGTGGAAAAATTCACAAATTAAAAACTAGACGTCTCTTACTTCTCAGCATGTTTTTGTTTCAATCATTCACTTCAAAATACAAACAAAAAATAGCCGACTTTTTGTATAAAAGTCGGCTTACTTCTTATAGTTCGAGCTCTCCCATGCGAAGAAGCTCTACAACTGCTTGTGAACGTCCTTTAACCCCTAGCTTTTGCATTGCGTTTGAGATATGATTGCGTACTGTTTTTTCACTAATAAAAAGTTCACCTGCAATTTCTTTCGTTGTTTTATCTTGAACCAGTAATTCAAATACTTCTCTTTCTCTCTTTGTGAGTAAAGGTTTAGATTGATACGCTTTTTCCTTCAACTGGTATAACCCTCCTTGCTTAAGCCAGAGCCGTGTATGTGTAAGTTGGGTGTTTATTTAGTCAAGATATTGTATGAACGAAATGTGCAGGTGGTGAATGAAAATGGGCTTTATTTCCTATGTTATTTTAGACTTTTATACAGTGCGCACCCTCTTTTTATCCACTTACTTTCCAATGCGCCATATTTGTTCTAGTAATATACTCACAACTGTACCTACGAACAAACCATTGCCGAATATATATTGCATAACAGACGGCAACGATTGGAGTGCTCCAGACGGTAAAAACATAACACCGCTGCCAAATAATACTGCTACTCCTAAAATTGTTACATTCCTTTCATTAAGCTCCACTTGTTTTATATTGTTTAGCCCGATCCCGATTAACTGTACGAATGAAGCCATTAAAACTGCAGATGCAACAGCGGATGGTAACGACGCTAAGTAACGAATAATACTTGGAAAAAGCGACATAACGACTAGTAGTACACATGCCATTAAGAACGATCGTATATATTTTTGTTTTGTTAAGCGTATAAATCCTGCTGTTGCTGGTAACGGAACGACACCTACAGTTGAAAATACGGAGGAAATAATATGCGAGATGCCTCCAACCCACGTACCATCTCTCAACTGTTTTTGTTCAATCGTCGCTTTATGAATGGTAGCTTGATTAATCGCTATAATAGCAGCTACTGTATTTGAAACTAAAATACATACCATAACGAAACTTGATACAGCCATCCCTGTATTCCATTTCGGAAGTCCCCAAGCAAATATATGTGGAAATTGCACAAAGTGAGTTACTTGAGACGGAATCGTCACTTTCCCTGCAATTAAAAAGATAATCCACCCACTAATTAATCCAATTAAAACTGCATAACTTTTAACAAAACCTTTCCCAAAATTAGATAGTATAATAACGAACAAAAATATACTAAACGCGATTATTGCTGTAAATCCATCGACTTGAGAAACAGTGGCTGTAATTCCTAGCATTCCTTTCAAAAATACACCACTTAGTTGTAAACATAACAAAAGTAAAAACGTCCCTGTCACAAGCGGCGTAAATAAAAATAAAATACGCCCTATAAAACCACTTACTCCTAATCCTATTAAAATTACACCGGAAATTATCATTCCTAATTCTAAAATTTGCAACGTACTATGTAATTGATCCTGCCCGACAGTTGCATAAGCAAGTACAGTAAATACACCAACCCAAGATCCAGCTGGCCCATCCGCAATTGGTAGTCTATGTCCAATCCAACCTTGTAAAAAAGAGGATATACCAACTACAAAAAACGTACGCTGCATTAAATAAAATATTTCTTCCGTCGTAAGGTGAAATAATCCGCCAACAACAATTGGTAGTGCGATTGAATTCGCTAATAAAAATATAAACCATTGCAAAGTTCCCATAATATGATTTTGATTGTGTTGATTGCCCAATTTTTTCATCCCTTCTATATTCCTTATAAGAAATATACTGTAAGCATAAAAAAGAAAGGTTCTACACTTACAATTAGAACCCTTCCCAAAACATTTAAACGATTCCTTTACACAAGATTATTTAATTCCACTTCATTTAAACTGCCAACAACAACATTTCCTTTATGTACGACTAAGCGCTTCTCTGTTTGACGCGCCACCGCTTCAGCAGTACATGTTGCATTCGTCAAAACAAAACTCGCTTCATCTCCTACATTCGGCCACGCTCGCTCCCCTTCATTGTTTAACGTTTCTTTTCCTCCCGTAATAAAGCGAAGTGCCTTTCCTAAAGACCTTTCATCACTCCACCCAAAACGTTCCGCTAATCGATTTGCCTTTTGCAGCATATCACCCGTTCCAAACGGTGACCAATGATCAGTAATACTATCATTTCCTAATGAAACTTTCACACCCTTTTTATCTAATAACGGAATTGGGATTACTTGTTTCCCAATTGGCACCGTTGAAGTAATATCAATGTTTAAAGCAGCTAGTCTTTCCGCCACTTCTTCAGCTTCTTTATCCGTAACACCACCAAGTCCAAGCGCATGACTAATTGTTACGCGACCTTGCCATCCCGCTTCTTCTGTTAGACTTGCCAATCTCTTCATCGTAAACGTTCCAAGATTGTTCGCATCATGCAGATGAATATCAACATCCGCATTAAACTCTACCGCGATATCCATAATTGTATGTAATGATTTTTCAATATCATTATCCACTGTAGCTGGATCCACTCCACCGACTAGATGCGCACCCATACGCATCGCATCTTTCACAAGTTGCACAGAGTTACTGCGCAATAATCCATGTTGCGGAAAAGCAACAATTCTACCAGAAACCTGATTTTTATATGTTTCCAACGCCGCTAACGTCGCCTCCAAATTACCAAGTCCAATAATCGGATCAACGTTACAATGCGTTCTTATATTCGTTGCACCATTTCGAAGCAATAACGCTAACATATTTCCCGCCCTATCTTGAGCACTTGCTAATTGCTTTGGCAAAATTTTTTCTTCTTCATTAAAACGTGTAAAAATACTTTCTGCTGGCATACAAGCTTTCCAAGGACCACTATAATAGGTCTTATCAATGTGAATATGCATCTCTTCGAAAGCGGGCAAAATCAATAAACGATTAGCATCAAGAATTAGTACCCCTTCCTCTTGAACAGCCCCTGCTATAATTTTTTTAATTTGTCCACCTTCAATGAGTAAACTACATAACTCTGTTTCTGTTTTAGAAATTCTCCCTTCTTCATATGTATACCCCGATTCAAGCGTTACATTAGTCAACCAGTATACTGTCATCTCTATTGCCCCCACCCTTTATTAAAAGTTACCTTTTTTATAATTTTAATATCACCTGAAAATTAAGACAATTAATAAGACTGCTCCCTAAAAAAATGTCATACAACCTCATAGTCTTCTCATAAATTTCCATATAGAATAGAAGTATGTAGTTTGATATAAAAAGGAGTTGATCGTAATATGTCAAAAAAATTATGTAAATCCGAAACTGATAAAATGTTATCTGGTGTATGTGGTGGTTTAGGAGAATATTTTGATATTAGTTCTACTCTCATTCGAATACTTTGGGTCATTGCCGTTCTATGTTTTGGAACAGGTTTTTTAATCTATCTCATTTGTTTATTACTTATGCCACGTTCGTACTAACGGCATCATTTATATACTTAAACGAAATATAAGCAAGCACCTATAGAATTCTGTTCTATAGGTGCTTGTTTTTATGAAGAATACTTCATCGTTAAATGTAATACCGCCACTTCATCCCCATTATTTCGGTAACTATGTTTCTTATTTGCTTCAAATTGGATAGAGTCAAACTCATTTAATTCGTATGTATCATTCTCCACTTGAATCGAAACTTTCCCTTTCATTACCGTTACAAGTTCAATAGCACCTTCATGATGAGCTTCCGGTTCATATATACTATTTGATCTTAAACAAGCACGGTGCATTTCCATCCCCGTTTCTTTCGTATAACGGAACATCGTTTCTAAATGCCACGCTTGTCCTACATCTACTGCAAACCCTTCACCGCAGCGCGCAACAGCTACAGGTTCTCCAACAACCATTAACCTCGATAAAGGAATGGATAATCCTTTCGTTATTTTCCAAATGACGGCTAACGTTGGATTCGTTTCTCCTCTTTCAATTTTTCCTAATGTTAATTTACTAACCCCTGTTTTTTGAGCTAATTCTTCTAAACTTAATTTTTTTTCATTTCGAATTTGTCTTAGTAGCTGACCTACTTGCTGAATGACTTCTTTCGTTTGCATATCTTCATTTTCTTTCATCTATAAAACCACCTTAATGTATAAAATAGTTTACTTTTATTACTTTAAAGTATAGTATACTATACATAATTATTTATTTTTGAAAGGAGTGCTTACTTCATGCGCGCAATATTATTAGGACTTTTATCATCAGCCTTCTTTTCCGCAACCTTTATTATTAATAGAGCGATGAATGTATCTGGAACAAGCTGGGCTTGGACTGCTTCCTTCCGCTTTTTATTCGCTCTCCCTATTTTATTCCTTATCGTTTTATTTCGCAAAAACTTAGGGGATTTATGGACAGAATTAAAAAAACATCCATTTGCATGGATCGGATGGGGCTCCGTTGCAGGTATTGGTTTCTATTCTTTATTAAGTTTCGCAGCTGTCTTTTCTCCAGCTTGGCTCGTTGCTGGAACTTGGCAAGTTACTATATTAGCAGGTTTACTACTATCACCACTATTTTTCGTTAAAGTAGAAACGCAATCAGGTACAAAACTTGTACGTGGAAAAATTCCACTTCGCAGTTTATATGTAGCATTGTTTATTTTACTTGGTGTAATTTGTATGCAAGCAACTGCAGCAGGCCACATTACAGTAACTCAGTTCATTTCAGGGTTTTTACCTGTCGTATTAGCCGCTTTTTTATATCCGTTCGGCAACCGAAAAATGATGGAACTTGTTGGCGGGCGCCTTGATACATTCCAACGTGTATTAGGAATGGCAATCGGAAGTCTCCCTATAACAATTCTACTTGCTATATATGGATTTTCCACTACAGGTATTCCAACATCTAGCCAAATGCTGCAAGGATTTTTATTAGCATTATGTTCTGGTGTTATTGCAACGATGACGTTTTTCTTTGCTACTGATTTAGCAAAAGATAATCTCGCTTTACTTGGTGCTGTTGAAGCAACACAAGCTGGTACAATGATCTTTACAGTGCTTGGTGAAATCATCTTCTTGAATGGTTCATTTCCTGATGGGCTTTCCCTACTTGGAATGATGATTATTATGTTAGGAATGGTTGCAAATAGTATTTTAAACCGTTCTGCTCCAGTCATTAAACAGAAAAAAACAGCATAAAAAGGAGTATGGTTCTGTGGCAAAGAACCATACTCCTTTTATATTGTCCCCCTATTCCGCCTTATCAGAATAGTATTTCATTGGCTGTTTATACTAAAACCTATGTTATAATACGTTTCATGCGCAATAACAGGAGGTAAATTATGTTAAAAAAAGCAATTGCTGAATTTATTGGTACATTTGTACTTGTATTATTCGGAACTGGAGTAGCTGTCACTGGCGGCGGAATTGAAGGAATTGGAACATTAGGAATCGCTATGGCTTTCGGTCTATCTATTGTCGCTATGGCATATAGCATCGGAACAGTTTCTGGATGTCACATTAACCCAGCGGTATCAATCGCTATGTTCATCAATAAAAGAATGAACGCTATGGAACTTTTTTATTATGTATTAGCTCAAATTTTAGGTGGTTTATTAGGTACTGCAACGTTAGTAACAATTTTAAAATCCGCTAAAACACCTTTAGATAATTTAGGACAAAATGGTTTCGGAACTCTTGGTTTATCTGGAGCATTTTTAGTTGAGTTCGTTTTAACTTTCGTATTTATTTTAGTTATCATGGCTGTAACAGGTAAAAAAGGAAGTTCTTCTTTAGCGGGTCTAGTAATTGGTTTCACATTAGTATTAATTCACTTATTAGGTATTCCGTTAACTGGAACATCTGTTAACCCAGCTCGTAGTATCGCACCAGCTGTATTTGTTGGTGGAGAAGCTCTTTCTCAACTATGGGTATTCATCGTTGCCCCAATTCTTGGTGGTATCGTAGCAGCTATTGTAGGTAAATGTATTTTAAATACTGAAAAATAGAATTTTCAATATTTCTGAATAAAACAAAGGCGAGCCCTCATTATGAGGAGGCTCGCTTTTTTTATTCTTTAATTTTAGACTTTAAATTTGTAACTAATTGATCTACCGTTACGTTTGCAAGTACGTTTTCCATCGCTTCTTGCGCTTGCATTAAAATAATTTCTAATACTGATTGAATATTAGCTCCTACTGGACATTCGATGTTGGGATTTTCATGGAAGGAAAATAGCTGTCCTTCTTCTACAACTTCCACTGCTTTATATACATCAAGTAATGTAATTTCTTCTAAATCACGAGCAAGTGTCGTACCACCTTTACCAGCTTGTACATCAACAAGTCCTGCTCTCTTCAACATTCCTGTAATGCGACGAATCACAACTGGATTTGTATTCACACTACCAGCAATCCATTCAGAGGTACAGCGAGAGTTTCGATCTATCGCAAGTAAGGTTAGCATATGAACACCTACTGTAAACCGACTACTAATTCCCATCTGCACACCCTCCTTCGTATTCATTCTATTAAAAGACGACTCTTATTATTATATACTATTTTTAATTTATACATAAAGAAAAAGCATGATTACAATAGAAAATCATGCTTTTCTCTCTTTATTGACGCTTTATAAATTTTGCTAAATCTTTAAATTTCACTTTATCTGAGTAGTTCATTACACCATTTACGTAAATGCGGCTTGTAACAGCGTTTAATACACCAATTGTTGCCAATAAGACTACTAATGTTATCGTAATTTCTAACGTGCCTGCTTCACCAGCTACAATACGCGAGAAGGTAACCATCGGTGTAAAGAACGGAACGTAAGAACTTACAACAACGATAGTACTATTCGGATCACTTAATGATTTAATACTAATGAAGAATGCAGCCATAATTAAAATCATTACTGGGAAAGATACAGCTTGTAAATCTTCCGTCTTAGAAACAACAGCTCCAGCAGCAGCGTACATCATCGCATAAAGTAAATATCCTGTAATGAAATAAACGAGGAACATGCTTATAACCTTTGCATCTAATTTCGTAAAGTCGATTGGCACTCCGAATAAGGAAGCATTCTCTAAATCAACCCAACCTAGTAACCAAGGAATCAAGTAACCACATGCTAATACGACAAGTTGTAATAACGCTGTTGAAACAACTGCTAATATTTTCGCATACATCATCGTAAGCGGTTTTACTTTCGGAAGCATTACTTCCATTACGCGTGACGCCTTTTCTGAAGCAATATTCATTGCAATTGTATTTCCAAACGCGACAATAAACATATATAAAGCAAATGTAAAGAAATAGGAAATTCCGAAAGAAGAAGAACGATCTTTTATCGCTTCTTGTTTCACTGAAATTTCAGTTTGCAATTGCTGTGCAATTTCCGGTGAAACATTATGCTTTGCAATTGTCACCATTGTATATTGTTGTTTTAAATAACTTGCCATAATTGCAGAAGTTCCTTGGCTTGGAAATCCATTATACATATACGTAACCTCTGGAGCTCCGTTCTTTTCCGTTATATGAAACAAACCATCCAGCTCGCCATCTTCTACTTGTTTATGCATTTTATCAAAATCCGCTTTTGAACCGACAGTTATTTTTGCTGTTGGTAATAACTTCGTTAACTCTTCTTTTTTTACTTTATATGTGGAACTTTCTGTTACAACCGCAATTTTATCTTTGTCTTTATTTTTATCATTTCCAGAAGTGAAATGATTAAAGGCAAAAATCCCAAACACAACTAAAAATAAAATCGCACTCGTAATTAATGATTTTTTAGATAAAAACGCTTCTCTAAAATAAAATGAAAATACGTGAGAAAATTTACGCATCGTTACTTCGCCCTCTCTACAAAGATTTCGTTTAACGTCGGCTCTAACATTTTAAATTGGCGTAAGCTAACACCTTGTTCTTGCAACTGTTGCAAAATGTTTAGAGCTTCTGCATCATCTTGTACTTTTATATAAAGAAGGCCTTGTTGTTTTTCATACGGGACATGTATAGCTTCTAATCCCTTTTCATTCTCTTCTGTATCTTCAATCGTTAAATTACGGAAACCATATTCTTTCTTAATATCACTTAACTGGCCTTTTACAACTGCTTCGCCTTTTTTCAAAATACATACATGTTGGCAAAAAGCCTCTACTTGCTCCATACGATGACTGGATAAAATAATTGTCTTTCCGCTCTTTACTTGTTCTCCAATAATACTAGCTAACATCCCAGCATTAACTGGATCTAGTCCACTAAATGGCTCATCTAAAATAAGAAGCTCCGGATTATGAAGAAGAGCAGCAATTAATTGGATTTTTTGCTGATTCCCTTTTGAAAGCTCTCCGGCCGTTTTAAATTTATATTCCGGGATTGCTAATCGCTCTAACCAGTGATCAATAGCAAGATCTACTCCTTTCTTCGACATTCCTTCTAATCTACCAAAATATCGCAACTGATCTATTACTCTGCTTTTTGTATATAAGCCTCTTTCTTCTGGTAAATACCCAATCGTTACGCCACTATTCCCGAATACTTTTCCATCCCACGTAATCGAACCTTCATTAGGCGTTAATAACCCGAGAAGCATTTTGATTGTTGTTGTTTTCCCTGCACCATTTCGTCCAAGTAATCCTAGCACTTCACCTTTTGGTACCGAAATTTGCAAGCCGTTAACTGCTTTTGATTCCCCAAATTTTTTCGTTAAATTTTGAATTTGTAAGCTCAAAGTATAAAGCCTCCCCTTTAGTATCGTTTACGCTCTCTTTCAAAGACTATGTTTATTCAGGACAAAATATCGCACTACACTTCATCCTCTTATATGTAACAGCATCTTTGTTCTATTTAGGTAAAATTGCAAATAACAAATTACCATTTGACAATTATAATTGTCAAAATAACTATCATTATCTTACTCATCTTTCTAATATAGGACAAACTACCATATATACAAAAGGCAATATGCAAATGTTCATAAAAAAATTTTTATATTTTAATATATAATATAAGATGATTTTCTAACATCAAGGAGGATACATATGAAGATGAAGAGGGGCATTACCACTTTATTATCTGTAGCCGTTCTGTCTACATCGCTTGTAGCATGTTCAGGAACAACAGAAAAATCAATGGCGAAAGAAGAGAAAGCAAAGTTAACAGAACAGCAATTAATGGCTGACTTATGGTATCAAACAGCTGGCGAAACGAAAGCACTTTACTATCAAGGATACAATATTGGTCAATTGAAGCTTGATGTAGCTCTTGCAAAAGGGACAGAGAAAAAACCTGCTATCGTACTTGATTTAGATGAAACTGTTTTAGATAACAGCCCTCATCAAGCAATGAGTGTAAAAACAGGAAAAGGCTATCCTTACAAATGGGATGACTGGATTAATAAGGCTGAAGCGGAAGCCCTTCCAGGTGCAATTGATTTCTTAAAATATACAGAGTCTAAAGGTGTAGATATTTACTACATTTCAAATCGCAAAACGAATCAACTAGATGCAACAATTAAAAACCTTGAGCGTGTAGGTGCTCCTCAAGCAACGAAAGAACATATATTACTACAAGATCCAAAAGAAAAGGGAAAAGAAAAACGCCGTGAACTCGTTTCTCAAACACATGACATTGTCTTATTCTTCGGTGATAACTTATCTGATTTCACTGGTTTTGATGGAAAAACTGTAAAAGACCGCAATCAAACCGTAGCAGATTCAAAAGCACAATTTGGTGAGAAATTCATTATTTTCCCTAATCCAATGTATGGTGATTGGGAAGGTGCTTTATATGATTATGATTTCAAAAAATCAGATGCAGAAAAAGATAAAATCCGTCGCGACAACTTAAAATCATTTGATACAAAATAAAGAGGATGGCACTCGCCATCCTCTTTATTTCATATTTCTCGTTAAAGGTAAAATAAACACTTCTACACGTCTATTTTTCGCCTTTCCTTCTTGTGTATCATTTGGAGCAATGGGACGGTATTCTCCGTAACCAACAGCACTGAATTTTTCTGGTTGTAATTCTTTATTTTGCAGTAATACCTGCATGAAATTAACTGCCCGCTGCGTACTCAATTCCCAATTCGATGCAAATTGCGCATTTGCAATAGGTACATTGTCTGTATGGCCAGATACTGTAATTTCACGAGGTGATGTGGAAACTAGTAGGTTAGACATTTCCTTCGCCATACTTAACGATTCCAATTTCACATCTGCTTTCCCTGAATCAAATAGTACATTTTCTAATATTGTTACCTTCAATCCTTTTTCTGTTAAATCAGTTTTAAAAGAAGAAGATAATTGCTTTTCCTCAATATACTTATCGATACTTTTTTGTACCGCTTTTAATTCGTTCATTTCTTGCTGCTTCACTTCAGCCTCAGCATTCTTTTTCATCTTCTCAGACTCTAAACTACTTGCCGACAACTCTTTTTCTTCATTCGGCTTTTGATTACTTAAAAACTCTTTATTTCCCGTTCCACCTGCTAGTTCACTTCGAAAAGCTACTGCCATCTGTTTAAACTTCGCTGCATCTATACTACTCATTGCAAATAAAACGATGAACAATGCAAATAACAACGTTAACATATCAGAATATGGAATTAGCCAACTTTCATCAATATGCTCATCATGCTTTTTCTTTTTGTTTCTTCTATTTTTTTTACTCCGCATTTTTTTCTGCTCCTTTTTCGAGCTTTTTACGCTCAGTTGCGGAAAGTGCACCTAAAATGCGGTTCTTCATTATAAATGGATATGTACCTTCTTGTAACATTAATAAGCAATCAATAATTAAACGTTTTTTCTCTATTTCAGCTGCAGATTTTTGCTTTAACTTATTTGCAAATGGATGCCATAGTATATAACCTGAAAAAATACCAAAAATCGTTGCAATAAATGCACCCGAAATAGCATGCCCTAACTTTTCTACATCAGTTAAATTACCTAGCGCAGCTACTAGACCAATAACAGCACCTAAAACCCCTAGTGTAGGTGCATACGTACCCGCTTGTGAAAAAATAGTAGCTCCTTTTGCATGCCGCTCTTCAATTGCTTCTAATTCAGCTTCTAAAATCTGCTCTAAATCTTCCGCGGATACACCATCAATCACAAATTTCATACCACGCAAAAGAAATTCATCTTGAATTTTATCTAATTGTTGCTCTAAAGACAGAATACCGTATTTTCTACTTTCAGATGTCCAATGAACAAACAATTCTAGCAACTGTTCATAACTTAAATCATTTTTATTTGAACCAAAAAGAACTTTAAATAATTTTGGAATCCTTTTTAGTTGATTCATCGGAAATGCTATGCATACTGCAGCAAATGTACCAACAAAAATAATTAATGCTGCGGCAGGATTAACTAAGGCCATTACGTCAGCGCCCTTGACAATCATCCCTACTACTACCGCCGCTACTCCTAAAATTATTCCAATAATTGTTGCAAAATCCATTCCCTTTCACTCCTAGTCTATACAAGAAGTTCTTTATTCTCTATAATCGTTACATCTTCTTATATATATATTACATAAAAAATGAATTTCATGAAAGATAAGAAATGAATTATATGAAAAAACACTACATTTCCACACATTTTTTGACATTTTCTTTGCATTTCTATTACGTTACGACTCTTATATTTCTTTTTCAATAAACTAGACTTATAATAAAACCGATACATATTTTATTAAGAAAGGACTGTGATTACAAGGCATCATGAAAAAAATAATAATTATTTCTGCCGCTACTATTGTAATCGGTATCACATCTTTCGCTTACTTTGGTTCTAAATCACCACTACAAAATGAGGCGAAAGCTGTCGAAAGTCAAAAACATAGTAACCACCCAAAAGAAGCGATTCCTGCTTTTCCAAAAGCTGATCATAATGCAAAGAAACTAGATGATAATTTTTCCGTTGTAACAAATCCAGATTCTGCTCTTGTATTAGTCAATAAACATCGTAAATTACCAGATGGGTACATTCCAGAGGATTTAACGAAACCGAACGTACCATTTACTAGTCCAAAAGACAAAGAAAAAACTCTATTACGTAAAGATGCTGCAGATGCGCTTGAAAACATGTTCCAAGCAGCGAAAGAAGAAGGGTTAGAACTTACAGCAGTTTCAGGTTATCGTTCTTACAAACGTCAACAATCGTTACATAACACATATATTAAGCGCCAAGGGAAAGCTGAAGCTGATTCAGTAAGTGCAATTCCTGGCACAAGTGAACATCAAACTGGTTTAGCAATGGATATTAGTTCAAAATCCGCTAAATTCCAATTAGAGCCTATCTTTGGAGAAACAGCAGAAGGCAAATGGGTTGCAGAGCATGCCCATGAATTCGGCTTTGTCATTCGTTACTTAGAGGATAAAACAGAAACAACAGAATACGCATATGAACCGTGGCACTTACGATACGTTGGTAATCCATACGCTACATACATATATAAACATCATTTAACATTAGAAGAAGCGATGGAAGACAAAAAATAAGAGAGCGATTTGCTCTCTTATTTTTCTTTCATTCTATCATTGTAGTAATTTTTTCTTCCACTCCTCAAGCCACGGTTCGCCTCTTCCGGTGTTTTTCGATGCTTGAACCATCATACCACGTCCAACTAAACAAACTTCCCCTGCTGTATTTTTGACCATATAGTGTAAATCTAAAGAAGAATTCCCAACTGCCCCTGCCTTTACATATACCTTCAACTGTTCATCAAAATATATTTGCTTAATAAAATTACATTGTAAATCCGCAACAACGATCATCGTTTCTGATGATTCATGCGTCCATTCCTGCATAAATCCAAGTTCTTTAAACAATGCTATACGTGCCTCTTCAAAATAGGTAAAAGCAACGACATTATTTACATGCCCAAACATATCTACTTCACCAAAACGAACTTTGACAGGATTGTAAAATGAAAAACCACTTTCCCATTTCTCGAAGTCTTCAATGTAAGAAATTCTCTTCATTATTCTCTCCCCTTCCTCTGTTAATAAACAGAATAAACTGAAAAATAAAGTTATAAATATTGCCTCTTCATCTTGAAGAGGCAATATTTATTAATAGTTATTATCGCTACCAAAGAAATCTTTGAACGATTGAATTGTTGTATCACGGTTTAATGCCGCAATTGAAGTTGTTAATGGAATACCCTTCGGACATGATTGTACACAGTTTTGAGAGTTACCACAGTTTGCAAGTCCTCCATCTCCCATAATTGCACGTAAGCGATCTGCTTTATGCATTTCACCAGTTGGATGTGAGTTGAATAAACGAGCTTGTGATAACGGTGCTGGTCCAATAAAGTCAGATTTACTGTTTACGTTCGGACATGATTCTAAGCAAACGCCACATGTCATACATTTTGAAAGCTCATAAGCCCATTGACGCTTTTTCTCTGGCATTCTCGGTCCTGGTCCTAAGTCATACGTACCGTCGATTGGAATCCAAGCTTTAACGCGTTTTAACGCGTTAAACATACGACTACGGTCAACTTGCAAGTCACGTACAACCGGGAATGTCTTCATCGGCTTTAAGCGAATTGGTTGTTCTAATTGATCAATAAGAGCTGTACATGATTGACGTGGTTTTCCGTTAATTACCATCGAACATGCGCCACATACTTCCTCTAAACAGTTCATATCCCATGCAATCGGAGTTGTTTCGTTCCCTTTTGAATCAACAGGATTACGTCGAATTTCCATAAGCGCCGAAATAATATTCATATTTGGACGATATGGAATTTCAAACTCTTGGTCAAACGCTTGCGCATCTGGTCCATCTTGTCTTGTAATGATGAGGCGGATTGTTTTCTCAGACATGTTGTTTATCCCCCTTCTCTTCACCCTTAGCTGCTACATCGTGTTTTGAGGAGTAGTCACGTTTACGTGGTTTAATTAATGAAACATCCACTTCTTCGTAATGGAATGCTGGTGCCTTTCCTTCTCCCTCAAATTTCGCCATCGTAGTTTTTAAGAAGTTTGCATCATCACGATTTGGGAATTCTGGTTTGTAATGCGCTCCGCGGCTTTCATTACGGTTATATGCTCCAATTGTAATAACACGTGCTAACTCAAACATATTTGCAAGTTGGCGTGTAAACGAAGCACCTTGGTTACTCCATCTTGCTGTATCATTAATGTTAATACGTTTGTAACGAGCCATTAACTCTTCAATTTTCGCATCTGTTTCTAATAACTTTTTATTTTCACGAACTACTGTAACGTTATCTGTCATCCATTCTCCAAGCTCTTTATGAAGAACATATGCATTTTCGTTACCATCAAGCGTTAAAATATTGTTAAATTTCTCTGTTTCGATTAATTCATTTTGCTCATATACAGTAGATGAAACAGCATCAGATGATTTAGAAAGACCTTTCATATATTCAATTGCGTTCGGTCCCGCTACCATACCACCGTAAATTGCTGATAATAGTGAGTTCGCACCTAAGCGGTTACCACCGTGCATAGAATAATCACACTCACCTGCTGCAAATAAACCTGGAATACTTGTCATCTGCTTATAGTCAACCCATAATCCGCCCATTGAATAATGAACAGCTGGGAAGATTTTCATTGGTAGTTTACGAGGATCATCACCTGTAAATTTCTCATAGATTTCAATGATTCCACCAAGTTTAATATCTAGTTCTTTCGGATCTTTATGAGAAAGATCTAAGTACACCATATTTTCACCGTTAATACCTAGTTTTTGCTCTACGCAAACGTCAAAGATTTCACGCGTTGCAATATCACGAGGTACAAGGTTTCCGTAAGCAGGATATTTTTCTTCTAAGAAGTACCACGGCTTACCATCTTTATATGTCCAAACACGTCCACCTTCACCACGTGCAGATTCACTCATAAGACGTAACTTATCGTCTCCAGGAATTGCCGTTGGGTGAATTTGAATGAACTCACCGTTCGCATAATATGCACCTTGTTGATATACAGCAGATGCTGCTGTACCTGTATTAATAATAGAGTTAGTTGATTTTCCAAAGATGATACCAGGGCCCCCTGTTGCCATAATCACGGCATCAGCTTGGAAACTTTTAATCTCCATAGTTTGTAAGTCTTGTGCAACGATTCCTCGGCACACACCTTCATCATCAACAACAGCTCGTAAGAAATCCCAGCCTTCATATTTCGTTACAAGTCCTGCTACTTCATGACGACGTACTTGCTCATCTAATGCGTATAGTAATTGCTGTCCAGTTGTTGCACCAGCAAATGCTGTACGGTGATGTTGTGTTCCACCAAAACGACGGAAATCAAGAAGTCCTTCTTCCGTACGGTTGAACATAACACCCATACGGTCCATTAAATGAATGATACCAGGTGCTGCTTCACACATTGCTTTAACCGGTGGTTGGTTCGCTAAGAAGTCCCCACCATAAATTGTATCGTCAAAGTGGATCCATGGAGAATCCCCTTCACCTTTCGTATTTACGGCACCGTTAATTCCACCTTGGGCACATACAGAATGTGAACGTTTTACTGGTACTAAAGAGAACAGTTCAACATTTACTCCTGCTTCTGCCGCTTTAATCGTTGCCATTAAGCCGGCCAAGCCACCGCCGACTACTATAAGTTTCCCTTTCATGCTCTCCCACTCCTTACTGGTTTGCTAGCTGTGGATCGATGAACGCTAATAATGCACTCACACCTACATAAGATAGACCTAAGAAAATAGCTAATGTTACATAAGTAGAGATTCTTTGTGAACGTGGAGATACTGTAATTCCCCAGCTGATGCAGAATGTCCATAGGCCATTTGCAAAGTGGAAAATCGTTGAAACAACACCAACTAAGTAGAATGCAAACATAGCTGGATTGCTTAAAATATCTGCCATCATATCATAGTTTACCTCTTTACCTAACATTGCTTGAATACGAGTTTGCCAGACGTGCCAAGAAATGAAGATCAATGTAACGATACCTGAAATTCGTTGGAAGACGAACATCCAGTTACGGAAATAACCATAAGATACCGCATTGTTCTTAGCTGTAAATGCAATATATAAGCCATATATAGCATGGTACAGTATCGGTAAAAAGATGATGAAAATTTCTAGCGCATACCGGAATGGAAGGAGCTCCATAAAGCCTGCAGCTTTGTTAAAAGCCTCTGCTCCTCTTGTTGCAAAGTTGTTTACTACTAAATGTTGCGTCAAAAAGACACCAACCGGGATGACCCCCATTAATGAGTGCCACTTACGAAACGTATACTCGCGGCCTTTCATGTCCCCATTACCCCCCTCGAATGTTTGACTGCTGTTTTCAGATTAGTTTATAACAATAATGTTTTTTCACTATTGGCATAAGAAAAACTGAAAAAATTATTCGAAATATTTCAGCATAATTTGATACCAAGTTCATTTTACTCCTATTTTTGTCGAAGCGTCAAGAAAACGTATACATAATTTGCATATAATTTGCCATTTCTTTTTTTCTTCTTATATATTCAGATTTTCCTAAAGAAAAATCTGTTTTTATAAATGTGAAATGTTATATAATAATCCCTATAGAAAGAGGGGATTATTGTGAGTAAAAATACAATCGATATAACATCTTTAGAAGATGTTTCATTGAATGCCTTCGCTTATGAATTGCTACGTGAAGAATTACTACCTGACTTAATTGGTAACGATTTAGATGGTATTTTATACTGGTCTGGTAGAAACCTTGCGAGAAAATATCCACTAGAAACAATTGAAGAAGTTATTCAGTTCTTTGAAAAAGCTGGTTGGGGCACTTTAAGTATTATTGAACATAAACGTCGTGAAATGCAGTTCCAACTTAAAGGCACACTCATTGCTGAACGTCAAAAACAAAACAGACATTCTTCGTATCAACTAGAGGCTGGATTCATTGCTGAGCAAATTCAGAAACAACGAAACGTCGTTGCAGAGTCATACGAAGAAAAGAAAAAACGTTCAGACTCTATTACATTTCTTGTAAAATGGGATATAAAAGATCTCATTGAAGTGTAGCATTTCCTGCAGTCAACTAGACACATAAGTTTAGTTGACTTTTTTGTATTTTCATTCAGGTCTACTTATTTTAAATCTTCAGAAATTATAACAAAAAATAGAAGACATTGTAAACTACAACGTCTTCTTATCTGCTAAATAAGTATAGATCGTCTCCGCGACATTTTTCGGCATACCTGCTTCGACAAATTCCGTTACAGAGGCTTCTTTCATCTTTTTTAACGACCCAAAATGTTTCAGCAATATCTTTTTTCGTTTATCACCAATTCCAGGAATATCATCCAGTGCCGATTGAATGACAGATTTCCCATGTAATTGTCGATGGAATGTAATTGCAAATCGATGTACTTCATCTTGAATGCGCTGCAATAAATAAAATTCTTGGCTATTCCTCTCAAGCATTACAGGTTCAGGTGGATCTCCAATAATTAAATGTGATGTTTTATGTTTATCATCTTTCACAAGCCCTGCCATTGGAATATATAACCCAAGCTCATTCTCTAGAATATCACTTGCAGCCGCTAGGTGGCCTTTCCCTCCATCAATAATGATTAAATCCGGTAAAGGTGAATTTTCTTTAAGCGCCCTTGTATAACGACGCCTCACAACTTCTCTCATAGACTCATAATCGTCTGGTCCTTGAACCGTTTTAATTTTATATTTACGATACTCTTTCTTCGCCGGTTTCCCATCGATAAAAGCAATCATTGCTGAAACAGGGTTTGTTCCTTGAATATTTGAATTATCGAACGCTTCAATACGATAGGGTGTTTCAATCCCAAGCTGCTTCCCTAAATGATCTACAGCTTTAATCGTCCGTTCTTCATCACGTTCAATTAAATAAAACTTCTCTTCAAGAGCAATTTTTGCATTTTTATTTGCTAATTCTACAAGATCTTTTTTCTTACCACGTTTCGGTTGTGTCGCTTCAACTTCTAAAAAGCGCTCTACTAATTCTGAGTCTATACTTCCTGGAACGACAATTTCCTTTGGCTTAAAGTGACTACTGTTTTCATAAAATTGACCGATAAATGTTAAAAATCCCTCTTCCGGTTCATCATAGATTGGAAACATCGAAACATCACGTTCAATTAACTTTCCTTTTCGAACAAAGAAAACTTGAACGCACATCCACCCTTTATCAACTGCATATCCAAATACATCACGATCCACTAAGTCACTCATAATCATCTTTTGTTTTTCCATAATTGCATCCATATGAGCAATTTGATCTCGCAATTCTTTCGCACGTTCAAATTCTAGTTTCTCCGAAGCATCGTACATCTTTATCTCTAATTCTGAACGAATTTCTTTATGCCCACCATTTAAAAACTTAATAATTTCATCTACAATTTCTTTATTTTGTTCTTCTGTCACTTCTTTCACACAAGGTGCTAAACATTGGCCCATATGATAATACAGACAAACTTTATCTGGCATATTCGTGCATTTACGAAGTGGATACATGCGGTCTAATAGTTTTTTCGTTTCATGAGCTGATTGTGCATTCGGATAAGGTCCAAAATACTTTCCTTTATCCTTTTTGACATTGCGCGTAATAAGTAAGCGCGGCTGTTTTTCAGCCGTAATTTTAATAAAAGGATATGTTTTATCATCTTTTAATTGAATATTATATTTTGGGTCGTATTTTTTTATTAAATTTAACTCTAAAATAAGAGCCTCCAAATTTGAGGAGGTTACAATATATTCAAAATCTACAATTTCTCCTACAAGCCGAAGTGTTTTCCCATCATGCGAACCAGTAAAGTACGAGCGCACACGGTTTTTTAACACTTTTGCCTTTCCAACATATATAACCGTTCCTTGCTTATCTTTCATTAAATAACAACCAGGTTGGTCTGGTAAAATAGCCAATTTCTCTTTCAAATGTCCGTGCACTCGTCTACCCCCATTTCTACATGCTTAGCTTTTTTATTTTCACATGAAAACATACTATGCCAAAACACCCAACATACGTTCCTTTATTGTAACGGAAAGGTGTAAAAAAAGAAAATAAAAAAAGCTACCAAATGGTAGCTTTTTTATTTTAGAAGTGTTTAGAAACTAATTCTACTAACGCTTCTTTCGGTTTGTAACCTAACGCTTGATCAACTACTTTACCGTCTTTTAATACGAAAAGAGCTGGAATGCTCATTACTTCGAATTGACGAGCAGTTTCTTGGTTTTCATCAACGTCTACTTTTACTACTTTTACTTTCTCGCCTAATTCTGCATCGATTTCTTCTAATACAGGAGCGATCATTTTACAAGGCCCACACCAAGGTGCCCAGAAATCTAATAATACAACACCTTCGCTAGTTTCAGCTGCGAAGCTTTGGTCATTTGCATTTACAATTGCCATTTTTATTTCCTCCTTCAAGTATATTCTACCAAGAGTATATCATTAACTTATATACGTGGCGAATATTATGTATCGTTATGTATTGTAACAAAAAAATGTTCCTTTATACTATATAAAAATACGGATAAAATACTAAAAAGGTGAGAGACAGGGGATCTCTCACCTTTTTCTATATATAGGGGTACTTCACTTGGAACTCAAGGGTACTCAAATCATGAATGTACTTTTAACTTTTTAAATTCTTCTGTTAAAAGAGGTACGACTTCAAATAGGTCACCGACAATACCGTAGTCAGCTACTTTGAAGATACTCGCTTCTGGATCTTTATTAATCGCAACGATAATTTTTGAGTTAGACATACCAGCTAAATGCTGAATCGCACCAGAAATACCGCATGCAATGTATAAGTCTGGCGTAACAACTTTACCAGTTTGGCCGATTTGTAATGAGTAATCGCAATACTCAGCGTCACAAGCACCACGAGATGCACCAACAGCGCCGCCTAATACGTCAGCTAACTCTTTTAATGGTTTAAATCCTTCTTCACTCTTCACACCGCGTCCACCAGCGATGATTACTTTCGCTTCAGAAAGATCAACACCTTCTGCAGTTTTGCGGACAACATCTTGAATGATTGTACGTAAATCCTTCACATCAACTGTAATAGAAGACACGTCACCTGTGCGAGACTCATCTTTTTCAAGAGTTGCGATATTATTTGGACGCACTGTCGCAAATAATATACCGTCAGTTACAATCTTCTTCTCAAACGCTTTACCAGAGTAGATTGGACGAGTAAAGATAACATTTCCACCTTCAACTTCTAAAGCAGTTACGTCAGAAACTAGACCAGCCTCAAGCTTTGCAGCTAATTTTGGCGATAAATCTTTACCAAGTGCTGTATGTCCAAATACAATACCTTCTGGTTTTTCTTCAGCATATACAGCTAAAAACGCTTGTGCATAACCATCAGACGTATATGATTTTAATTTATCACTTTCAACTGTCACAACGCGATCTGCACCGTAATGAATCAATTCACTTGCAAAAGAGGCAATACTGTCTCCAACTAGAAGACCTACCACTTCACCGCCTTCTGCAATTGTTTTTGCTGCTGCTACCGCTTCAAACGAAACGTTACGTAGCGATCCGTCACGAACTTCACCCATTACTAATACTTTACGAGCCATAGTTTTTTCCCTCCTGCGTATATAATTTCGTATTTTATTAGATTACTTTCGCTTCTGTATGGAGCAACGATACAAGTTCTTTTACTTGATCTTGCAGCTCGCCTTGTAACACTTTTCCTGCATCTTTCTTAGGAGGCAAATAGATTTCAATTGTTTTTGTCTTTGCTTCCACATCATCTTCTTCTAAATCTAAATCATCTAATTCTACTTCTTCTAGCGGCTTTTTCTTCGCTTTCATAATACCTGGAAGCGATGGATAACGAGGTTCATTTAAACCTTGTTGCGCTGTTACTAAAACTGGTAATGATGTTTCAATAACTTCTGTGTCACCTTCAACATCACGCTCAATTTTCACGTTTGTACCGTCAATTTCAAGTTTTGTAATTGTCGTTACGTATGGGATATTTAACGCTTCAGCTACGCGTGGACCAACTTGTCCAGACGCTCCGTCAATCGCAACGTTCCCGCCTAAAATTAAATCTGCATTTTTATCTTTTAAATATTCAGCA
Source organism: Bacillus sp. NPDC094064 (assembly GCF_050279585.1). Classification (NCBI taxonomy): domain Bacteria; kingdom Bacillati; phylum Bacillota; class Bacilli; order Caryophanales; family Bacillaceae; genus Bacillus; species Bacillus sp. NPDC094064. The sequence continues at coordinate 57,413 of NZ_JBNNUI010000004.1, forward strand.
AGTACTTTTGCTGTCGTGAACTGGTCACCGTTTTCAACATCATCTTCAATATTAATTAATACCGCTTTATCACAGCCCATCGCTAATGCAGTACGAAGTTCTTTCTCACTATCTTCCCCGCCAACTGTTACGACAGTAACCTCTCCACCTTGTGCATCTCTTACTTGAATTGCTTCTTCAATCGCATATTCATCGTAAGGGTTGATGATGAATTCCGCTTCGCCATCGTAAATTGCACCGTTTTTAATTACGATTTTTTCTTCTGTATCAAATGTTCGTTTCATGAGTACGTAGATGTTCATTCCATTTACCCCCTTATTTTTCGGAAAGATTCTATCAATTTTAAAATTCTGTTAATTTATATTAAAAAAATAATTGAACTACCTGCCACTAAATGAAGGCTTACGTTTTTCTAAAAACGCCGCTACACCTTCTCTTCCATCTTCACTCGTAAATACTTCACCAAAAACTTGAGCTTCATGCTGTACACCTTCGTAATAATGAGACGATTTTGTCGTTTGCAATAACTCTAATACAGCACGAGTTGTTGCTGGACTTTTTCCAGCAATTTGTTTTGCGACTTTAAGCGTATCATCTAAAAGTGATTCTTCAGAGAACAATCCGTTAACAAGTCCCCATTTCAATGCTTCTGCACCAGTAATTGGTGTACTTGTTAACATCATTTCACAAGCTTTTGCTTTCCCAACATAACGTGGTAAGCGCTGCGTACCTGCAAAGCCAGGAATTAATCCGAGCGTCAATTCAGGCAAACCAAGTTTTGCACTTTCAGTTGCAAAGCGCATGTGGCAAGACATAGCAAACTCCAGGCCACCGCCCAGTGCCGCTCCATGAATTGCTGCAATAACTGGTTTTGAACATTTTTCTACGCGCTCAAACGTAACTTGTCCAAGCTGCGCCAGCTCAGTCGCTTGCTTCGCTTCAGTAACAGATGTAAATTCTTTAATATCTGCTCCTGCTGAGAAAAAGCGTCCTTCACCATGGAGAACAACAACACGAATGTTATCATCCTTTTCTACTTGATCGATTAATTCAGTAACGTCATGCATAACTTGCGAAGACATCGCATTCGCTGGTGCGTGGTTTAACGTCGCCACCGCGATATGGTCTTCAACTCTTACAGATAGGAATTTCAACATGATCCCTCCCATTATTGACGATAACCACAAGCTGCAATAAGTAGCCCATGTACCGTTTTTGAAAGTGCGACCAGATCATACTTATGATCGCTCATTACCCAATTGGTCACAACTTCATCTACTGTTCCAAAGATCATTTGTCTTGCCACACGAACATTTAAGTCCGCTTGGAATTCACCTTGCTTTATGCCTGTCTCTAAAATCTCATCCATAACTTGTAAGTAGCCTTTTAATACTTCATTTATTTTAAGGCGTAAGTCTTGATTGGACTGTCTTAGCTCTAATTGCGTAACGATAGCAAGAGGATCATTTTGTGATAACAGCAAGAAGTGCGTTTCTACCAACATGAACAATTTCGCTACAGCGCTTTCAATTCCTGCTGTTTTTTGACGAATTGTTTCGACAAATTCCCCCATCTTCTCTTGGAATAAGGATATTAATATATCTTCTTTATTTTTAAAATATAAATAAATCGTGCCATCAGCTACCCCAGCTTGCTTTGCGATTTTCGAAACTTGTGCTTGGTGGTATCCATTCTCCGCAATCACAATGACTGCCGCATCAATAATTTGATTGTATTTCGGTCTATTTTTCTTCACTTTACTGTCCCCTTCAAGAAGATGACTGAATGAATAGTCATTCATATTCTTATAATACTGACTATTTAGAAAAGTGTCAATCCTATTTTTTCAAAAAGAAAGGGCCTTAGCCCGTTTGCTCATCCTCACTCTTTTTCTTTTCTTCATCTATTAGGACACGGCGTAAAATCTTTCCGACTGTCGTCTTCGGTAATTCACTTCTAAACTCATATACTTTCGGTACTTTGTATGCTGCTAAATATTTACGTGCAAACTGATCTAACTCTTCTTCCGTGCATTCGGCGCCTTCCTTCAAAACAACAAATGCTTTTACTGTTTCCCCACGGTACGGATCAGGGACGCCAATTGTTACTACTTCTTGCACCTTTTCATTTTCATATAATACCTCTTCCACTTCACGAGGATATACATTAAATCCACTAGCAACAATCATATCTTTCTTACGATCTTTCACATAGAAAAAGCCATCCTCATCCATGTAGCCAACATCACCGGTATGAAGCCAGCCATCTTGCAATACAGCTGCTGTTTCTTCTGGTTTATTCCAATACCCCTTCATAATTTGCGGGCCCTTTACAACAATTTCACCAATTTCACCTGGGGGTAATGCCTCTCCCGTTTCAAGTGACATGATGATTGCTTCTGTATCCGGCCACGGCACACCAATACTTCCTGGCACACGTTTTTCCCATAAAAAGTTCCCATGTGTAACTGGTGATGACTCTGTTAATCCATATCCTTCTACTAATTTACCACCTGTAACTCTCTCAAACTCTTCCTGTACTTCTACTGGAAGCGGTGCAGAGCCACTTATACAAGCCTGAATAGAAGAAATATCGTATTCTTTTAAAAGAGGGCTATTTAAAAGGGCAATATAAATAGTTGGTGCTCCTGGAAATAATGTAACTTTATGTTTCTTAATTGCCTCAAAAACCATTTTCATATCAAACTTCGGAATAAGCACCATTTTATATCCTTGCATAATACTCAAATTCATTACCGCTGTCATGCCGTATACGTGGAAAAATGGTAGGACTCCAAGAATTACTTCTTCTCCCTCTGTGCAATTGTATAACCAATGTGCACCCATCAAAGTATTTGAAACAAGGTTTTTATGCGTTAACATAACCCCTTTTGGAAAACCTGTCGTTCCACCAGTATACTGCAAAAGAGCCAGATCATTTTCAGGATCACATGGAACTTCAACATCAGTATTACTTTCCCTTTCTACTGATTTCCAAAGGTGGATTGTTTCACTTTCTGACACATTCACAACAAGGTTTGTTTGCTTTTTTTGTACAAATGGATAAAGTAAATTTTTAGGGAACGGTAAAAAATCTGCAATACGAGTTACAATAACATGCTCAAGCCTTGTAGCATTCTGAACATTAGTAACTCTCGGAAAAACTAAATCCAGGCAAAGAATGACCTTTGCTCCCGAATCATGAAGTTGATACTCGAGTTCTCTTTCTGTATAAAGAGGATTCGTTTGTACAACAATCCCCCCGGCAAGCAAAGTACCATAGTAACCAATTACAGATTGTGGGCAATTCGGTAACATAATCGCGACTCTATCACCTTTTTTAATACCAAGCCTTTGAAGATAGTTTGCAAATCTCTTTACCTTATCATGGAAATCTGCAAACGTTACATCTTTCCCTAAGAAATGAAGCGCTTTCTTTTCTGGGTAACGTGAAACCATTTTTTCTAAATATCTATGAAGTGGTTGAATATCATAGGCAATTGTTTCTGGAATTTCCTCTGGATAGCTCTGTAACCAAGGTTTTTCCACACTCATTCCTCCTTCCAATACTTGTAAAAATAAATGAATGTTCATTCATGATGATTGTTTTCATTATATTATAGTCACCATTGCGTTACAATCATAATATTCTGACTTTTATATAACTATGCTTTACTTCATTAACTTCTTATTATATGTATAAACACTCTCCTACCCTTCAAAGAGTAAGAGAGGTTTATTTAACTGAGTCTTATAATCGTTAACACCGCTCCTGGAGTAGTTGTTGATAATGTTGCAACAGCTAACAATCCAAACAATTGCAGACTGATTGCACTTCCCGCTGCAAGAGTCGTAATAATTGTTGCACTAAACGATGTTGTTGCTAATGCAGGAGCATTGATAGTCCCAGCAAGTGGCGCTCCATTAATTGTAATTCGTGAACTTACTAATAACGAAGCTGTTATATTAATTGTATATGAAATATAATAATTCCCTGCATTTGCAGCTGTAAATACTGTGTTCCCCCCAGACACCGTAATTCCTGGTCCGATGTTCTGATTGTTTGGAAGCGGGACATTTGTGCCACCAAGTAGGACCGATACTGCTGTACCTGACGTATTATTTGCAAACGCGTATGTTGCCGTTATACTTGTGCCTGTTGCTCCTGTGTCGCCTGTTGGACCTGTTGCCCCTGTTGATCCCGTTGATCCCGTTGCTCCCGTTGATCCCGTTGCTCCCGTTGCTCCTGTTGTTCCCGTTGCTCCCGTTGCTCCCGTTGCTCCCGTTGTTCCCGTTGCTCCCGTTGCTCCCGTTGCTCCCGTTGATCCTGTTGCTCCCGTTGCTCCCGTTGATCCTGTTGCTCCCGTTGCTCCTGTTGTTCCCGTTGATCCCGTTGATCCCGTTGATCCCGTTGATCCCGTTGCCCCTGTTGCTCCCGTTGATCCCGTTGATCCCGTTGCTCCCGTTGATCCCGTTGATCCCGTTGCTCCCGTTGCTCCCGTTGCTCCTGTTGTTCCCGTTGCTCCCGTTTCGCCTGTTGATCCTGTTGCTCCTGTTGATCCCGTTGATCCCGTTGCTCCCGTTGCTCCCGTTGCTCCCGTTGCTCCCGTTGCTCCCGTTTCGCCTGTTGATCCCGTTGCTCCCGTTGCTCCCGTTGCTCCCGTTGCTCCCGTTGCTCCCGTTGCTCCCGTTGCTCCCGTTGCTCCCGTTGCTCCTGTTGTTCCTGTTGATCCTGTTGCTCCCGTTGGACCTGTTGGACCTGTTGGACCTGTTGGACCGAGCTTAGGGACTGTCCCATCGCAACTAAAACAGCATGTATCAACATGTACACCATTTTGATTATTACACCCACAATGTCCATTTGTATTATTGAGCCATGAAGACATGCTAATCCCTTCCTTCAAATTCAATCTTTTAAGCAAAAGCAACGAATTAGAAAACACGTATCAAATAATAAAAAACTAGATTCTATAGTGATAAGCACACGTCTATTCCATACATTCTAATAATTATTACATGCGACATTCTCTCCTTTTGCTTGTACTTTCGCCTTTTTGCTTAAACAAAATCACTCTTCTAAAGTCTTCATACATATACAAACTTCAATCCAATTGGTGCATTTATTGGCGGACTACTTGCAGTTGGAATTGTCCTCTTCTTCGCTTGGAAATCAGGATTTAGTCCAACAGCTCTCGCTTTAATAGGGATTGGCATTCCCGCGCTTGGCTCAGCAATTATTCAAATCTTTATCGTTAGAGCAAATTTGAATGTTGCCGCTGCTTTAACGTGGTTATCTGGCAGTACGTATGCAAGAGGATGGAATCACTTAGAAAATATCATTCTATATCCATCGCTTATTCTCGTACTCATTATCTTTTTCTTAATGAAACAACTTGATGTTCTTGTACTTGGAGATGATTTAGCAACTGGACTCGGACAACCAGTAAATAAAACGCGCCTAACTCTAATTGTGTTAGCGACACTACTTGCATCTGTAAATATCGCTGCTGTCGGCACAATTGCCTTTTTAGGCCTTGTCGCACCACACTTAGCAAGAATCGTTGTTGGGATGAATCACCAAAGACTATTCGTTTGTTCAGCACTGTTTGGAGCAATCCTTCTTTCCATTGCTGATTTAATCGGGCGAACAATTGCATATCCGAAAGAAATTCCTTCTGGTCTTGTTGTTGCTGTACTTGGAGCACCATACTTCTTGTGGCTGATGAGGAAGAGTGGGAAAAAGGTTAATTAAAAGGGAATAAATCAAGTATCTCGAACTTAACCTATAAACATAATTAGGAGGGATAAATATGTACCAAACAATTGAAGGCTTTCTACAATCATGGAAATACGAAGCTGAGGCTACTCAGAAAATGCTCAATGCATTAACGGATAAATCTTTATCACAAGAAATTGCGCCTGGACATTGGAATTTAGGACGAGTTGCTTGGCATATCGTTACGGCAATTCCAGTTATGCTATCTGGAACAGGACTAAAGTTTGAAGGAGAAACAAAAGATTATCCTGTGCCAACTTCAGCAAAAACAATTGCAGATGAATATCGTAAAGTGAATGCAGCTTTTGTTGAAGCACTTCAAAGTGAATGGACCGATAAAGACTTGGCTACTATTAATGACTTCTTTGGCCGTCCTATGCCGAATTCTATATTTTTAATGACACTTATTAATCATCAAAATCATCACCGCGGACAAATGACGGTTTTAATGCGACAAGCTGGCTTAACCGTTCCTGGCGTATACGGCCCTGCAAAAGAAGAATGGGCTGTGGCTGGAATGGAAGCTCCTAAAATGTAACGACAAAAAAACAAGGTGTTCACGTTAAATAGACTAAACTAAGAAGAGGATATTATGTTCAATATATGAGCATATATCCTCTTTTCTTATACATATTAGATTAGTTATACAGATATTGAAAATATAGTTCAATATCTATTATAAAGAGAAAGGTGTTCTCCTTTCCTATTCGACTCGCGAACAAGCTTATCATTTATTACTACAACAACATAGGATAGTTGAACTAGAACAATAGATCTTTATGGTAAAATTTATTTGTGTAAGAAGAAATGAGAATTTGATTTTGAATAAGATTAAAATTTACTAAACAATCACTGTAGTGAAGGTATTATGTTTAAGACGTAAGAGGAGGATAAATAGCATGATAAATCAAGCTGAATGGTTGTGGCAACGTATTATCGAAAGAGGATCAAATTCTGAAGGTAACTTTAAAGAATCATTAAATCTTCAGCCAGGTGCAAGTGATGAAGAGTTTCAACTTATTGAGGATACACTGGGGGTTACACTCCCTGAAGAAATGAAGAGCTTTTACAGAGTGTATAACGGACAAACTTGGGAACCCGGGGTGAATCCATTTGTAAGGAATTTGACTCTGTCCCCTACTTCTGAAATTATCAATAATTGGAGATTTTTACAGGAAGAATTCGATCCTGATGATGATTTAGAGCCAAATATTGAAAAAGAGCTTAAACCAGATCTTTGGAATTCTAAGTGGATTCCAATTGCAGAAAATGGTGGCGGAGATTATCTTTGCATTGACACAGATCCATCTGAAGTTGGAGTGTCAGGACAAGTTTTATACTTTTACCATGATTGGGGAAGACGTGCTATTAAGGCAAAGAATATTTTTGAATTCATCGAAATTTGTTTAAAAGAAGAGAATTGTGAATAAATGTACTTAAAGTAACGGGTGCTTTAGTTAAATAAGAAAGGACATTACATATTAGTCATATAAAATATGTAATGTCTTTTAATTTATCTAACTTTTTTCATTTTAGGTCTTGATAAATGGTTTCACCTTGTCTTTTTCTGTAACTTGTTTCATGTGAAACTATTTTTAATAAATGGTTGTTTTATGGAAAAGATACGTTAAAATAAAGTAAAACTTTAATCAATCTGACGTTTACGGACTGCCCACAAATAGCGAGATAAATACATATTATTAGGAGGGTAAACCAAATTGAATACAAAAAAAAAAAAATAGCAATGGGAACTGTTTTACTAACTTCTATTATTGGAGTTATCAGTGTATCTCTTTATTTCACATATTATGGTACCCCTTGGAAAAAACAAACAGCAATTGCAGAATCAAAAAATTATATTACAAAATACTTTAATCTAGACGCGAAAGTCAAAAATACTTCTTACGATTCGAAAATGGATAGCTATGCAATCGCCTTTGAAACAAGTGAAGATGGAGAGTTTACTATCGAATATAAAGGTCCTAATAACTTTAACATTTCTCCAGGAGTTCAAGAGTATTTAAGTAAACACTACAAATTTAAAGAGTAGTAACGAAACATACATATACAAAAAAAGAGTTGGTGTAACGCCAACTCTTTTTTCTTATTCTTGTCACACTGTTACATCTTCCCTCTCTATATTTTTAATTCCGTAATATGCAATCGCAACTCCAATTGCTGCAAATGCTAGTTGAAGAGGAAGAAAAGTCGCTATAGGAAACATTGGCTGGTTATTAATTGCGACTAATACAACGATAATAGATGAAACAATTGTAGTCGGCACCGAATGTTTACGCATTCCGAAGTATAGAGGAATTAAACTTATTCCCGCAGTTGCAATCGCTAAAGGAACCAGGTTTATACCTTCTTGCATCAATTGATCTACTGTGAATGGATTAGGAAGAATCGAAAAATAACTATCTATTCCAAAGAAAATTCCTACTACAAAAATATTAGATAAAATAACTGTTATGAATGTTACTATTGCTGTAATAGCCAACTTACTAATCATCATTTTCTTTCGGTTAATAGGATAAGAAAACATCAGTAATATTGTTTTGTTTTTATATTCATCAATTATTAATTTGGCTATTAATACACCACCAAAAATAATAAATGTTGCTCTTACTAATGCACTAGCCATTAACAAAATCGCCTGTGGATCCCTTATTTCTGGATCTCCTTCTATTTGAGAAACGATACTAACAAAGATCAATAATGCCAGTATAACAATATTTGCAATAACTGCTCTCTTCACATACCATCCGAGCTTAATTTTTTTTAGTTCTAGCTTCATAAGACGTAGCATGATGGTCCTCCTCTCGTTTAAGACTTAATCAATATAAATTGCTCCTGTTTTACTTAAAATCCTTTCCCTAAAATGCCTTAAAACCAAAAACTACACTAGCAATTGTAAGAAATAAAATAGAAATTACTATTATTTTCTTCACTGATCATACCCCAGTTCGTCGTTGTTTTACGCCACATCAATCTTGTCGATTTTACGATATGAAAGATAACTAATAAAAATCCCTAATAAACAGAGCACTATTGGGATAGCTATAAAATTATAAAAACTTACTTGATTACTTCCAATGTTACTGTTCATTATCATCCCGATTATTACTGCAGAAGTAATCGTTGTCGGTGCCGATTTCTTTCTCATCCCAAAAAATAAAGGAATTAAACTTATGCCAGATATCATAAATGCATTTATAAAAGTAGCTGGAACGGTAGCTATTATTTCACCCATCGTGACAGGCGTTTCAATTACTCCCATCATTGGATTCATAAAAAATATGAGCAAACTAATAGTGAAAGTAGCAATAACCATGCTCACAAAACAAAAACTAAAAACAATTGTTAATTTCGCCCTCATTAACATTTTTCTTTGCAATGGATACATAAACAGTAGTTGCATTGTTTTGTTCTTATACTCATCAATTACTAAACGTGATAAAATGACCGCACTAAAAATAAGAAATGTCATCCTAATAAAGATGTTTGCTAAGGTCATATATTTTGTAAAATCAGTGAGCGCCGCATCTACTTCACCTTTCGCTCCTAATCCCATAAGGCTTACTGCAGCAAAAATTGCTATAATACAAATCGCTACCCCTTTAAAGTAACTAGATAGTTGATGTTTCTTCCATTCGAGCTTCATTAGTTTAAACATATAAACCACCTCCATTAAGCATGAATGCCTTCCCCATCCATTACATTCAAGAAATACTCTTCTAACGAACTATGCTTCTTATTAATACTTTCAATTTCCACATCGTTCATAATAAGTGCTTTTGAAATAGCTTGCTGAGACACTGCCGTATCATACACACGAATTATGTTTCCACTCATTATTTTGTAATTTTTTATACCGAGTTTATCTTCTAAAACATAAGCCGCCCGTTTCACATCAGGAACAGTAATTTCAATGTACTCTGTTTGTTTTCCATTAATACTCTTCATTGAAACTTCTTTTATTAGTTTCCCATTTTGAATAACGCCAATTGTATCTGCCATTTGTTCCATCTCACCTAAAATATGACTAGAAACTAATAAAGTAATGCCATATTCTTTGCAGAGCATTTTAAATAAGTCTCGCAATTCTTTAATACCAATTGGATCTAAACCGTTAATCGGTTCATCTAAAATAAGTAGCTCTGGTTTTGTCATGATTGCCCTTGCAATACCGAGTCGTTGTTTCATCCCTAATGAGAAATCTTTTACTTTTTTATTATCTATGCCGTGCAGTTTCACTAAATTTAAAGCATGATCAATTGCATTTTTATCGTAATAACCCATATATTCACAATGTAATTCTAAGTTTTCCTTCGCCGTTAGTTTCTCATAAAAAACCGGATATTCAATAATTGTCCCCATTCTTTTTAATACTTCATAAGAAGTGTCTGTTAACTTCTCACCGAAAATTTCAATATCTCCGCTCGTCGGTTTAATTAAATTCGTAATCATTTTCATAATCGTTGTTTTACCCGCACCGTTCGGTCCTAAAAAGCCGTAAATCTCTCCTCTTTTCACATGCATATTAACACTAGAAATGACCTCTTTTCCTTTAAACACTTTCGTTAACTGGTTCGTTTTTAATATATATGTCATGTCACTTTCCCCTTTCGCACTACTCTATATTTCTATAATAGACAACGGAAATCTCTTTTTTCTTACCCGTTCCTTACAAATTCCTTACGCTGAAAAAAAAGCTTGTAGAATCTACTGCTCTACAAGCTAAAACTGCATCTTTGTTAATAAAACTGTAAAAGTCGTTTTTTCATACGGCTTACTAGAAAGATGAATTTCTCCATCCATCGCCTCCACAAGCCTTTTCGTAATCGTTAATCCTAGACCGCTACCTTGGTACAATCTATTTCTGGAATCTTCAAGTGTGTACATACGCTCAAACACTTTGTCAATATGAGACTCATCAATTCCTTTTCCTGTGTCCCATACATCTATATACACACTCGTTGCATCCTCTCTTAAAGTCATACCGATCATCTTTCCATCGTCTCCATATGTAATCGCATTTGATATTAAATTATTCAATACCCTGCCTAATACTTCTACATTTCCAAGTGCATATATATTTCTTTCTGGTATATCAATATGAACTTGAAAACCTTTCGCTGTCACCAAATCATAAAAGGATAAAATTTTCTCGCGACAAACTTCATTCATATTTACTTTTGTTATCTCGATTGCTTTGTCACCTGATTCTAATTTTGCTAAATCAAAAAACTTATGAATCAATTCCATTACTTCTAATGTTTTCACATGCACCTTTTCAAGTAATACTTGCTGTTCTTCTTTGTTTATCGTTTCATCCTCATTTAACATTTCTGTATATCCAAGAATAACTGTTAGTGGTGTTTTTAAGTCATGCGAAATATTTGAAAGCATTTTTCTCATTGAAATTTCTACTTTCGCATGATCTGCATTCGTTTTCTGCTTTGCATCTAATAAATGATTAATCGCCACTAATAACTTTTGTAATTCTTGATCATCCGTCATAATGAGTAACTTCTCGCCTGTTTGTTCATTTACAATACTTTCTAGCTTTTCATATGTGTATCGTAAATTTTTGATACTAGTTTTTCTCATTTTATATTGTATGTAAATGACACATAACAATATAAAAATAATGCCCATTAACAAATTGACCATACTACATCACTTCCAGCTTATAGCCGATGCCCCATAACGTTTTAATATATTCTGGATTAGATGGATCATTTTCGATTTTCTCACGCAATCTTCTCATATGAACATTAATAACATTATCATCACCGTAATACTCTTCATTCCAAACTAACGTATATATTTGAGCTTTCGTAAATACACGATTTTGATTCTTTACGAACAGTTTCAAAATCTCAAATTCTTTTAAAGTAAGTTTGAGAGGCTTCCCGTTTTTCTCCACAGTAAAGTTGATTGGATCTATGGTTAAATCACCAATCTGAATCATTTTTTCTGTTGTTTCTGTCGTTGAATATTTCGTAGATCTTCGAATACCTGCTTTTACACGTGCAGCCAATTCAATCATAGAAAATGGCTTACAAATGTAATCATCTGCTCCAAGTCCTAATCCAACAGCTTTATCAACATCTGTATCTTTTGCTGACATCATTAAAACCGGAACTGCACTCTTCTCACGAATAATACGTACAACCTCTAATCCATCTAACTTCGGCATCATGATATCGAGGATAACTAAATCAAAAGGTGATTTAAAAAAGGCTTGCACCCCTTCTTCTCCATCAGACGCAATTGTAACTTGAAAGCCTTCCTTCATTAAATATTTTCCCACCATCTCTTGAATTGAGATATCATCTTCAACTAATAAAATATGATGTGACATATTTCTATCCCCTTTTTTTACAAACATTAACATTTTAATTGTATCGTAACGAATGAACACTGTGAAGAATTATATGAATTTTCAAACCAACTTCCCTTCCTTCCATAACAATGATATGATGAAATTTACTACGATAGTTCATAATTAACTTTATATAAAGGAGACTTATCATGTCAGAAAACAAAAAAGTAAGCTTAGCTGATTTAATGCGTGAACAACTTGCAAAGAAAAAGCAAGGTAACGGTAATGGTCAAAATGCAAAAAACCAAAGCCAAGAAACAAAAAAATTACAAAACCAACAAACAAAGAAAACAAACAACCAACGTAGACGTACAGGTGTATAAATGAACGGACAAAAACGTTCTAATATCGCACCCGGCCTTGAAGTTGATATTGTATTAAAACAAGATCAACGCACTGGCAAATTAACACGTGGCATTGTAAAAGATATTTTAACAAACTCCCCTTCTCATCCGCATGGCATTAAAGTACGATTGCAGGACGGGCAAGTCGGTAGAGTACAAAATATCGTCCAATAAGAAAAGGAGCTCAAGTAAACTCGAGCTCCTTTTCTTTATTAACCTTTAATTTTCTCGATGAAAACTACTTTTAAATAGTCTCCTTCTTTAAATTGATCGATTGTACGGAAATCTTCTGGTAAAGAATGTTCTTCTAATATTTTATATTTGCCGTTCATTTCTTTAAATGCTGTATCGATAAAGCCTTTAAACTTTTTCATATCGAACGCGCTACAATTTGTAGAAGCAACGATAATCCCGTTATTTTCTGTAATGGCAATTGTTTCTTTTAATAAGTTTTTATAATCTTTTGCTGCACTAAATGTATATTTTTTTGAGCGGGCAAAGCTTGGAGGGTCTAGTACGACCATATCAAATTTCATCTTTTTCTTAGCTGCATATTTGAAATATAAAAACACATCTTCTACAATAATATCTTGTGCTTCATAATCAATTTCATTTACACTAAACTGCTCAATCGTTTTACTTAAACTACGATTTGCAAGGTCGACACTCGTCGTTTTGCTCGCTCCACCAAGCGCTGCAAATACAGAGAAAGCACCTGTATAAGAGAACATATTTAACACTGTTCTTCCCTTTGCATATTTATCACGAATTTGTTTTCGAACGTTACGTTGATCTAAAAATACACCAACCATCGCTCCGTCATTTAAATAAACCGCAAAGTTCACACCATTCTCTTTTACGATAAGCGGGAATTCACCGCGCTCTCCTGCTACGAAATCATCACCTTCAATGTATTTCCCTTTCGTATCAAAGCGCTTTTTCTCATAAATACCTTTAAAGTTTGCTACTTTTTGAAGAGCTGCTATAATCTCATCTCTGAAAGTATAAATCCCTTCACTATACCAACTTACTACATAATAGCCGTCATAATAATCGATGATTAAGCCTCCAAGCCCATCACCTTCACCGTTTACAACACGGAATGCTGTCGTATCACTTGATTTGTAAAATGGCTTGCGTTTATGTAAGGCGGATTTTATTTTACTTTCAAAGAAAGATTGATTAATTTGTTCACTCTCTTTTCTCGTTAAAATCCAACCATATCCTTTATTTTGTTTTCCATAATAACCTTTTCCGATGAATTGGTTCTTCTCATCTACCACTTTAATGATTGTTCCTTCTTCTCGAACATCATTTAAGTTTTGAATTGCATCTTTTAAAATAAGCGGATATCCACTTTTAATTTCTTTTATAAATTTCGGTTTTATTTTTATAGTTACTTCTGATCGCATGTAATGTCTTCCTTTCCATTTGAATGCTTTCTAATTCGTAGGAAGCATGTAAAAAACGAGGCTAAAAAACAGCCTCGTTTCACTATACCATATTATTGCTTTGCTAGTACAACTAGCTCATACTCTCGCAAACCGCTATACATTTACTAACTTTTAAAGTAAACATCTTCCTATCCACAATAACCAAAAAAATTGTATATTTCATAATTACTATTGACATTGATAATGATTTTCATTATCATTTAATGTATATGAGTTCTCGAAAATAAAGTGATCTATATAGGAGGAATACACATGATTATTGTTACAAATACAACTAAAATTACGAAGGGCAATGGACATAAATTAATTGAGCGTTTTAATAAAGTAGGTAAAGTCGAAACAATGCCTGGCTTTTTAGGTCTAGAAGTTCTTTTAACACAAAATACAGTTGATTACGATGAAGTAACAATTAGCACTCGTTGGAATGCAAAAGAAGATTTTCAAGGCTGGACAAAGAGCTCTGCCTTTAAAGATGCTCACTCACATCAAGGTGGGCGACCAGACTTTATTCTTGATAATAAAATAGCTTACTATGATGTTAAAGTTGTACGTATGCCAATGGCTGCTGCACAGTAAAAATCATTTTTTTAAAGTATAGAATATGAGGAGCGTTATCACTCCTCATATTCTATACTTTTTTCTTTAATTTCTTTTCACTAATTTTGCATGTACAACTAACCTTCCAGCCTCTGGATCAAGCGCATAGTCACATGTAGAAAATGTTACAATTTCATCATTAGCCGTCAATTCCGTATCCGTTTTGTAAAGTGATTTATCTTGAATTTGCTTTAAGAACGCTGTATATGCTGCATCGCTTTCAAAATCCGTTTCAATGTAATAAAAGTCCGTTGTTGTCGTATATACTGAAAACACTTCAACGTCGTATCCTTCAAATAATGTATCGTAATACAATTTACGATGGGACATGAAGAAATCTTCATCCAACATCTTTTTTAAACTCCCAAACATAGAACCGTCCTTCATACGATGACCATATAAAATCGTATTTCGATTTTGAGATTTCACATCATTGCGATGGTCCATAAAAATACTTCCCGCCCTCATATCTTCACCTTTGTAATTACGAAATAAATAATAATCATTATCCTTCGCTTGAACGATTGGATAATTAATTTGTGTATCATCCATCGTAATCCATCCAACTATTTCTGGGTTGATTTTTTGGAGAGCTTGAAACTGTTTACGTACCTCCCCATCTTCTGATTTTTCTTCCATTGGACTTCTCTTATAAATATGCTGCGCCTCAGCCATTACTTTACGATTTTCATAATAATCCATGAAAATCCCACCCAATTCATACATTGAATAGAAAAATATTCCTAAAAATACAATTGTAAGTATTCGTTGAAAAAAAGAATTCTTTTTCCGTTCTTTCTTACTATTCAAATTATCACCTCAAAACGGATTATACTCAGCCTTTAAATTCCCATTGGTACCATGTATAACCCTGTATCTTCATCGTGCTTTACAACAACGTCTACACCATATATCGTCTTAATCATTTCTTCCGTTACGACTTCACCTGGCTTACCCTTCATCACAATTTCTCCATCTTTCATAACGATAATATGATCGCTATAACGGATTGCTTGATTAATGTCATGTAATACCATAACAATCGTTAAACCATGTACTTCATTTAACTCTTTCACTAACTCTAATATTTCAAGCTGATAATAGATATCTAAATACGTCGTCGGTTCATCTAAGAACAGCATGGGCGTATTTTGCGCTAAAGTCATCGCAATCCAAACACGTTGCCTTTCTCCACCAGATAATGCATGTATTGGCTTATCACGCTTATCTTGTAGTCTCGTACACGTCAATGCTCTTTCGATTGCTTCGCTATCCTCATCACTTTGTGTAGAAAAAATATTTTTATATGGCATACGCCCAAAACTCGTCAATTTCTCAACTGTAATATCTGATGGCGCCTCATTTTGCTGATGAACGACCGCTAGCTTTCTAGCAAATTCTTTCGGCTTATACTGGCTAATAGCTTTCCCATCTAGCATTACTTCCCCGCTACGGGGATTATGATTTCGCGACATAACACCTAGTAATGTTGATTTCCCACAACCATTTGGACCAATAATTGTTGTAATTTTTCCAACCTCTATCTCACTACTAACAGACTTTAAGCGATCCGTTACATTATCATAAGAAAAGGTTACATTTTTAATTTCCATGAACTCGATCACTCTTTCTAAGCAAGAATATTAAGAACGGACCACCGATAACTGCCATAATCGTTGCCGCTGGAATTTCATTAGGCGGTACGATTAGCCTACCGATTGTGTCCGCCGTTAAAATTAATAACGCACCTGCAAGGGCTGAAAACGGAATAAGTACTTTATGGTCTGATCCAACCAATTGCCTTGAAATATGTGGGATAAGTAATCCAACGAAAGCGATAACGCCCGCAATCGCAGTTGATACAGCTGCTAACAGGACAGCAATGGCTGAAATAATAAGGCGTACCCTTGTCACATGCAGTCCAAGGTTTTTAGCCGTTTTATCTTGTAAAGATAATAAATTACACCATGCCCCTACAAACAGTGCAAGTATGAGGCCAATCGATCCATATGTAACAAGCACTTCCACATCGCTCCATGTCTTCATCGTTATATTAGATGTTGTCGTCTGTTTAATACTTTTAATGAAATATCCGCAAATCGTAACGAAAGATTCATTTAAACCAGTAAACATCGCATTAATCGCTATACCGATTAAAATGATGCGCAGCGGACTTAAACCTGATTTCCAAGAAAACGAATAAACGAGATAACAAGCAAACGCTCCACCTAAAAACGCGAATAGTGGTGTCCAGAAAAAGAACTGAGGAAATAGCGTAATGATAACAAGCGTCATAAAACTGGCCCCTGAAGATATCCCGATAACCCCAGCATCCGCAAGTGGATTTTTCATAACAGCTTGGAAGAGCACACCAGAAACAGCAAGCGCTGCTCCAGTAAAAAGTGCAATAATAATGCGCGGGAAACGTAAATCTTTAATGACTTCAACATCTTCATTTGTCTCTGTAAATATACCTTGTAAAAGCTCAAAAACTCCAACTTCTAGACTCCCTTTCACTGCCGAAATAGTAGTCATCACAACGAGTAATACAGTAACTATGAAAAAACTCCAAAATTTTTTATTCATCGTAATCTTCCTTTATTTATGAAATGTATCATGGATACATCATTTTCTTTAGTTCATCTAACGCCTCTATAGCTGCTAAATTCCCTGTTGTTCCAAATAAACGCTCTTCTAAATCGTACACTCTATTATTTTTAACTGCAGCAAAATGCTTCCAAATATCGTTCGTTTTAAATTCCTTATCAAACATTTTCACAACTTCATCTGGCATACCATGTGCTGCACGTAAAATAATATCTGGGTCAGCTTTTTTTAAATACTCTGTATTAGAAGCTAAATACTCTACCTTTTCACCTTGTACGATATTTTTACCACCTAGCTGTTTTACTAAATCCCCAATATATGAGTGTTCTGTCGCTACTAAATAGCTTCCAGGCACTCCAAGTAAAATAAGGACTGTCGGTTCTTTCTTCCCTTTTACTTGTTTTTGAATGTCTGCAACCTTTTTATCAAACTTTGTTACGACTGCTTCAGCCTGTTTCTCACGCCCATATTTTTTACCCAGTTCTGTAATTGAGTTTTGCATATTTTTTAAACTCGTTAAATTTAAAAAGTTTGCTTTAATGCCCGCTTCATTAAAAACTGGCTTCAACTCATATTCAAGTGTCGTAACAGATAATACTTCTGATGGTTTCAGTGATTTTACTTTTTCCATATCAGGACTCATCGGATTTCCAACATCCGGTAAAACTTTATAACGCTTCGGTAATGTTTTATAACTAGTTGGAACACCAACTAAATCTACTTCTAACGCAGCCATAATTTCGGTCACGGCGACTGTCGTTGCAATAACACGTTCCTCATTACTGCTCTTTACCTTTTTTGCCGTTTCTTTTTTTGATGATGAGCACCCAGCTATACTAAATAAAAGAATGATAGCCATGAATACACTCGTGATTTTCTTCACTCTCAATCACCACTCCTTTCAGTACAATATGAAACGAGTCTTGATGCATGAAACCATGCATCAAGACTCCAAGTTTTACAGTCTACCTGCTCTATATTTACGAACTAAGAAAGCAAGTGATCCTAGTAATAGCAACATATACATTCCAATCTGTGCTGTATCTGCTGTTTTTGAGTTTTTCTCTTTTTTTGCACCATTATCTGTAGCATCGTTTTTCTTCTTACCATCTGCATTTCGATTAAAATCAGGAGTACCAGTTGTTTTTACATTTTTTACTTTCGGTGTAATCACTGGATTTTTCGGATCGTTTTTTGGATCCTCTTTAATAGTTCCTACTGCACCAATACTATTTGTATCAAATTGAATTTGTACGTCATAGAAATGATGGTAGTTCATTGAATCGATATCTACTTTTACTTTCGCATTTAATTTCGCAAATAAATCATCAATCTCAAATTCTACTACTCTCGTATTTGCATTTTTATCTTCACTCACTACTTTTGCATCAACAAATGCACCAGCGTTTTCTGTTTGGAATTTCGTAATCCACGCACTATCTTTTAGTGCCACCGCAACATATTTTTTGCCATCTTTTACTGTTAATCTCGCTGGATTTACAACGTATTGATTCATCATTGAAATCTCATCCGTTTTATCTTTTAACACTTTAAAAGCAATATCATATTGACCGTCTTTTAAATTTTTTGGATCAACTGTTACGTGTCCATTTTTGTTATTATTTCCGCCTTGGTTACCGTTACCATCTTGATTATTGTTTCCACCTTGGTTACCTTTACCATCTTGGTTGTTGTTTCCGCCCTGGTTACCTAAAGCTTTAATACTACCTTTATCAAATGCAAATTGAATATCGTAAACATGGTGATAGTTCATCGCATCGATATCTACTTTCACTTTTGCATTTAGCTTTTTCGATAAATCATCTACTTCCACTTCTACTACTCTTGTATCTCGCTCTTTACTTGTACCTAATACTTTTGCATCGACGAACGCGCCATTCTTTTCAAACTCAAACTTTGTAATCCATGAGCTATTCGTTAATGTGAAGGATACATACTTCTTACCATCTTTCACTTTTAATACGCCTGGACTCTTCGTATATGTGTTCATCATTGAAATTTCTTCAGTTTTATCTTTTAACACTTTAAAACCGATACTGTATTCACCATCTTTAAGAGCATTTGGATCAATTGTTATGTTATTGTCTTGATTGTTGTTTCCACCTTGGTTGTTGTTTCCGCCTTGGTTGTCTTTTCCATCTTGGTTGTCTTTTCCGCCTTGGTTGTCTTTTCCACCTTGATTGTTGTTTCCACCTTGGTTGTCTTTTCCACCTTGGTTGTTGTTTCCGCCTTGGTTGTCTTTTCCATCTTGGTTGTTGTTTCCGCCTTGGTTGTCTTTTCCATCTTGGTTGTCTTTTCCACCTTGGTTGTTGTTTCCGCCTTGGTTGTCTTTTCCGCCTTGGTTGTTGTTTCCGCCTTGGTTGTCTTTTCCACCTTGGTTGTCTAAAGACCGTATGCTGTCTTTATCAAATGCAAATTGAATATCATAGAAATGGTGGTAATTCATTGAATCGATATCTACTTTCACTTTTGCATTCAATTTTTTCGATAAATCGGCTACTTCTACTTCCACTACTCTTGTATCAGCTTTCGAATCTTCGCTTAATACACTTGCATTAACAAACGAATTATTTTTCTCAAACTCAAACTTTGTAATCCATGAACTATTCGTTAATGTGAAGGATACATACTTTTTGCCCTCTTTCACTTTTAATACACCTGGACTCTTCGTGTACGTGTTCATCATTGAAATTTCTTCGGTTTTATCTTTTAACACTTTAAAATTGATGCTGTATTCGCCATCTTTAATTGTTTCAGCATCTGGTTGTTTGTCTCCGTCTGGTTGTTTATCTCCATCTGGTTGCTTGTCTCCGTCTGGTTGTTTGTCTCCATCTGGTTGTTTGTCTCTGTCTGGTTGTTTGTCTCCATCTGGTTGCTTGTCTCCGTCTGGTTGTTTATCTCCATCTGGTTGTTTATCTCCGTCTGGTTGTTTATCTCCGTCTGGTTGTTTATCTCCATCTGGTTGTTTATCTCCACTTTTAATTGGTTCAAGTTTGTCTTGCTCAAATACAAGTTGTACGTCATGCGTTTGCTTGTAATTTTTTGATGCCATCTCGATGAATACTTTTGTATTCAGTTTTTTTGATAAATCGGCTACTTCAAACTCTACTACTCTTGTATCTTTTTCTTTATCCTCACTCACTACTTTTGCATCAACAAATGCACCATCTTTTTCCGTTTGGAAATTTTTAATTAATGAGCTACTTTTTAGCGTTACAATTGCTTTTTTCTTACCATTTTCCACTTTCAATACCCCTGGATTTTCCATGTAAGTATTCATTTTAGATTCTTCATTTGTTTTATCTTTTAACACTTTAAATGGAATGCTGTACTCACCATCTGCAATTGTGTTAGAATTTGGTTGTTGATCTGGGTCAGGCTTTTGGTCGGGCTTCTGACCTGGATCCGTAGTTTCATTTGGATCTGGCTTATTAGCTGGGTCCTCTTTTTCGTCTGGTTCTTCTACATGAATTGGTGTAATGCTATTTTGATCAAATGCGATACGAACGTTATAGTCATGATGATAATTTAAAAAGTCAATATCTACTTTTACTTTCGCATTTAATACCTTCTCTACATCTTCTACATCAAATTCTACTACTCTTGTATCTTTTTCTTTATCTTCACTAATTACATTTGTCTCAATGAACTGACCTGCTTTTTCTGTTTCAAACTTCGTAATCCACGAACTATTCGTTAATGTAAAGGATACTTTCTTTTTCCCATCCTTCACTTTTAAAGTTCCCGGGCTTACTGAATATTGATTCATCATTGACTCTTCATCTGATGTATCTTTTAACACTTTGAACCCAATTGAATACTCACCGTCAGCTAAAGTTGTAGCTGCTTGAACTGCAAGGGGGTGTAGTGTTGATACGAATGTAAAAATCGTTAGAAACATTGCAACAACAATCTTTAAATACCTGTTCAATAGAATTACTCTCCCTTTTAAAATTTATTTACTTAACTTCACTTTACGAACTAAGAAAACGCCCGAGATAAGAACTAACGCTGCAAATAATCCAATGCGTGCATCATCACCTGTTTTTGGGTTATCTGTTTTTTCAGCCTTGCCACTCTCATTTGTTCCTTTATTTGCATCTTTGTTTGTTTCTTTACTTTCTTCTTTCTTTTGCTCTTCTTTTACTTGTCCATCTTTTTTAGTTTGATCATCAGTTTTTGTTACAACAGCTGCATTGTTATCGTCGCCTACAGCTTTTACGTTTGCATCAAATGCAAAACGAATTGTGTAGTGGTGATCATAGTTTGCACTTGGTACAACAACATGAATTTTTACTCCTAACGGTTTAGATAAATCATCAACTTTAAATTCAACCGTTCTTTTATCTGCTGCTTCGTCCTTACTAATTACTTTTGAATCAACAAAATTACCATTATCTGGTGATTTAAATTCTGTAATCCAAGCACTATGATTCATTGGAACTTGTACTTTCATCTCACCATTTTTTACAACTAACTTAGCTGGTTTTTCAAAATAATCATTTGCCATTGAAGCCGAATCATCTTCCGCCTTTTTGATAACGTAGTTAATATCGTAAATACCGTCAGCTAATTTTGCTGAAGCTTGTCCAGATGGCATTACGAGAAAAGCTAGCATACATACTAACGTTATGATAAATGCGGGTAATACTGAAAACTTTCTCATCTTGCTTACTTCCTCCTTGTTTATCTTTCGCTTTATAATTTGAAAATGATAATTATTCTCAATAGGTAAGAGAAAATAATCTCTTCTCCTTTATTTAATTGTCATTACTTTATGTAACATAAGCATCGTTGATTATCATTCTCATTGAAGATCAAAAAAATAATTCCCTTCATTTCCGCTATAATAAGCTCTATAAAATACTTCAATTGTTTTATTGATTATCATTCTCAATGCAAATCAAAAAAAATAACCTACCTCTTCTATTGTTCTATCACCTCTTCTTCCCAAAATGATATAGTCATAGAAAACCTCTTTCCTTGCTCCCGTCACTTCCTTTCCAATATTTCCACAACTAAGTCAATCTTAGCCTACTCATAATTTTTTTGTCAACTATATTACGTATAAAATTTTTAATATCTAAATTTCCCTATATACGGCTTTTCCTACAAAAAAAGAGGCCTCCTTTCATAGAAAGCCTCTTTTCTCTATTTTTCTACAGCAATTTCATGCTTTTGAAACTTAGAAATTATATAACCAAATCCTATACCGATCATACCTGGAATTAACCAGCCAATCCCTACACTATATAATGGGATCTTATCTAAAATAGGTGCTAATGCTGCAATTTGAAGATTCGCATTGTGTAGTCCATCAAAGAAACTTATTGCAAATGCTCCTACAATCCCCCCCACGTACATCGCTAATGGAAGACGAACGTAGTTTTCAACGAGTGATAATACGATAAGAACGATTCCAATTGGATAAATTGCAATTAAAATTGGTAATGCTAATGCATTTAACTGAGTTAATCCAAGATTCGCTACCATAAATGCTAATACACAGAAAATGAAAACAACTTTTTGATATGAAAGTTTCGGTAATAAGGAAGAAAAGTATTCTCCACAAGCAGCGACGATACCTACAGAAGTTGTTAAACATGCTGCTGTAATCGCAATACCTAGTAATAAAGTTCCGTAACTTCCAAATAAATGATTCACAACATTTGTTAAAATAATTCCTCCGTTTGCACCCATTCCAAGTGATACACTAGAAGCTCCAAGGTAAGCAAGTGCTAAATACACAAGTAATAAACCAAGTGCTGCAATAAACCCTGCAAAGATTGTTACTTTCGCAATGCTATTCTTATTTGTAACACCTTTTGCTTTTAACGCATTAATAACAACATTTCCGAAAACAAGTGCTGCAAGTCCATCTAACGTTAAATATCCGTCAATAAAACCTTTAAAAAGAGGAGCACTATATGCTTCTGTCGGTGCACCAAATTCTCCGATTGGTGTAATAAGTGCTTTCCCTACAATAATTGCAATAACAGCTAACAAAATTGGAGTTAATACTTTACCGATGCGTCCCACTAATTTCGATGGATTTAAAGCTAAATAGAAAGTTAGTGCAAAGAAAATAAATGTAAAGATAACAAGTGGATATGATTGACCAGCTACCTCACTAGGTAAAAACGGTGCAACACTCATTTCATAAGCAACTGTTCCTGTACGCGGAACACTTACGAATACACCTAAACATAAATAAATGGCAGTGATAAAAACAAGTGCAAATATAGGATGTACACGTCCCGCTAGCTCGTTAATATCTCCCTTTAACGCTATAACAATTACGCCTAATAAAGGCAATCCAACTCCTGTTACAATAAAACCAAACAAGGCGATCCATACATCAGTTCCAGCACCTTGCCCTAACGCTGGTGGAAAAATCATATTACCTGCGCCAAAAAATAGTGCAAATAACATTAAACTTATTGCAAACATCTCAGAAAACTTTAAAGATGATTTCATTTCTACTAACCCCCTAAATGATTTATTAACAAAATATTCTGAATTAAAATCCGTCAAATATCCTCTTTCAAGCATACTTCCCCGTAAAAGAACGCAAAAAACACCCGTCCCTAACAAAGGGACGAGTGTTGAAATCGTGGTTCCACCCTTATTCTAATAAAATGAATTTATAACGAAATAAGCTCATTTTATAGCTCGTGTAAATTGATAACGGTTTTATCCGTCAAGAATTACAATGCATCATGCAGTTCACTCTTGAAGTTTAGAGGTGGTAAGCTTGTCTTTTCGTATTAGGAAGCTCACAGCCTAAGGCTTCCCTCTCTGAGAATCGTAAAAAACAACTCATGTCCTCATCATTACTTTTATTAAATATCTTGTCGAAACTTGTTGTTTTTTATTATATGGGCTATTTTTTTAAAAATCAATAGTTTTATTTTTTCTGACAAAAAAATATAGGGAGAAAATTTTTCCTCCCTATAACTGTCCTATTAATAATTCTAATTCTTCAGCTGTAATGTCTCGCCACTTTCCTACTTCAAGATCATTTAGCTCTATATTCATAATGCGTTCTCGCTTTAGCTTTATTACAGTAAACCCGAAAGCTCGGCTCATTCTACGAATTTGTCTGTTCATTCCTTGCGTTAAAACGATGCGGAATGTAGACTGATCCACTCTCGTCACTTTACACGGCTTCGTCATCCCATCTTTAATCTGTACACCGCTGGACATCTCATCAATAAACCAATCTGTAAAAGGCTTATCGACCGTCACAACATATTCTTTCTCATGCTCATGATCTCCGTGTAAAATTTGATTCGCAATCGCACCATCATTCGTTAATAAAATAAGTCCTTCTGACGCTTTATCTAATCGTCCAACAGGAAAGATACGCTCTGGGTAATTGATATAATCAATTATGTTATCTTCAATATGATCAGCTGCTGTACAAGTAATTCCGACTGGTTTATGAAAGGCGATATACACTTTTTCTTTCTCTTCTTTTACAATAATCTGTCCATCTATCGTTACAACATCACCATCGCTCACGAGTGCACCGTGCGTACATATTTCCCCGTTAATAGCCACGCATCCAGCTTTAATAAGGCGATCTGTTTCACGTCTTGAGCAGGATTTTGCTTCGCTTATGTATTGGTTGATTTTCATAGCTTATTCCTTTTCATATATTAAAAGCGTCAATCTATGGCAATATTATTATGCCACGATTGACGCTCTTTCACTTCGCAAAAACAACTAAATAAATAACCCCAATCACCAAAAATATTCCACAACAAGCTAACAATACTTTTGCAAGTTTGTCCATAAACATATAATGGTTTCCCCTTTGTTTCGTTGTTTTCTATTTTAATTCGACAACTGTTACGCCTAGGCCTCCCTCGCCCATGTCACCGTAACGGAAGGTTTTCACACCGCGGTGCTTCTTCAAGTACTCTTGAACACCTTGGCGAAGTGCTCCCGTTCCTTTACCGTGAATAATTGATACGCGCGGATAGCTTGCAAGCTGGGCATCGTCTAAATATTTCTCAACGCGCGCCATTGCATTTTCAAATCGTTCACCACGAAGGTCAAGTTCTAATGAAACGTGATAGTCTCTACCTTTTACTGTTGCGACTGCTTTTTTCTCTGTTTGTTTCGGTGTGTTAATGTATTCCATGTTAGACTCTTTCACTTTCATCTTCAGAATACCGATTTGTACGCTCCACTCTGTATCGCTTACTTTTTCAAGTAATTGACCTTTTTGACCGAACGTTAATACTTTTACTTCATCACCTGCGCGCAACTGTTGTTTCGGCGCAGTGTTTTTCACGTTTACTTTTTGTTTCTTCACAAGCTCTGGTGCTGCGCCTTCTAGACGGCTCTTCGCTTCAATAAGCTCATGGTCTTTCACATTTACAAGCTGTGCTTTGCGCAATTGACGTAGTTCTTGAATAATGCCTTCTGCTTCTTTCTTCGCAGCTTCGACTTTTTCTTCGCCTTCTTTTTGCGCTTTTAATAATCGCTCATCACGATCTTCGTTAAATTCAACAATTTGACGTTGTAATTCACGATGAAGTTTTTCAGATTGTTTGCGAAGCGCTTCTGCTTCGTTCCAGTCACGCTCTGCGTTCTTTTGACTTTCTTCTAACTTCGCGATCATATTTTCAATTTTATTTGTATCTGTACTAATATGGTTACGTGCTTGATCAATCACGCGATCAGATAATCCAAGACGCTTCGAAATTTCAAAGGCGTTACTGCGCCCTGGTACACCGATTAATAATTTATACGTTGGACTTAACGTGTTCACATCAAACTCAACGCTCGCATTAATAACTTGCTCACGGTTATATCCGTATGCTTTTAATTCTGGGTAATGCGTCGTTGCAACAACGCGAGCACCACGATTACATACTTCATCTAAAATTGAAATTGCAAGTGCAGCCCCTTCTTGTGGGTCTGTTCCAGCACCTAGTTCATCGAATAAAACTAAGCTTTCAAAATCCGCTTTTTCTAAAATATCAACAATGTTCACCATATGTGAGGAGAACGTACTTAAACTTTGCTCAATCGATTGCTCATCACCGATATCAGCAAAGATATTTTTGAATACACAAATCTCTGACTCATCCATTACTGGAATGTGGAGACCCGATTGCGCCATTAATACACAAATACCAACTGTTTTCAGCGTAACTGTTTTACCACCTGTATTCGGTCCTGTAATAACAATTGTCGTGAAATCTTTACCTAACATAATGTTATTTGGCACGATAATTTCTGGATCAATAAGCGGATGACGTGCTTGTCTTAAATCCATGTAACGCTCGTTATTTACGATTGGTTTCGTTGCTTTAATACGTTTCGCATAAAAAGCTTTCGCAAAAATGAAGTCAAGATTCGCAACTACTTCTACGTTAGATAAAACGATATCTGCTTCTACTGCCACTTCTTCTGTTAACATCAATAAGATGCGTTCAATTTCTTGTTTTTCTTTCACACGCGCTTCTTGAAGCGCGTTATTTAATTCTACAATGACTTGCGGTTCAATAAATAACGTTTGTCCAGAAGCCGATTGATCGTGAACAATACCGCCATATACGCCGCGGTATTCTTGTTTTACCGGGATTACGTAGCGTTCGTTACGAATCGTAACAATCGAGTCAGACAGCATCTTTTGCGCGTTTGAAGAACGCGTCATATTTTCTAACTTTTCACGAATACGGCTTTCCGCAGTACGAATTTGAGTACGAATACCACGCAGTTTATCACTTGCGCTATCGACTACTTCACCGCCATCACCGATGCAATTTGTAATTTTCTTTTCTAAGTCATATAAAGATACAATTTGAGCGACATGAGTTTCTAAAATTGGAAGCTCGACACCATTATCAACCATATCTTCAATGAAACGTTTCATATTACGACTACCGTACATCGTATTCGCAATATCCAGTAGTTCATTTGGGCTTAACATACTTCCGATCTTTGCACGCTTCACATTTGAGCGAATATCCGTAATACCACCTAATGGTGCACTACCTTTTAAACGAATGACTTTCGCTGCTTCATCCGTTGTATCTTGCATCTCTACAATTTCTTCAAAATCGGTGCTCGGCACTAAATGCTTCACTTTATCACGACCAAGTGAAGAGGCTGTATGTTCAAGTAATTGTTCTTTTACTTTATTGTATTCTAATACACGCAACGTTCTTTCTAACATGTTGCAGGTCCCCCTTGTGTTACTTATTACGTTTAATATAGTCTAATAAACGTTCAATATCCCACGTGTTAATCACGTTATCTTTTTGAATCCAACCTTTACGTGCTGCCGCTACACCTGTTTCCATATCTTCTAACATTTCAAGCGTATGAGCATCCGTATTAATCGCTACTTTTACACCAGCATCTTGTGCTTGTTTTAATAATTTCGCGCTTAAATCTAGGCGGTTCGGATTCGCATTTAATTCTAAAACTGTATTTGTCTCTTTTGCGAGCTCGATTAATAAATCTGTATCTACATCATAGCCTGCGCGTCGTCCAAGAAGACGTCCTGTCGGATGAGCAATCATTGTGACATGCTTATTCTCTAGCGCAGCGCGAAGACGTTTCATAATCGTTTCACGGTCTTGTGAGAAGCTAGAGTGAATCGCTCCAATGACATAATCTAGTTCTGCCAATACTTCGTCATCAAAATCAAGCGAGGCATCCGGTAAAATGTCCATTTCAATTCCGCGTAAAATTGTAATGTCTGGGTACTTCTCATTCATACGTTCAATTTCTTTCGCTTGTTCACGAAGACGCTCTTTCGTTAAACCGTTCGCTACTTTTAAGTATTGTGAATGGTCCGTAATCGCCATAAACTTATATCCACGAGCACGACATGCTTGTACCATTTCTTCAATGGAAAAGGCACCGTCACTCCATGTTGTATGCATATGTAAATCACCTTGTATATCAGAGAACTGAATTAAGTTTGGATACTCTTTAATTAATTCAATTTCTTTTCCATCTTCACGTACTTCTGGCGGGATAAATGGAAGACCGAAATGAGCAAAGAACTCCTCTTCTGTTTCAAATGTCTTCACTTCACCTGTTTCCAAGTTCTCTACACCGTACTCACTAATTTTCTCGCCTTTATCTTTTGCGATTTGACGCATTTTTACGTTATGGTCTTTTGATCCTGTGAAATGGTGAAGAGTTGTAATAAACTCTTCTGGTTTTACTAAGCGGAAATCAATTGAAATATCATATTCATATTGAAGACGAACAGAAACTTTCGTATCACCGCTCGCGATTACTTCAATCATATTATCGAATTGCAGTAAATGCTCACGTACTGCAGCTGGTTCTGTCGTTGCAATAATGAAGTCTAAATCTTTCACTGTCTCACGAACACGGCGCAAACTACCAGCGCGAGAAAAACGAATTACTTCAGCAATATTCGACAATTTCTCCTCTATTTCCCCGGCAATAGGCAATACCATCGCAATTGGTAAACGCTCTGGACGAGACCCTACTTGCTCAATTGCTTCTAATATTTTCTCTTCTGTTTTCTTACCAAAACCTGCTAAAGCTTGTACTTTATTTTCCTCACAAACAGCTTTTAGCGAATCCATATCAACAACACCAAGTTCTTTATATAACTTAGCTACCTTCTTACCACCAAGGCCTGGAAGTTTTAATAACGGTAGTAAACTACTCGGTACTTCTTTTTCAAGCTCTTGCAATACTTCAGATGTTCCCGATTCTATATATTCTTGAATAACTGCTGCTGTTCCTTTTCCGATGCCTGGAATCTTTGTAAAATCTTCAATTTCAGAAAGACTACGATCATCAATTTCTAACGCTGCTGCCGCTTTACGGAATGCAGATATTTTAAATGGATTTGCACCCTTCAGTTCCATAAAAAGCCCAATTGTTTCCAGTAATTTAATAACTTGTTTTTTATTCACTTTCATCATTGCCCCGCCTTTCTTTCATAGAAAAAAACTTCCCTTTCCGAAAAAAGAGAAGTTATACTCTGCTACCTGTCTGCCATAGCTCCTTCACCTTTTCAGAAAGAATCGGTGTATCGTCTACAATTATTTTGCTAATTGATGATTTTTGTAATGGTGTTTGTATTTGTTCAATTGGAAGAATCGTTCCAACGATAATTAAGACAAACAAAATAATATACACTTCTAAAAATCCGAGGATTGCCCCCGCAAACGCATTTACTTGCTTTAAAACCGGTATTTCTGCAAACATATTTAATAAATTACCAAGCAATGAAAGTGCGATTTTTGTAATAATAAATAATACGATAAACGCAATCGCTTGATAAAATACAGTTTCGATATTATTTGCATCAATCCATTCTGGAACAGATACATTTTTATCAAATGGATACGGAATAAATTTCGCAAGTGCTGGCGCTAAATCTTTACAGTACCAGTATGCAACAAGGTATGCGATAATAAAGCTTGTTAACTTTACAAGTTGTAGAATAAACCCTCTGCGTAAGCCGAGGAAAAACCCCATAACAAGCAGTAAAATGATAATAATATCAATCATGTTATTCCATTCCTTTTTTTGTCATACTTTCTTTCAATTTTTCATGTTCTTCTTTTAATTTTATGTAATCGTGTATGACGTTTACCGCCGTCAATACCGCTAGTCTACTCGTGTCAAGCGAAGGATTCTTGGCATTGAGTTCGCGCATTTTATCATCCACAATCGCTGCTACCATGCGGATATGACTTGTACTTTCATCGCCAACAACTGAATATTGCTGACCATAGATTTCTACATTAATTCGACTTTTCTTTCCCTTTTGTTGTGACAACTCACCGGCCTCCAATCACGTACAGAATCCTAAAGTTTATCATACCATGAACCATCATATTATGGAAACAGAAAGAACAATCCGATATGATAAAAATAACAATATAAAAAAAGGAGTGACCATCTTGTCAAATTCTATCGTAATACAAACAAGTTCCACAGTAATTGAAGACATGAAACAACAATATAAACAAGCACTTAGCCCCAAAATTCCGCAAGGCGGTATCTTCATGGCAAAGGTGCCATCTTGCACGATTACAGCGTATAAATCCGGAAAAGTTATGTTCCAAGGAGGCCGTGCTGAAGCAGAAGCTTCTCGTTGGCAAACTGTCTCTCAAACACCAAAAACAGCTGTAAAAAAATCTGTCGATTCACACCGTTATGCACCGCCTGCTTCCATCGGTACAATGTCTATCGTAGGGTCTGATGAAGTTGGTACTGGCGATTACTTCGGACCGATGACAGTAGTTGCTGTATATGTGGATGCGAAGCAAATTCCACTTTTAAAAGAACTTGGTGTAAAAGACTCCAAAAACTTAAATGATGATCAAATTACTGCGATTGCGAAACAACTTCTACACGTTGTTCCTTACAGCTCTCTTGTCCTTCATAACGAAAAATATAACGAGCTGTTTGATAAAGGAAATAATCAAGGTAAGCTAAAAGCTTTACTACACAATAAAGCAATTACAAACTTATTAGCAAAAATGGCCCCAACAAAACCAGAAGGCATCTTAATCGACCAATTCACACAACCTGATACATACTATAAATATTTAGCAACACAAAAACAGGTACAGCGTGAAAATGTTTACTTCGCTACAAAAGGCGAAAGCGTCCATTTAGCAGTAGCTGCCGCTTCCATTTTAGCCCGTTACTCATTCGTAAAACAGTTTGATGAACTAAGTAAAAAAGCTGGTATGCCACTTCCAAAAGGTGCTGGTAAACAAGTTGATATCGCCGCTGCTAAATTAATTCAAAAAGTTGGTAAAGAAAGATTACCTGAGTTTGTGAAACTGCATTTTGCTAATACAGAGAAGGCGTTTCGCTTATTGAAAAAATAACTACTTTTTAGTATCGACAGGATTTTTATGAACTAAACAAGGCGAAAAGAATTGAATTCTTTTCGCCTTTTATGAATGAAATATGGGCAAATTAATATGCTGTTTCGAATCGCTAATATACAACATTCTTTATTAAGTAAAAAAGGAGAGTCTCCATGACTCCCCTTTTTCATATTTAACTTCGCTTCTGCTTCTTATTTGATGAAGGTACTTTATGAGAACCCGTTTCATGCGTAGTTGTTCCTTGTCCTTCCACCTCTGGAGAACCTAGGACTGATCTAGAATGATCTGTTTTCACTTTTTTACTCATTGCACTCACCCCCAAGATTACTTTTTACTTAAGGGTAAAAAACTATTCAACATAGCCATATGAACAAACACTCATTTACTCTCCTATCTGTTTTTCACTAATGTCCCATAGACGTTTTGCGGCATCTTTATCCAAGGCAGCTTCAGACGTTTTTCCGATTTGCTTATCGGCATAGTAACAGCCACTATGATTAGTAACTCCAGTTGATTCTGCTAGCCATATTAAAGTTTCAGCACCTTCCTCGGGCGTACGCGAGAAAGGTTTCATTGCTGCCATCGTTAAGCGAGCAACTAGACCATTATGTTGGTTGAAATTCGTAGCCACTAGCCCTGGGTCGAAGCTGTATGCACTAACACCCGTCCCCTCCAACTGCCTTGCCAATTCAGTGGTAAATAAAATATTTGCTAATTTTGATTGAGCATAACGCATGGTAGGACCGCCCATAAACTTCTTAACACCACGATAAAGTTGTTCTGCATCTAAATCACCGAAATCAATTCCCTTTTTAGCCATTTTGTGACCGTGAGATGCGGTGGTGATCACACGAGCAGGAGCACTTTCCTTTAAACGCCCCAACAGTAAATTAGTAAGTAGGAATGGACCTAAATGGTTTACCGCCCAAGTCATCTCCAAACCGTCCTCCGTAAGTTGCCTTGTTTGAAATAAAGCTCCAGCATTATTCACTAATATATCAATTCTCGGACACCTTTCTAAAATCTCAGTAGCTACCTGGCGTATAGATTGTTGGGAAGCCATATCAGCGAAAAATATGTCTACCACTGCATTCCCATTCGTTAAATTTTCAATTTGAGTCATCACATCATTCGCTTTCACTTCATTACGAGCAATGATTCCTAGCTTGGCACCACGTTCTGCAAATACTTTAGCTGCCGCTAATCCAATACCACTTGTTGCACCAGTGATTACTATATACTTGTCACCCAAATTCCACTTTGTATGACTTGGAATGTCCCCCATTGTATCAAAACCCCTTCCCCATAAATGTCGCATTCATTTTACTTATATATGAGGTGAGAAGGAAACTTTGAACAACATCTTTCCCAATCGTAAAATACTTTATAAAATTCGAGTTCTAATTACACCCTGTTCCAATAAAAAAACGAGAGCAATCGCTCTCGTTTTTTTGTATATTTTAGAATTCAGAAGAACCTGGAGTTCTTGGGAATGGAATTACGTCACGGATGTTAGCCATGCCAGTGATGTACATTAGGAAGCGCTCGAAACCTAGACCGAATCCAGCGTGTTTTGTACCGCCGTATTTTCTAAGTTCTAAGTACCACCAGTAGTCCTCTTCGTTCATACCTAGTTCTTTAATTCTGTCTACTAAAACGTCCATTCTTTCTTCACGTTGGCTTCCGCCGATTAATTCGCCGATGCCAGGAACTAGAAGGTCAGTAGCAGCTACTGTTTTACCGTCGTCATTTAAGCGCATGTAGAATGCTTTAATGTCTTTCGGATAGTCAGTTACGAATACAGGGCGTTTGAAGATTTCTTCTGATAAGTATCTTTCGTGCTCTGTTTGTAAGTCAATTCCCCATTCTACTGGGTATTTGAAGTCAGCACCTGATTCTTGAAGTACTTTAATTGCTTCTGTATAAGTGATGCGACCGAAGTCAGAGTTGATTACGTTGTTCATGCGCTCTAGAACTGTTTTATCAACGAAGCTGTTGAAGAATTCCATTTCTTCTGGTGCATGCTCTAATACGTATTTCATTGCATATTTCAGCATATCTTCTGTAAGGTTCATTACGTCGCCTAATTCAGCGAATGCAATCTCAGGCTCAACCATCCAGAACTCAGCCGCGTGGCGAGTTGTGTTTGAGTTTTCTGCACGGAATGTAGGTCCGAATGTGTAAACATCACGGAATGCTAATGCGTAAGCTTCAGCGTTCAGCTGTCCACTTACTGTTAAGTTTGTTTCTTTGCCGAAGAAGTCTTTTGATTCGTCAACTTGTCCGTCTTCACCTTTTGGTACGTTGTTTAAATCTTGCGTTGTTACGCGGAACATTTCACCAGCACCTTCTGTATCACTACCAGTGATGATTGGTGTGTGAACATGTACGAATCCACGCTCTTGGAAAAACTGGTGAATTGCAAATGCTGCGATAGAACGTACGCGGAACGTTGCAGAGAATGCATTTGTTCTTGGGCGTAAGTGAGCGATTGTACGTAAGTATTCAAATGTGTGACGCTTCTTTTGAAGTGGGTAATCAGAATCTGATAAGCCCTCGATATCAATTCTGTCTGCTTTAATTTCAAATGGTTGCTTTGCTCCAGGCGTTGCAATTACTTTACCTTCTACTTTAACTGAAGAGCTAAGTGGAAGCTTTGCAATTTCTTTGAAGTTCTCTAATTCTGTATCGAAAACGATTTGAACGCTTTTGAAGAAGCTACCGTCGTTTAATTCGATGAAACCAAATGCTTTTGAATCACGTAAGTTACGAATCCACCCTGATACTTGTACTGTTTGATCTGCATACTTTTCTGTATCTCTATACAGACTTTTTACTAATGTGTTTTCCATAGTGAAATGCTCCTTTACCCATGTATTTAAATACAAAAAAACCTTTCATCCATAAAGGGACGAAAGGTTAAACTTCGCGGTACCACCCAATTTGTCATAAAGACCAACTTTAACTCGTATGTAATACATACTTCCCGGTTTGTAACAGGCCGGATTCCCGTCTAAGTCTACTCTTGAATACGAGATTCAATTTCGGTTAGCAACTCCAAGGTGTTCTTCACATATACCGCCTCATCAGGCTCTCACCGCCCCTGACTCGCTTTGGATTATAGTATATACTACTTTTCCTTATCATCGTCTTTCATTTTGTTAAACTAAAATTAATGTACTACATTCGAGAGAAAGATGCAAGACGCCAGAAAATATATCGGCGATTTTTACAATATATCAACCGTAACTCCAAATATATCAGCGATTTTCATAATATATCAACCGTAACTTTAATTATATCGGCGGTTCGACACAGAATATCGACCTACCGACACTTTCCGACAATCGTTCCATAAAAAAATTGCCGGAATGAATCCGGCAATTTCTTATTATTTACGTAACTCCGCACCAAATTTCTCTTCTACCGCTGTTAATACACGGTTATGTGCTTCTGTTACTTCTTCGTCTGTTAACGTACGTTCTGCATCGAAGTAATTCATAGAGAATGCAAGTGATTTCTTGCCTTCTTCCATTTTTTCACCTTCGTATAAGTCAAATAGTGTTACGTCTTTCAGAAGTTCTCCACCAGCTTCAGCAATAACTTGCTTCATTTCGCCAGCTTTTGTTTCTTTCGTTACGACAACAGCCATATCACGTGTCATAGATGGGAAACGTGGAATTGCTGAGTAGTAAGTTTCTTCTGCGTCTGCACCGAATACTTTTACAAGAGATAGTTCGAATACGAATGTATTTTTCACATCTAATTGTTTTTCTGCTTCTGGGTGCAATTGGCCGATGAAACCAATTACTTCGCCATCTAATACGATGTCAGCTGTACGACCTGGGTGCATACCTTCACGTTTTGTTGGTGCATATGTGATTTGGTTTGCAACGCCTAGTACGTCGAATAATCCTTCTAACACACCTTTAACTACGAAGAAGTCTACAACTTTCTTCTCACCTTGCCACGCATGGTGAAGAGCAAGACCTGTCATAACACCTGCAAGATGTTGTTCTTCTTTCGGAAGTTCTCCTGCTTCTGTTGGTAAGAAGATAGAACCTACTTCGTATAAAGCAACGCTGTCGTTTTTACGTGCAACGTTGTATGAAACTGCTTCTAACAATTGTGGCACTAAGCTTAAACGAAGTTGGCTACGCTCTTCGCTCATTGGAAGTGCAAGGTTTACAGGTGCTTTTTCGTTTGGCTCAACCATGTATTGTTTCGCTTTGTCAGCGCTTGTTAATGAATACGTGATTGCTTCATATAAACCAGCACCTTCTAGGAAGCGACGTACTTTACGACGTTTCGTTTGTGCTGCTGTTAATTTACCACGAGTCATCGTTCCAGAAGGTAATGTAACTGGAATGTGGTCATAACCGTATAGACGGCCCACTTCTTCTACTAAGTCTTCTGAAATTGTAATATCAGGACGACGTGCTGGTACATTTACATGGAATGTTCCTTCTACTTCTGTGAATGGGAATTTCAAGTTTGTGAACATTGTACCCATTTCACTCGCAGAAATATTTGTACCTAATACACGGTTTACTTTTTCAGCAGTAACAGATACTGTACGCTCTTCTACTTGTAAGTTATCAGCTTCTACTACACCTTCAAGTGCTTCACCACCAGCGTATTTCGCCATTAAAGCAGCTGCGTGTTGAATTGCTTCGAATGTACGTGTTGGGTCGATTCCTTTTTCGAAACGTGCGCTTGATTCACTACGAAGACCTAAGTCTTTTGATGTACGGCGTACTGTTTGACCTGCAAAGTATGCAGACTCAATTAGAACGTTTACTGTATCATTTGTAACTTCAGAATCAGCTCCGCCCATTACACCAGCAACAGCTAAAGCTTTTGTGCCATTTGTAATCACAAGGTGGTGGCTTTGTAATGAACGTTCTTGATCATCTAACGTTTGAATCTTTTCGCCTTCTGTTGCTAGACGAACAACGATTTCTTTTGAACCTAATTTATCGTAATCGAATGCATGTAACGGTTGACCGTATTCCATTAAAATGTAGTTTGTAATATCAACTACATTGCTAATTGGACGAATACCAGCTGCCATAAGGCGCGTTTGCATCCACATTGGTGATGGACCAATTTTTACGTTTTTAACCATTTTTGCAATGTATAATGGATTTTCTTCTTTCGCTTCTACGCTTACAGAAATGTAATCAGAAGTTTTTTCTGCTGTTTCTTGTAAGTCGATAGCTGGAAGTTTCACTTCACGTCCGTAAATAGCAGCTACTTCATATGCTACACCTAACATGTTTAAGCAATCTGCACGGTTTGGTGTTAAACCAAGCTCAAGTACTTCATCATGTAAGTTTAGAATTTCAAGTGCATCCGCACCAACTTCAGCGTCACTTGGGAAGATGAAGATACCATCTGCGTATTCTTTTGAAACTAACTTTCCATCAATGCCAAGCTCTTGAAGAGCACAAACCATACCGTGAGAAGCTTCACCACGTAGTTTTGCTTTTTTAATTTTAAAGTTACCAGGAAGTACAGCACCAACTTTTGCAACTGGTACTTTTAAACCTTTTGCAATGTTAGCAGCACCACAAATAATTTGTACTGGTTCTTCTTCACCGATATCGATTAAGCATTTGCTTAATTTATCAGCTTCTGGGTGTTTTTCACATTCTAATACGTGACCAACTACAACACCTTTTACACCTTTATTTAATACTTCAACACCTTCTACTTCAATACCACTTTTCGTGATTTTGTCTGCTAGTTCTTGTGCTGTTACATCTTTAATATCTACATACTCTTGTAACCAACGATATGATACGAACATATTTATCCTCTCCTTCCCTTACGCTCGTTTGAATTGTTGTAAGAAACGTACATCATTTGTATAGAAATGACGAATGTCATCAACGCCGTATTTCAACATTGCGATACGCTCTGCGCCCATACCGAATGCGAAACCTTGATATTCTTTTGAATCATAACCAGCCATTTCAAGCACGTTCGGGTGAACCATACCTGCTCCTAAAATTTCAATCCAGCCAGTTCCTTTACAAGTGCCGCAACCTTTGCCGTGACACATCATACAAGAAATATCCATCTCTACAGATGGCTCTGTGAATGGGAAGAAACTTGGACGAAGACGGATTTCACGATCTTCACCGAACATCTTCTTCACGAAGACTTGCAGTGTACCTTTTAAGTCACTCATGCGAATATTTTTGTCAATTACAAGACCTTCAATTTGCATGAACTGGTGTGAATGCGTCGCATCATCGTCATCGCGGCGATACACTTTACCAGGACAAATAATTTTAATTGGGCCTTTTTCTTTATTATTTTCCATCGTACGTGCTTGCACAGAAGATGTATGCGTACGTAGTAACGTTTCTTCTGTAATGTAGAATGTATCTTGCATATCACGCGCTGGGTGATCTTTCGGTAAGTTTAGTGCTTCGAAGTTGTAGTAGTCTTTTTCTACTTCTGTTCCTTCAGCTACTTCATAACCCATACCGATGAATACATCTTCAATTTGTTCAACAACAGCTGTTAACGGATGATGACAACCTGTTTCAACAGGACGACCTGGCAATGTAACATCAATTGTTTCAGTAGCTAATTTCGCTTCAATTACTGCTTTTTCTAAGTTACCAATTTTGTCTTCTAGACGCGTTTGAATCGCTTCACGTACTTCATTTACTAATGCTCCCATACGTGGACGCTCTTCTGCTGATAATTTTCCCATACCACGTAATACTTCAGTGATTGGACCTTTTTTACCTAAATACGCTACGCGTACATCGTTTAAGCCTTTTAGCTCTTTCGCTTCTTCAATAAGCGCTAACGCTTGTTGTTTTAGCTCTTTTAAACGTGCTTCCATTTGGAACCCTCCTAATTTTAAAAATAAAAAAACCTCGCTCCCAAAAAGGGACGAGGTAAATTCGCGGTACCACCCTAAATTGACAGAACAAGTCTGCCCACTCATTAGTTATAACGATCAATTCTGACCGGAACGCCTTTACATATACATGGTCCTGGCGTCAACTCCAGAGGTGAATTCACTTCCATCTACCATAAGAATGCTTTCAGTCTACGGCATTCTCTCCCTATATGGCGATTTTGTAAGCTACTCTTCTCTATCAACGTTTTTCGTTATTTAACTTTTATTGTATGTTCAAAAAAGTTCGATACTCAGTTCACCACTTTTTATGAACATGTACTTCAACTTATTATAAGAAGTTTTTTATTTGTTCGCAACTGGACTTTGTAAATAATACGTTAAAATCCCTGCTGCAACCGCAACATTTAATGATTCTGCCCCGCCGCAAATCGGAATATACAAGTTTTGATCCGTTTTTGCAAGAATTTCTTGGCGTACGCCGCTTCCTTCATTTCCTACAATTAATGCAAAACTTCCGGCCGGTGTTACTTCACCATACGGAACTCCATTTTCAAGAGCTGTTCCATATACAGGGACGTGATTTTCTTTTAGCTTGTCTACCCATTCTTCTAAGTTTCCTTTTACAATTGGTAAGTGGAAAATAGAACCTTGTGTAGAGCGGAGTACTTTACTATTATAAACATCAACACAACCTTCTCCAAGCACAACGGCATGAATACCAGCTGCATCAGCTGTACGAATAATCGTTCCTAAATTACCTGGGTCTTGAAGACCATCTAATAAAAGAAATTTCCCATCAGTAAGTACTACTTCTTTCTCATGCTTTTCACAAACAGCAAATACACCTTGCGTCGTTTCTGTTTCACGAAGTACTTTCACAATTACCTCAGGCACGATATACATTTCCACATCATTAACTGTCCAATCTTTCGGAAGGTCCGTCTGATCTGAAACGATAAGTTCTGTTACAACTCCTGCCTTTAAAGCTTCCTCTACTAAATGGAACCCTTCTACAAAAAATAAACCTTTTTTATCGCGCTCTTTTTTCGTCTGCAGCTTTTTCCACTGCTTCACACGCGGATTTTGTACTGAATCAATGTTTTTCATAATATGTATTTCCCTCTCTTCTTGTCTTATCATTATAGCCTATTTTTCATACATATTTACATAAAAAAGAACAAAAACTAACGTCAGTTTCAATTCTGAAAAAGAGGTGAAAATCATGAGTTTTAATTTACGCGGCGCTGTATTAGCGAATGTATCTGGAAATTCACAAGACCAATTACAAGAAACGATTGTCGATGCAATTCAAAGTGGCGAAGAAAAAATGCTTCCAGGTCTTGGCGTTTTATTCGAAGTTATTTGGAAAAATGCTGATGAAAATGAAAAACACGAAATGTTAGAAACACTAGAGCAAGGGTTAAAAAAATAAGCAATAAAAAATCACCTTAGAAAACACTAAGGTGATTTTTTATGCCAGTAAAATTTTTCTTTTCCTAAACATTTCTACTTTACTAACGCTACCCCGATGGAGTACAATGTTCAAAATACATTTAAACCGATCGATTTTTCTTCATATACACCATTAGATAAAGGGAGTGAATGTTTTATGCACCGTATTACGCTTGAACAAGTTTTTAAACACCACATTACACAAAAATACGTAAACCGTTCTGGGATGGTCCACGCGATTGCTGTCGCTTACCATGCGTTTCACTTAGCTAAAAAGCATCACGCCTCAGTCGATGCTGCGACAAAAGCTGGTTTCCTTCATGATATCGGACACCATACGTGGTACACAGGCGGCGAATGGGACTATGACTTATATAAAAAGAATGATATCCATGCAATTAAAGGCGCTGAAAGAGCACATAAATTGCTTATTAGATTAGGAGAACATCCGAAACTAGCAAAAGAAATTTCTGTTGCAATTCTTCTACACACCGATTCTTTCCTATTAGAACAAACGCTTGAAAGAACACCTCTACAAAACGTTATTAAGTGGGCGGATGAAGCCGATGAAGAACCGGGCGGGGCACATCATTATAGAACGATTTCTTATGAAAAAGCATTGAAAGCAATTCAGCAATTAGACCGATTGGTAGAGCGCGAATTGCAAATAGAGCAATCAAAATCGAACAATAAGGCAGAACATAGTTATCAATGAGAGAGAGGCATCACTATAGGGTGATACCTCTTTTATTATTTTTACTAATCATGTAACAAGAAGTTCAATTTAAAAATTTCTAACTTTGTATGTAATATTTGAACATAACATTATAAATAACAATACTTTATAATTATATATAAGAATATAAAAGAGGTGATTTTATACATGCAATCCACTACACAACTTCCATACGAACAGAAACACTCCATGTCATGGGGGCAATTTATTAGCTCTGTCTTATTTGCCTTTTTTGGAACCGGACTTATCACTTTATTTCTAGCATTACCTTTAATGATTTATACAGCTGGTCTCACAAATAAAAAGCAAATAGCCTTATATGATTCTATTGCAAATACTACAAGTATCGCATTGCAACTAGGGATTTTATTGTTCTTCATTTTTAAATACGAACCTGCAAAAAGACTATTACTAGAGGCATTTAACTTTAGGGCACTCAAAGAATGGCGTACATACATATACTTGTTCCTGTTTTTCGCATTAAATATTCTTCTTAATTTCATCATGTCAAATTATGTATTTCAAGACGCAACAAAACAACAATCTTCTGCACTAAACTTAGAAGTTTTTAATCAATATCAAACATTACTACTTATTGGCTTTGCAATACTCACACCCATTTTTGAAGAACTCATTTTCCGTGGCTTCATACTTCGCTTCTTCTCAGAACGCTTTCCATTTTGGATTGCAGCAGTCTTAACGAGTTTCTTCTTCGGTATCGCACACACATACTCACTCGGAGTCATGGTAATCACCTTCTTCATGGGACTTTTAATGGCTATTTTATGTAAGAAAACAAATTCCATTATTCCAGCTATGTTATTTCATATTATGAATAATATGTTCGCCTTTTTAGTATAAAGAGAGGTATCATCCAGATACCTCCTCTCTTTATTCTTTTATCACAACTTCAAACTCTTCTTCCGTTAAAACTTTTCGATAATTCGTTTTCTTTTCTCCTTCTTCACCAGAAGTTAAGACAGGCGTCAGGACAATTTTCGTTACACTATCCTCTAGTTTTTCAAAACGCCAATAACTATTTTTCGATAATGTAAGGCCTGAATCTAGTTTTAACTCTTTACCATCTTGATCCTTCCCGATAAATGTTACGTCTAACTTTGTTCCGTTCAACATCTTATAGTTCAGCTTCGTAGATATAGGAGACACTTTCAAATCTTCCACTTCTATTTTTTGTCCATTTTCCAATTCAAAATGTTTATGGATTGGGATTGTTTTCGTTTCAGCTTTCAATTTGTCTCCAGATGCTTTGAAAGAAAAGCCCCATTCTCCTTTCCATGTTGAATTCCCCTCTTTTAAAACAATATCTCGATACACAACTTGTATATCACATTCTCCAAGAATTTCTAGCGGATTCATTCCATCATCTTTTAAATCTTTATTTGAGAAAAATGTATACGTGTACTCATTTATTTTCTTTTCTCCGCCAGTACCACTGCCGTTTAACAATTTTCCGTTTATATAAATATCAGGACTAGGATGGGCCTCTGCTAAATTAATACGGTTAGACTTAAACGTACTATTAACAATAATCTGCCCTTCATCTATCAACACTTCATCTAACCGCACTTCTACACCGTTATCATAAACTGTTTGTCCTATTGTCGTTTTATATTCTTTTAAAGGTTCGCCTCTACTGTTTACGTAGTCTTCCATTTTACTTCCGATTAACGGTATATCTGCAATCATCCTTCTCA
This sequence comes from Bacillus sp. NPDC094064, assembly GCF_050279585.1. Taxonomy (NCBI): domain Bacteria; kingdom Bacillati; phylum Bacillota; class Bacilli; order Caryophanales; family Bacillaceae; genus Bacillus; species Bacillus sp. NPDC094064. The sequence goes on from NZ_JBNNUI010000004.1 coordinate 99,256, forward strand.
TGTCTACAGTCATCATCATGATAAATAATGCCGCAGCAGATGTTATAATCGCTACATTCCTTTTCGTATGAGCTTTATTCTTTTTTATTTTTTTACGAATTCGCTTTTTCATTTTCTGTTTCTCTATGTGAGTTAAGTTAACCTCTTCATATTCATTCTCATCCATTTTTATATCATTTAACATTTCATATAGATCTTTCATTTCCTTCACCTCTTTTCTTATTTATTTCATCCGGTTATGTAAAAATAATGCCCTTAACTTCTTTCGACCTCTTGATAGACGATTGTATATAAAAGAAGTTTTCACTCCCATTTTCTCCGCAATATCTTCTACACTATCTTCTTCCACGTAATGCTTCATAAAGATTTCTTTATCGTTCTTCTTTAAATGATTTAATATATGTTCCATATCATTACTAATTTCGTTTTCAAGAGTAGTATGCATCGCTATTTCACCTATTTGGTCTAATCCTTTTTCATTTACTGTCTTCGCATATTTTCTTGCATAATCAATAGATTTATATTTTGTAATAGCTGCAATCCAATTTTTTAATGTATTTTTCTCTTCATCATACTTTTCAATATGATTCCAAATTGCCAATAACACATCATCCATGCATTCCTCTTGTACATCTTGAAACGAAGCTAAATGCTTCTGAATAATACTTTTTATAAGTCCACCGTAATGATCGATAATAAAGTATAGTGCTTTTTCGTTCCTTTTCCTTAGCTGATTCACAACGTTCTCTTCTGTAAGTTTCATGTGTCCCCTCCTCTCTAACGTGCTCTACATCTATTAATTCGTATCGTCACTACTCATTTCTATCAAATTATATACATTTATTAATAATACCCAAATAAAAAAAGCAGGGAAATTAATTCCCTGCTTTTCTATTTCGTTTATTGCCTGATGGTAAGAAGAACGATAGCACCCAAGCAACACCCGCGAGTATTGTTGCAATTAAGAAGGCATCGTTAATACCGTTAATTGCAGATAGCTTTGAAATTTGTCCATATAATAGTTGCGTACTCATCGCATCTCCTGCTTGCGCTGAGCCGGCTAATGCCGCTAAGCTTTGCCCCATACCGTGTACTTTATCAACTAATATTGGGTTTGACGTTGTTAACATATTTCCGTAATCTGCTACGTGAGCAGTCGTTTGTTGCGTCATAAGCGTAATTAATATCGCCGTTCCGATTGAACCAGCTACTTGTCTTGACGTATTTTGCGTCGCTGTACCGTGAGAAATTAATTTCATCGGCAATGCGTTCATACCAGCTGTCATAATTGGCATCATAATGAATGACATACCAATCGAACGTATAATATAATCCGTCATAATAACGCTATACGGTGTATCCATCGATAACGTTGTAAATTTATATGTCGCAAATGTCGTAATCGCTAACCCAACAATCGCTAATGGACGAATGCCATATTTATCGAATAACTTTCCTGCTACTGGTCCCATAATCCCCATAATTAATGATCCTGGAAGGAGTAATAGACCAGATTCCATCGGCGTAAAGCCGCGAATATTTTGCAAGTATACTGGAAGTAATAGCATACCTCCGAATAATGCCATTGTTACGATTGCGTTAATTACTAATGTGAAAGTAAACGTTGGATATTTAAACACTTGTAAATCCAGCATTTTATTGTCTGTTGTTAACTCTCTCCAAATAAATACTGCTAAACCAATGACACCGATGATAAGTGTTATAATAACTTCTGCACTAGTCCAGCCATTATTTCCAGCTTCACTAAATCCGTACAGTAAGCTACCTAGTCCAATACTTGAACTAATAACACCAAATACATCTAACTTTGTTTTAGACACCGGCTGTGCTAGTGTAAAGAATTTTAAAGATAAGAACGTAATAATTAAGCCAACCACAAACATTCCATAAAACATTAAGTTCCAGCTATAATTTTCAATTACCCAACCTGTTATAGTTGGTCCGATAGCTGGCGCTAAAATCATCGCTACCCCTAATAATCCCATCGCTGCTCCGCGCTTATGAGGAGGGAATAATGTCATGAAGATATTCATACCAACAGGCATTAAAATACCTGCACCAACCGCTTGAATAATACGGCCCGTCATCATCATTGTAAAGTTACCTGATGTAGCACAAATGATAGATCCTACCGTGAAAAATAGCATTGCCGCTACAAATAATTTACGATACGTAAACCGTGAAACTAAAAAGGCACTAATCGGTACTAAAATTCCATTTACAAGCATGAAGCCTGTAATTAACCATTGGGCCGTTGAAGTTGATACGTTAAATTCGTTCATTAACGGAGGCAATGCAACATTAATGATCGTTTGATTTAAAATAGAAATGAACATACCGAGAATTAATACCGTTACAACTGCTTTTACATTCACATTCTCTACTGGTAATTGTCTTTTCAGCATTTCTTTTTCCTGTTTTACTTGCTCTTGCTTCCCTGTTTCTAATTCTACAACGTTAGAAGCTTCTGTTTCTTGTTTTTGTTCGATTTCTTTCTCTTCTATTTCTACCTTACTTACTTCTATTTTACTTACGGCTGGGACTTGTTCTTCTCCCACGTTCGTTTTTTTCTTTCGTAAAAGACGATTTACAAGGAAGAAGACGATTATACAAAATAGTGCATATCCTACAATTGCAATTGAGGACATTTCATCTCCCCCTTACTTATGAATACGAACTGACACATTCATTCCAGGAACAATATTTACTGATTTACTATGATCTAAAGAAATTTTAACTGGTACAACTTGCTTTACTTTCGTATAGTTCGCTGTTGCGTTACTTGATGGTAACATTGAGAATGTATTTGCTGTTGTTAATCCAACTTGTTCTACTTTTCCTGTTAACGTTGTATCTGGGTATGCATCTACATACACATCTACTGTTTGGCCTTTTTGAACATCATCAATAGTTGTTTCTTCAATATTTGCTGTTACCCACAAATTATTCATATCAAATGCGTAAGCAATTGGGCTTCCCGCTCCAACGAAGGCATTTGTTGTTGCGTTTGATTGTACAACTGTTGCATTTTGCGGAATTGTTACGTCTACTGTTTGTTCTCCATTAGCCGCTGCTACAGTGACAGCACCTAACTTATCGTTCTCATTGTAATTTTTGCCTACTTCAGCTTTCCAGTCGGTTAATTTACCCGCTACTGGTGACGCAATTGGAATTACCTTTCCGTCAATTTTTGCATTGTCTGTTTTTAAATAGTTTTCCGTTTGATTGTAATAGTAATAACCGCCGATACCGCCGCCAACTAATACAATTAATGTGATAATGTTGATAATTACCATTCTTCGAAACTGATTCATTGCATTCCTCTCCTTATATCGCATATAATTTTTTTCTAAACTATTTACATCCTTATTGTTTATATTGTTTAATTGTTAATTATATTAACTTTTAAACAAAAAAATCACACCTTTGCAGTGTAAACTGTAATTCGTCTACCTGCGAGCGGTGCTGATTACTGAAGGACTATCGTTTATAATTATAAATAATTATTTTGAATCTACAACCGACAATTTAAGCATGAAATGTCGGTTAAACAACAAAATAATATAAATGTGTTGTTTAAATATAAAAAACTAAACAAGGAGAAGTTAAAATGTCTATTAAAAATACAAATGATCCCCGTGTAAAACGAACGAGACAACTCATACAGGATGCTTTTGTCGCTTTAGTAGGCGAAAGAGGATTTGAAAATGTAACTGTTCAACATATCGCAGAACGTGCTCCTGTAAATCGTGCTACGTTTTATAGCCATTACCACGATAAATATGACCTATTAGAAAAAAGTATTGAAGAAATGTTAGAGAAGTTAACGGAAGTAATTAAACCGAAAATTAGAAATAAAGAAGAGTTTCAACTGACATTCGATTCACCACATCCGACATTTTTGGATTTGTTTGAGCATATCGCAGAAAATGCTCAGTTCTATAATGTTATGCTTGGTGATAAAGCAGCTGGAAACTATACTCATAAAATGATGAAAGCCATTCAAACATACTTAACATTAAGCTTATCTATTTCACAGCCTAACGATGAAAAACTTATGGTCCCTCGTGACATTCTCATTAGCTATGTTACTGGTGCTCATCTAGGAATGATTATGTCATGGCTTAAAAAAGGTATGATCTATACCCCACATTTTATGGCCATGCAATTAACGCGCTTAATTATTTTAGGGACCCATACTGCTGCAGGATTAGAAAGACCTTTTTAAAACGTAAAAAAGCGAAGGAGAATCTCCTTCGCTTTTTTCTATTAATTAAAAGTAATGTTATGTACAGCCTCTTTATCAAGACGTTTAATAACTTCTACAATTAACTTCACTGCATTTTCATAATCATCACGGTGTAACATTGCCGCATGTGAATGGATATAGCGCGTTGCAATCGTAATTGCCATAGATGGAATACCGTTTACAGCAATGTGAATGGCACCTGCATCCGTTCCACCACCCGCTACAGAGTCATATTGGTATGGAATTTGTAATTCATCAGCAACATCAACTACAAAGTCACGTAAACCTGTATGACCAATAACAGAAGCATCATATAAAATAATTTGCGGTCCATCACCCATTTTACTTTGCGCTTCTTTTGCCGTTACACCAGGTGTATCCCCAGCGATACCAACATCTACTGCGAATGCGATATCTGGTTTAATATAGTTTGCAGATGTTTTCGCACCGCGAAGACCGACTTCTTCTTGTACAGTCCCTACGCCATATACAACGTTCGGATGCTTTTCATCTTTTAATTGTTTTAATACGTCAATTGCAATTGCACAACCAATTCGGTTATCCCATGCTTTTGCAAGCAACATTTTTTCATTCTTCATCACTTGGAATTCAAAGTACGGTACAACTTGATCTCCAGGTCGCACGCCCCATTCCATTGCTTCTTCTTGGCTAGAAGCACCGATATCAATGAACATGTCTTTAATGTCAACTGGCTTTTTACGTGCTTCTGGAGGTAAAATGTGTGGTGGTTTTGAACCAATTACACCTGTTACATCTCCTTTACGCGTTACAATGGTTACGCGCTGTGCAAGCATAACTTGTGACCACCAGCCACCAACCGTTTGGAAACGAAGGAAACCTTTGTCATCAATTTGCGTAATCATAAAGCCAACTTCATCTAAATGACCTGCAACCATAATTTTCGGGCCGTTTTCTTCCCCTACTTTTTTCGCAACTAAACTTCCTAAATTATCAGTAGAAAGTTCATCTGCAAACGGCTCGATATATTTCTTCATTACTTCACGTGGTTCACGCTCGTTACCAGCAATACCACGTGCATCTGTTAATTCTTTTAGCATTGTCAATGTCGCGTCTAATTTTGTCATTGCCAACACCCTCCTTTTTCTTCAGTCACTTCATTATACAATAATTAAATTGAAATATTCAAAAATTAAATTAGTATCCTTGTGTTTGACGCTGATGATTTACTTCATTTTTGTCTAAATACGCTTTCTCAATCTCTTCTTGTTCAAATTCAAGCGCCTGTCCAAGTCGAAGATAGCTTGTAAATAATTCAATATAGTTTGTAATAGATGGTTGATCTGTAAAACGAATCACTTTCGCATATGTGTCTAGGAAAATTTCTACTTGTGTTTTATTCGTTTGTGCACACTTATAGAATAGGAAGTTTTTATCAATACCTAAATCAATTCCGATTGATAAAATAAAATGTAAACCATCTACGTATTCTTCTAATATCACTTCACGTTCTGAAGCTGGTTTGTTGCTCCAATATTTAAAACAACGTGTTTCGTTTGCAAGTTCTCCGATTTCCACAAGAAGAGCTAACATTTTTTCTTTCAACAACTTTTTCGGTTGTAAATCATGTTCTTTCGCAATACGGTCATCTAATTCCTTTTGTAATTTAAATAGTTGTAGTAAGTCCATTCTATTGTCCTCCTCCAACATCGCATTTTATGCAACAATGTTGTTTCATCTCAAAGTTCATTATTATGTTTCAGTTCTTATTAACAAGTCAGCTATCTAACTCTTTATAAAATAGCTTGTCCTTAATTTACAAATACGTTTCAATCATCACTATTCGATTGTTCACACGATCGGTAATAGCTAATACTTAGCCAAGGGTAGCACCCACTGATTAAAGTTTTACTTCATCTGATGAAAGTTCCATATCATCTTTCCATTATAGCAGTGTCGTTTCTGCTAGGAAAGATACTCTTCTTTCCAAAGGAGCATAAATAAAAAAAGCCAGGAAGATTCTCCCGACTTTATACATATATTCTTCTATATTGCTGTAGTTTTTGTATTGATTTTGTCATATCAATAACGATAATATGTAGGGGATTTTACAAACCATGGAACATTTGCAATACATATAAACAAAAAACCTTAGAAGATTTCTCTTCTAAGGTTTTAACTAATTAGTTAATGTTGTTTTTTGCAACTGTTGCTAATTCAGCGAAAGCTTTTTCGTCATGAACAGCTAAGTCAGCAAGCATCTTGCGGTTAACTTCGATGCCAGCATTTTTAAGACCGTGCATTAAGCGGCTGTAAGAAAGACCATTCATACGAGCTGCTGCGTTGATACGTGTAATCCATAATTTACGGAAGTCACGTTTCTTTTGACGGCGGTCACGGAATGCATACATTAGAGATTTCATAACCTGTTGGTTAGCAACCTTGAATAATGTATTTTTTGAACCGTAGTAACCTTTTGCTAATTTAATTACTTTTTTACGACGTTGACGAGTAACTGTACCACCTTTTACTCTTGGCATAATATTACCTCCTAATTGTTCTATATATCAGCCGAACTTATTTTAAGTTGTCAAGCATTTGACGAATGCGTTTGAAGTCACCAGCGCTTACTACACCAGCTTTACGTAGTTTACGTTTAGCTTTTGTAGATTTGTTAGCGAATAAATGGCTTGTGTAAGCGTGAGAACGTTTCAGTTTACCTGATCCAGTCTTTTTGAAACGCTTTGCAGCGCCGCGATGAGTTTTTTGTTTAGGCATAGGTATTTCCTCCTCTATCTATTACTTATCGTTTTTCGGTGCTAAAACTAAGAACATACTACGTCCTTCCATTTTAGGCTTAGATTCGATTGTACTAACTTCAGCACAAGCTTCTGAGAAGCGATCTAAAACACGTTGACCGATTTCTTTATGAGTAATGGCACGTCCTTTAAAGCGAATTGACGCTTTAACCTTGTCGCCTTTCTCTAAAAACTTGATAGCATTACGAAGTTTTGTGTTAAAGTCGTGTTCATCAATTGTTGGACTTAAACGAACTTCTTTCATGCTAATTACTTTTTGATTTTTGCGCTGTTCTTTTTCTTTCTTCTGTTGCTCAAAGCGGAATTTACCGTAGTCCATAATGCGGCATACTGGCGGTTTCGCATTTGGAGCAACTAATACTAAATCAAGATTAAGATTTGCAGCTAAGTCTAAAGCATCATTACGAGACTTGATTCCAAGTTGATCGCCATTTGCGCCAACTAAGCGTACTTCACGTGCACGAATTTGCTCGTTAATCATCATATCCTTGCTAATAGTAAGCCACCTCCAAGGTTTTCTCAGAACATATTTTGTAGTCATAGAACCCGACAAAAAAAGTGCGGGCATACGACACCCACACTTGTAAAATCTTAAGTAAGAAATACATTTACCTGTAAACTGCGAATGCGTCCATCAGGTGAGAAGCGGGTGCTTCTACTTGTTCCACAAAACAATATTCTATTATCCTTGATGAGTTTATCATAGGACATGACGTCTGTCAAGAAGACGCGATGTGTTTTACTAACAACAAGAAATATTGTAACAAACAACTACCATACTTGCAATACTTTTTTATGATAAGTGTTATATGGTTATTTTTGCTAATTTTCCTCACTTATCTTATATAGAAAAGCCGCGGTATACCGCGGCTCTTTCTTATCGTTTTCCTTCTACTTTAATCATGTCAACAAACGCCTCTAATGCGATTGTCTCTGATTTTTGTTCACCATATTTACGTACGTTTACGCCGTTTTCAGTTACTTCATTGTCACCTACTACAAGCATGTACGGAATTTTTTGCATTTGTGCTTCACGGATTTTGTAACCGATTTTCTCTTCACGAGTATCTAATTCAACACGGATACCAGCACGTCGTAATTCGTCTTGTACTTTCTTCGCGTAGTCTAAATGCACTTGTGGAGAAACTGGAATCACTTGTACTTGAACTGGAGCTAACCAAGTAGGGAATGCACCTTTGTATTCTTCAATTAAGAAGGCTACGAAGCGTTCCATAGTTGATACAACACCACGGTGAATTACAACTGGACGATGTTGTTTACCATCTTCACCAACGTAAGCTAATTCAAAGCGTTCTGGAAGTAAGAAGTCTAATTGTACAGTTGAAAGTGTTTCGTCTTTTCCAAGAGCAGTACGAACTTGAACATCAAGTTTTGGACCGTAGAATGCCGCTTCACCTTCAGCTTCATAGTAATCAAGACCCATTTCGTCCATCGCTTCTTTTAACATACCTTGTGCTTTTTCCCACATCTCATCATCCGCATAATACTTTTTAGTATCTGCTGGGTCACGATAAGATAGACGGAATGAATAGTTCTCTAAACCGAAATCTTTGTACACTTCTAGAGTTAAGTTTACAACACGTTTTAACTCTTCTTTAATTTGATCTGGACGAACGAAAATGTGCGCATCGTTTAAAGTCATTCCGCGTACACGTTGTAATCCAGATAACGCACCTGACATTTCATAGCGGTGCATTGTTCCAAGTTCCGCAATACGGATTGGTAGTTCACGGTAGCTGTGAATATCGTTTTTATAAACCATCATGTGGTGAGGGCAGTTCATTGGACGAAGAACTAATTCTTCATTATCCATTTCCATTGATGGGAACATGCCATCACGGTAGTGGTTCCAGTGACCAGAAGTTTCATAAAGCTCTCTGCTTCCTAGTACTGGAGTGTATACGTGATCATAGCCTAAGCTTGCTTCTTTATCAACTATGTAACGCTCGATAATACGGCGAATTGTTGCGCCTTTTGGTAACCAAAGTGGTAAACCTTGTCCTACTTTTTGGCTATTAGTAAATAGTTTTAATTCTTTACCTAATTTACGGTGATCGCGCTCTTTTGCTTCTTCAAGCATACGTAAGTGCTCATCTAATTCTGCTTTCTTAACGAATGCAGTACCGTAAATACGTTGTAACATTTTATTATTGCTATCGCCGCGCCAGTAAGCACCCGCAACGCTTAATAATTTAAACACTTTAATTTTTCCTGTAGATGGAAGGTGAACACCACGACAAAGGTCGAAGAATTCGCCTTGCTCATAGATTGAAATAACCGCATCTTCTGGAAGATCGTTAATTAAATCTAATTTTAACTCATCGTCAATTTCTTCAAAGCGACGAAGTGCTTCTGCACGTGGTACTTCATGACGAACGATTTCTAAGTTCTCATTCACGATTTTTTGCATTTCTTTTTCGATTTTCTTGAAGTCTTCAACTGTAATTGCTTCTTCCATATCAATATCGTAGTAGAAGCCATTTTCAATTACTGGACCAATACCAAGCTCAAGCTTAACATCTTTATATAAACGTTTTAACGCTTGTGCTAAAAGGTGGGCTGTTGAATGGCGTAAAATGTATAAGCCATCTTCAGAATCTAATGTAATAATAGAAACTGCACCATCTTCTTCGATTGGTGTAACAAGATCGATCATCTCATCATTTAATTTTCCAGCCACAGCCTTTTTCTTTAAGCCTGGGCTAATAGAAGCTGCGATTTCTTCAGTTGTTACGCCTTTTGGAAACTCCTTCACAGCTCCATCAGGGAAAGTAATTTTAACTACATCTGCCATCACTGGTCACTCCTCTTTTTTTTCAAAATAAAAAACACTCATCCCGTAAAAAGGGACGAGTGTTGAATTCGTGGTTCCACCCTTGTTCCAATTAACATAATTGTTAATTGCTCAAGTTCAACATAACGGTGTTGTCCGTTAGCAATTACTAAAAAAATCGTTCACTGCTAAAGTTTAGAGGTGGTAAGTAATAATCCCGTACTAGGAAGCTCACACCCTAAGGCTTCCCTCTCTGAAAATCGTAGAAAACTACTCATGTCCTCATCATGACATTTCAATATATTTCATTTATGTAGGTAATTATATGCTCAAAAACTTAGAAAATCAAGGGCGTTACCTTTATTTTTTAATTTTTTCACATTGCGTTCAAACTCATGTAATCCATGTAATTGTAATCGTTCTTGAAATACGTTTCGCAACGTAATAATCATATTATGGTCTTGTTCTTTCGTATATAAATAAATTTTTTTCGGCGAAATAGAAAGAAGTGGTGCAATTACTTTCGTATCAATATATACATCCTTTTGCTTTAATAATTCTTCATCTATATATTGGACCAATTTCTCCTGTTTTAAACGTCTACCTTTATCATCATAAAAAATAAAGCTTTCATCAAAAATAAGGTGCATACAGGACAAACGCGATTTCCGGCTACTCACTTGTTGCCGGAGCGTCTCAATGAACATTTGATATTCTTGTTCCATCTTATACTCATCAATCGCTACTTCCGCAAGCTTAGCTACCATTTCCCTATATGTACGAAGACGAAAACGAACATACGATGAAAACGAGAATGAGAGCGGATCACAAATCCAGTTATTTAAAGAAGACTTAATGTATGATTCAAATGTATTGCGTGTTAAATCCTGAGCTACACCTTTTCTTCTTCCCTTTAAAATCTCCTGTGCCATATGCAATATTTGATGACACTCTTCTTGTTCTTCATAAAAAAACTTTTCTTTTAAAATTGTATATATCCACTCATTTTGTTTCACATTCACAATGAAATACACCATTACTGGCAATAAAATCTTTTCAATATAATTCGATTCACGCACTGGTATGTGAATCACAACTTTCTGTTCCTGTAAGTACACACTCGTTTCCTTATATAACATTTCCGCTCTTTTCAGTAGTTGTTTATATACGTGCATAGCATCATTTTTTTCTTCGAAGCAAATTTCAATCACTTTTGTCCCCCCTTTTATCCCCGCTCTAAAGGATTGTATCTATACGTTACAAATCCTATAAGAGTTTTGGCCCTTGGAAGTTCACTCTTAGTAGAATTTCATTTCCTATCGTTAGAAAACCCACTCGATATGGCTTGCTAATTTTATATATATTAAGGGAGAAAGAAAAAAATGATACAAGCCACAATGAATTTTCTATAAGAACTTTTCATTTTACAATTCGACTACTATGAAAAGCATTCCAAACGAAAAAAAGAGCAAGCTTCTCAGCTTACTCTTTTACTTATGACGACGGTTTTTCCCGCCAATTGGAATTGGTTTCGCTAAATACTTAATTCGTTCCATAATACGAGCTGCTTTCATTTCTTCCGCTTCACCGCGCTGTGTATACGTTAAATGATGTTCCAGCTCCTTGAAATCAAAGTTAGACGTAAAGAACGTCGGCAAGTTTTCAAGCATACGGAATTGTAAGATTGCGCCAAGCACATCGTCACGTACAAAGCTTGACATCGCTTCGGCTCCAATATCATCTAACATTAACACTTGTACACGTTTCACCGCATCAATCTTTTCCCCGATTGAATTATCTTGAATCGAACTTTTAATTTCACGTAAAAATTCCGGGAAGTATACGAGCATCGAACTTATTTTCTTTCGAGCAAGTTCATTCGCGATTGCTCCTAACAAATACGTTTTCCCTACACCAAATTTACCGTACAAATATAAACCTTGTACTTTTTTACCTGGTTCATATGTACTTAAAAATTCATTCGCCGCTCCAATTGCATCGATACGTGCATCTAAATCGGAAGGATCTAAATTCTCCATCGTTGCCTGTAAAATATCAGTTGGCATATATACACTTTGAACGAGTTTTTCATATTTCTTTCTCTCGTCATACGCTACTTTTCTAATGCAGCGATCATATTGAATATCAATCATCTTACCTTGGATAACAAGCTTTGGCTCATATCCTTGCAGCATGTTTTTACATGATCCTAAATCCGGACAATCCGCACAACCTACACTTTGTCCAATATATTCATATAACTTCACAAGACTGCGCTCAATCATCGAAGTTGTTACTTCACCTTTATGTTCGTCTATAAATTCTTTCACACGCGGGTGTGCCATCACTTCTGCCTTTAATACTTCATATCTATTTTTAAAATTTTTATTCTCCATTAATTTTGCAAATGAATTTTGAATATGCTCCATTTTCTCACCTCAAAGAGCGTTCATTCTCTTCTATTAATCACGCTTATATTTTTTCAACACTTCTTCTAGTCGTTTTCTTTCATCTTCTAACGTACTTGCACCTTTTTCCGAACTTACATCTTTCTTCGCAATTTCTTTCGCTTGTTCCTTCGGCTCTTCTTTCAGCCAATCTGGTACCATTTCTTTTCGTACTGTTTTCTTCGACGTACGGCCTTTTTTCTTCGTTTCAGCCCACTCTTGATATTGACGGTTTTCTTCTTTCGCCAATGCCATCGCTTCAGCTACTGTACCGACCTTTTTACGCGCCCAATGACCAGCAATCTTCTCCACATACGTTTTCGCGAGCTTCATATCTGAGCGTAGCATAACGTAATAAATAAGTACATTTACAACGCCTGGCGTTAGTTTTTGATTGATCATTACATCTTCAACGATTTGCAAGTCCGCTTTCGTCGCCTCTGCACCACCAGATATCTCTTTCAATAGTTGTTTTGGCGAGATTTCTTCTAACTGCTTTATTAGCATCTCTTCCTGCGTTGAAGGCTCTTTCTCTTTCATCATACGCGCACTATGAGGCTGCACTCTTTCGCTTAATACAGGTAATGCTTGCCCGTTTTCAAATTGATACCAATCGCGCGCTCCTTTTCTAAGCCTTTCGATATCAATTGTTTGCATCTCTGTCACCGCACCAAGAACGATATTTTGCATCGATAACACATCTACACCATATACGTAAGAAAGCGTAATCACACACTCTCGAACTGGATCTGTAATCGCCTTTTTAGGAACAAGAGCGGACAATCCGTCTACAAATAAGGAGAAATCAAAGAAATCATTCCAAACTTTCGGAGCGTCTCCCTTCTCGTTACTTGGCATAGTTGTCGTTTTTGGAATACGAAGGTCTTCTTGCGCATGCTCAAGCTGTCCTGGATTAAACGAACCAAACACATCATTGAACGAACGCGTAACATTTTCATAAGAGGCAAAATCAAACTCTTCCTCTAAGAAATATTGCTTTACTTGATTATATTTTGTCCGACTCAATCGATTGTATAAAAAGATACTTAAAACAATATCATCAAAAAACTGCTTTGGAGATAAAGGCGGTTGCAACTCGTATATAAACATTCGAATATCTTTTTCTTTCTTAATATATACCTTTAAAAGCCCAATTGCCTCTAACTTCACTCGTTCCTCATATATTTCAGGAAGTTGCATTTGCATGGTCACCATAAGGGAATGGTGTGTATTCTCTTTTCCAAATACACGATCTTGTTCTAACTCTCCCCATAGCGTCATGTATAAGCTAAAAGCTCTACTACCTATTAACGGTTGATACAACATTGTTAACACTTTTCGGTCGTAATTATGTAGTAGCCCTTTCGCACTTACTTTATAACGATCAATCGGCAATAGCTCCATCCATGACTGTTTTTCCATTCTTGCTTTTCCTTTCTCTCATCCAATCTATCCTCTACTGATCAAAGCTTCACTTTATTAGCGAAAAAGAGCTATTAGCTTACGCTCCTAGCTCTCTTATCTCATTACTTACAGTATGTAAAGAGAATTGAATAGGCTTCTATTCTCTTTCTTTTTGCAGTATATCTTTCAATTCTTCAATAAATACATTTAAATCTTTAAATTGACGATATACAGAAGCAAAACGTACGTAAGCAACATCATCGATATCACGAAGCTCTTCCATAACTATTTCACCAATCATATCACTTTTCACTTCTGAAATACCTAAATTACGAAGCTCACGTTCCACACTTTGTGTTACTTCCTCTAATTGTCTTAAAGATACTGGTCTTTTTTCACACGCTTTAATTAAACCGCGTAAAATCTTTTCTTTATTAAACTCTTCTCGTGTACCTTCTTTTTTAACAACGATAAGAGGTGATTCTTCTACTCTTTCAAATGTCGTAAAGCGACTTAAACAGCTTTCACACTCTCTCCTTCTTCGAATAGAGCGTCCCTCGTCTACCGGACGCGAATCTAACACTCTTGTGCCATTATGAGAACAGGACGGACAACGCAATATATTCACTCCTTTACACTATACCCTTTATTTTTTCTCTACTCACTTCGCCTGAAAATATATATACAATATTATATAACTCATTCTAACGCTCTTACCACTTTAAGTTTACACGCATTATGTTATCATCCCGTTTTCAAAAAATAAGATGGTAGATGAAGCGCTAACTTATTTGTAAAAGTTCAATTTATTCAACTAACGAGTACGTTACGTTTTTCCCTTTTTATAAACTAAAAAAGAGGTGCATTATACACCTCTTTACATTTTAAATCAATTATGTTCTTTTTTAAAGAGCTTTTGTTTCTCTCTGCTTAATTTCGAAGCTACCAGTGCCTCGAGGAAGCTCGATGCTCTCACGCGTTTTCGCGTTTAAACCTTCTGCAATATATTCTGCAGCAACATTTGGATCAATACGATCCCCACAAGTATAAACATCAATACTTGCGTAACCATGCTCCGGAAAGCTATGAATTGTTAAATGTGATTCCGAGATAATTACTACTCCACTTACACCTTGTGGTGCAAATTTATGAAAAGCAACCTCACGTACTTCAGCACCAGCTTTTAGTGCTGCATCCACAAATAATTGTTCAATATATGGCATGTCATTAAGCTTGTCGAAATCGCAATCCCAAAGTTCAGCGATTACGTGACGACCCATCGTATCCATAGTATCCATTCTACAGTTCCCCCTTGTAAATTTATTCTAACTGTTCGAATTGAAAACTAATTTGCAATTTGGCTTGCTCCACTACCACGGGGGAAAGTTAGTCCAGAGAGGTCCTAACCCTTTAAGTAGTGACTACGTACCTCAGCTCTTAAGTTTACGAGTGTTAGTATACTTTGTTTATTTTCATTTTGCAACAACAGTTTTTTCGATTTTCTGTCATAATTTCCTCTTTACTTTTCCCTAAAAAAAATAAATGATTCACAAATACAGTAATAACAACGGTTCGTGGTATGTCCACTTTTTAAAATATACTCATATATTTTTTCCTTTTCAGAAAAAAATAAAAAAAGAGGGCAAATATTTATTTGCCCTCTCCCTCATTCACTTAAATATGTTGCACATTTTTTTGTTTCGCTAATTCATCAACAACTAACGTTACAAGATCTACAACACGACGAGAGTAGCCCCACTCGTTATCATACCAAGCAAGTACTTTCACTTTACGATCACCCATTACCATTGTAGATAAACCATCAATAATAGCTGAGTGTGTATTTGTATTAAAGTCAATAGATACTAAAGGCTCTTCGCTAAATTCTACAATGCCTTTTAATGCACCATTCGCAACAGTTTTGAATGCATCATTAATAGCTTCAACTGTCACATCACGTTTTACATCTACTACTAAGTCAACAAGAGACACGTTTGGTGTTGGTACACGAAGTGCCATACCATGAAGTTTTCCATTTAAGTGCGGAAGAACTTTTGCTAGCGCTTTCGCAGCACCTGTCGTTGTCGGAATAATTGACTGTCCGCAAGCACGTGCTCTTCTTAAATCTTTATGTGGGTTATCAATATTTTTTTGGTCATTTGTATAAGCGTGAACAGTCGTCATTAAACCGTTTTCAATTCCGAACTGCTCATCTAACACCTTCACAACAGGCGCTAAACAGTTTGTTGTACAAGATGCGTTTGAAATAACAGTATGTTTTGTAATATCTAGTTGGTCTTCGTTCACACCAACTACAATTGTTACATCTTCATTTTTACCAGGCGCTGTTAAAATAACTTTTTTCGCTCCAGCTTCAACATGAAGAATTGCTTTTTCTTTTGAATTAAATTTACCAGTTGCTTCAATTACAACTTCAACACCTAGATCTGCCCAAGGCAATTCCTTTGGATCGCGGTTGTTTAAAAGGCGAATCATTTTCCCATCAACTAATAAGTGATCTTCAAATGCTTCTACTGTTCCGTCAAACTTGCCGTGAACTGTATCATATTTAATTAAATGTGCTAACGTTTCAGATGGATAGCTTGCATTGATTGCTACAATTTCGAATGCGCTTTCTTTTATTGCCTGACGAAATACCATTCTCCCAATACGTCCAAATCCATTAATTGCCACACGAGTCATAATATGTTATCCCCCTTGAATGCGTTATACTATTTATCTCTAATCCCAATAATAGTATAGCACAAAAAGAAGATATGTCACTAAGCATTTTCATTAATTTCACAATTTTTTAAGTAATAATGTTCCACTTCTTTAAAATAACCTGTAATTGTGTTTTCGTTTCCATAATTGTGCCATCATTATTTATCACTTCATCTGCGTATTTTACTTTTTCTTCCAATGTCATCTGAGATTGAATACGAGCTGTTGCTTCTTCTTCTGAAAAGTTATTTCGTTTCATTAAACGTTCTAATTGTATATTCGGTGTAACTGCTACAACTAAAACACGATCCACGAGACTTGTTAATTTACTTTCAAACAAAAGAGGGATATCTAACACAACCGCTTGCACCCCTTCTTTTATGTACATTTCCTTTTGCGTATTCATTTCCTCACGCACTGCAGGATGAACAATTTTA
The DNA here is from genome assembly GCF_050279585.1 of Bacillus sp. NPDC094064. Lineage (NCBI taxonomy): Bacteria > Bacillati > Bacillota > Bacilli > Caryophanales > Bacillaceae > Bacillus > Bacillus sp. NPDC094064. The sequence continues at coordinate 116,130 of NZ_JBNNUI010000004.1, forward strand.
TTTAACTGCAATCGTTTTTCTTCATTATGGAAAACGACACTTCCTAATTTCGGGCGATCCAATTCTCCACCTTTTTGTAACACTTCCGTTCCAAATACCTCTACAATTTTGTTATATGCTGGTTTTCCTCGTTCTACAACTTCTCTTGCGATAATATCTGCATCAATAACTGGTATACTTAGCTCACGAAACATTTGAGACACTGTACTTTTTCCACTTGCAATGCCTCCCGTTAATCCAATTACTACTGTCATAATAATCCCCCTCACAATATAAAAGGCGCGAAACTAATGTTCCACGCCCGTACTTACATTTTCCAAATTCCAATAATAATGAGTAATACTCCAGGCAGGAATGTAAATTTTTGTAACCATTTCATATTTGATAAAACCGTTCCCAGTTTCATTCCAATAAATAAAAACAAAGAACTCATCACTGCAACTAATACCGCCATCATCGCAGGTGCATATCCTAATAAAGATGCACCAATTCCAGCACCAAACGAATCTACAGAAAGAGCTATACCGAGAAGTAATGCTTCTCCTGCAGAAATAGTTCCCGATTTATCAAAATCTGCAACTGTCGGTTTCCGTAAAATTTGAATCACTAGTCCTAGTGAAGCGATCTCTAATTTCCAAACCTTCTCTTCTTGCTTCGGTTCTTCTTTTTTATCACTCCGAAAAAATTGGTATAATACCCAAATCCCGATTCCAATAAGAACAAGCCCACCGATACGCGTTGCGATAACAGGTGAAAAAATTTTCGCGATCATATGTCCAATTCCCATTGAAACAAGCATAACAGCCGCTGAACAGATTCCGATAATTATAATTGATCTTAGTGGAATCCTTACACTTCTTAAACCATATGTTAGCCCTACACTACAGCTATCTAAGCTTAATGTAAAAGCTAATAAAATAAGAGATAAATAAAGGTACATCGGTAAGCTCCTCCCTTATACATAGCTCTGCTGTATGTATATGACAAATGCCTATCCGATGTTATCTCTTTTCTATATTCTAGGCTGACAAATTGGGCAGTAATGTGTTCCTCTTCCACCAACAACTGTTTTTTCTAAAATCGTACCGCAAGTCACACATGGTTCTCCCTTTTTTCCATATACATTTAGAAGTTCTTGGAATGAACCAATTTGCCCTTGCGAATTGATATACGTTCTAATTGTACTTCCGCCTCGCTTCACTGCTTCGCCTAGCGTTGTAACAATCGCTTCGTATACTCTCTCGATTTCTTCTTCTGTTAAAGACGACGCTTCCCGTTCCGGATGGATGTGAGAACGGAATAAAACTTCATCTACATATATATTTCCAAGCCCTACTAAAAGACGCTGGTCTAATAATACGACTTTTATTTTGCGATTTGTCTTTTGCAATCTCTCTTGTAAATACTTCGGTGTCAATTCAGCATCAAATGGCTCCGGTCCTAAATCAGCAAGAGGCATTTGATTTAATTCTTCACCTTTTTTAAAGAGATGCATCGTACCAAACTTTCTCACATCTTTATAATGCAATTCCGTTCCATCTGTAAATAAGAAACGGACATGCGTATGTTTATCAATCGGCTCACCCTCTTGATGTAGTAAAAACTTACCTTCCATACGCAAATGGGAAACAATGACATAATTCGTTACATATAAAAGCAAAAACTTTCCTCTTCGCTTTATATTTTCAATCGTCTCGCCTCTTAGCATTTCTTTAAAAATTTCCACATCATCTGGGCGCTTTACTATTTTTGGATAAGTAACGATGACATCTTCAATCGTTTTTCCTGTCACAAGATTTTCAAGCGTCCGTCTAACATTTTCAACCTCTGGTAATTCAGGCATTTCATCACGTCCTTATTTTGCGTCGTACCAAGTTGGACCGTAAGAATAATCAACTTTCAGCGGCACTGCAAGTTCAATTGCATGTTCCATTACTTCTGGTACAAGCTTCTCTAATTTTTCAATTTCTTCTTTTGGTGCTTCAAAGATTAATTCATCGTGCACTTGCAGAAGAAGGCGCGCTTGTAATCCTTCTTCTTCTAGACGATCCGCCATAATAATCATCGCTTTTTTAATAATATCAGCTGCAGTACCTTGAATTGGTGTATTCATAGCTGTACGTTCAGCAAAGCTACGTAAATTGAAATTACGACTCGTAATTTCTGGAATATAACGGCGACGATTTAATAATGTAGCCACATATCCTTTTTGTTTCGCATCTTTTACGATGTCCTCCATGTATTCTTGTACACCAGGGAAACTTTCTAAATACTTTTCAATAAATTCTGCTGCTGCTTTTCTTGTAATTCCTAAGTTTTGCGAAAGACCATAATCACTAATACCATATACAATTCCGAAGTTAACAGCTTTCGCTTGTCGTCTCATATTTGAAGTTACTTCATCTTTTTCAACGCCAAATACATCCATAGCTGTTTTCGTATGAATATCCATGTCATGTTGGAACGCTTCAACTAACCCTTTATCATTTGCAATATGAGCTAATACACGAAGTTCAATTTGCGAATAATCTGCTGCGTACATAATCCATCCTTCTTCTGATGGAACGAATGCCTGACGAATCTTTCTTCCTTCTTCTAATCGAATCGGGATATTTTGCAAGTTCGGATCAGTTGAGCTTAATCGGCCTGTTTGCGTTAATACTTGATTGAAACGAGTATGGATTTTACATGAATCTTCATGTACAACTTTCAATAAACCTTCAATGTAAGTTGAATTTAGTTTCCCTAATTGACGATAATGTAAAATATTTGGAATGATCTCATGGTGATCCATAAGCTTGTCTAGTACATCAGCTGACGTAGAATAGCCTGTTTTCGTCTTTTTAATAACTGGTAAGTTTAAGTTTTCAAACAGAATAACACCAAGCTGCTTCGGTGAATTAATATTAAATTCTGTTCCCGCAAGCCTATAAATTTCCTGTTCCATTTCCTTTAATCTACCTGCAAGCTCTTCTCCCATATTACGAAGACGATCCGTATCAACTTTTACACCTTTTACTTCCATATCAGCTAATACACGTGCAAGTGGCAATTCTAACTCTGTAAATAGTTCATATTGCTCATTTTTTTCTAACTCTTCAATGAATGTTTGCTTTACATCATATAATACATGCACTTTACGAGCGACATGCTCTGCTACTACTTCTAGCTCTGGAACAGCACGCTTCGCGCCTTTTCCGTAAACTTCTTCATCGGATTTCACAGCATGCGTTTCTTTCATTTTCGCTACAGTACGGAAATCTTTGTCCGTATCAGCTGGATCAAGTAAATACGCAGCGATTAATAAATCAAAGTCAATCCCTTGAATATCTATCCCATTCCATTTAAGCGCAACGATCGCACGCTTCGCATCAAATGTATGCTTTCTCATTTCTCCATTTGCAAGCCACTCTTTAAAAGCATCTGACTTAAGGGCAATGTCTGTCTGAATAAAGTAGCAACCATTTTCATTTTGAATACCAAAACCCTGAATATCTGCTTTATGATAATTATCTTCTTGCACTTCAACAATAAGCGCACTATCTTGCTGAAGCATCTCTTCTGTAACTTCTTCCACGATATCAAATGTAATATCATCTAATTCAGCTGGAGCTGTTTCCTCCGGCGTAACACCTAACTTATTTAAAAGAGATGTAAATCCTAAACTCTCGAACATTGGAATGACATCACTTGGTTCATATCCTTTATATTCCATATCATCTACATGCACAGTAATTGGTGCATCTGTAATAATAGTTGCAAGATCTTTACTCATAAGAGCTTGGTCTTTATTTGCTTCCAGCTTTTCTTTTAATTTCTTCCCACTTACTTGATCTATATTTTCATACACCTCTTCAACCGTTCCAAACTGTGTTAACAATTTAATCGCAGTTTTTTCACCAACTCCTGGTACACCCGGGATATTATCTGATTGGTCTCCCATTAAACCTTTCATATCAATAATTTGCTTTGGTGATAAGCTGTATTTCTCAAATAAAGCTTCTGTCGTATATTCATCTACTTCTGTAATCCCTTTTCGTGGAATACATACAAGTGTGTTATCAGAAACAAGTTGAAGTAAATCTTTATCTCCTGAAATAACTTTAACGTAAGCCCCTTGCTCACTAGCTTCTTTCGCTAACGTCCCCATAATGTCATCCGCTTCGTAATTTTCCAGCTCATAACGTGGTACGTTGAATGCATCAAGCATCTCACGAATAAACGGGAATTGCTCTGATAATTCAGGTGGCGTTTTTTGACGCCCTCCTTTATACTCGCTATACGTTTTATGACGGAATGTTGTTTTTCCTGCATCAAATGCTACTAACATATGCGTCGGCTTTTCTTCCTCTAATATTCTCATTAACATCATTGTAAAACCGTAAATTGCGTTCGTATGTATACCTTTGTCGTTATTTAAAAGCGGTAGTGCAAAGAAAGCACGATACGCGATATTATTACCATCTACTAGTACGACTTTTTTTTCCAAAATCGAAACCTCCCCATACAAATTTGAAATGATTTTTTTCACAGAAAAAAACCGTTCCTTTCCTCTCTCTATATTAACATGACTAATAGAGAGAAGAGAAATAACGGTTATTTTCCTTCATATATAATACAGGCTTATATTAGCATAAAGGGAAGTGACGAGAATAGCACAACTATTCTCGTCCAAAATTACTCCTTGGATGAAGGGGTTTTCATCTATTATATTAACAGAGCTTTATTAATATTTAATTAAGCCATTGTTAATATATTGTAAACATCCATCATCCTATTTATCAGTTGCCGATTTTGGTAAAACAACCGTAAATGTTGTCCCTTCTCCAACTTCACTATCCACTGTAATTGTACCGTGATGCGCCTCAACTAAATGCTTTACAATCGATAACCCAAGGCCTGTACCACCAGTATTTCTACTTCTCGCTTTATCCACTCGATAAAAGCGTTCAAAAATACGTGGAATTTCATCTTTACTAATACCAATTCCAGTATCAGATACTTTTATATAAGCATTATATTTATCTTCTGCTAACTCTACAGAAACAACGCCTCCAGCTGGTGTATATACGACTGCGTTATTAATTAAATTTATAAAGATTTGTTTCAATCGGCTTGGATCTCCAATGACAGAAACACGTTTCAATACATTCACTTGTAAAGAGATTTCTTTTTCGCCTGCCTTATTATCCAGCACCATATGAATATCTTCAAGAAGCCCCTTCATATCAACGGTCCCCATATTTAATTTAAACCCTTGTTGCTCAATCTTTGACAAATCTAATAAATCTTCAATTAAGCCTTGCATGCGTTCACTCTCTTTTAAAATAATGTGTAAGAAATGTTCGCAGAATTTTTTATTATCCATCGCCCCATCCAAGAGCGTTTCTGAAAAACCTTTAATAGAAGTAATTGGCGTCTTTAGTTCATGCGAAACATTCGCTAAGAAGTCTTTTCTCATTTGTTCTAACTTCTTCAGCTCAGTAATGTCATGGAATACGAGAACAATTCCTTTCCACTCATGGTTTGTCCCAATAATTGGCGCTCCGTATACTTCAAAATGCTTTCGCTCAATACCAAGTAGCAACAACATTTGTTTACGCACTTTCACTTCTGTCATAAAGATTTCTTCCACAAGCTCTATAATTTCTGTATGATGAAACGACTCGTAGTATAAACGATCTAAATATTCTTCGTCTGTTACGTGGAAAGTCTCCTTATACGAACGGTTTACAAGATTTATATAACCGCGGCTATCAATTAAAATCATTCCACTTCCCATATTTTCAATTAATGTGTGCAAACGGTCTTGTTGCATTTCTTGTTCAAGTGTCATCTCTTGTAAGTTACGCGCTAAAATATTAATTGCTTTACTCAACATCCCAGTTTCATCCGAATGACTTTCGTATGCACGCGCTTTATAATTACCCTTCGCTAATTCGATTGCAACTTTCGTAACTGATTCAATCGGCCTAATGTACTGCCCTGTAATTTTCACGCCTAGAAATACGACTACGAGACAAGCGATAACAAATCCGATAATTAATAATCCCCACGTTTTTTGGTGAACATCCCTCAAAGTATCAATTGTACTTTTCACCAAAATATATCCTTGTTTTCCCTCTACATCCTGAACAAATATAGCATGATAAAACTCATTCTTTTGATCCGTTTCTTTCGTAATAACCTTATTTCTTTGTTTCGCTGTTTCGGAAGAAAGTTCTTTAATTATCTCTGGACTAAATGCAGCTTGTTGACCTTTGCCTTTGCTATATTGAACTTTCTTTTTTTCATCCACAAATATAATAGAAGCTGGTATTTTCTCTTCTAACTTTTCAAATACATACGGATTTTTTAAAACATCATCAAAACCTTGTTCTTCTGCTAATACTGCGACATACCCTGTCTCTTTTACCATTCTCTCTTTAGCATGATCTATATAGTAGTTTTCAAAAACAGTTTCTAGCAATAAACCTAGTCCGACTAATATAAACACAACAAGAGAAACAAATGTAAAAAGAAGCCTGGAACGAAATTTATTCATCCCCCTTCGGCTCCTCTAATTTATATCCTAAACCACGTATCGTTTTAATGTACGTCGGTTTTTTCGTATTTTGTTCAATTTTATCGCGCAAGTGGCTAATATGGACATCAACAATTCGTGTATCACCAGCAAAATCATAATTCCATACAGCACTTAATAATTGATCACGCGTCAACACGCGACTTTTATTTTTCGCAAGATATACAAGTAGTTCAAATTCTTTTGGTGTTAATTCAAGCTTTCTGCCTTGGAAATAAGCCTCATAAAACTCCGGTAAAATTTTAAGTTCTGCAATTATAATGCTATCTTCGGCTGGTGCTTCTACAACTTGTTCTTCTTGTTGCAATTTCGTACGACGTAAAATCGCCTTCACACGGGCAACAACTTCCCTTGGACTAAATGGCTTCGTCATATAATCATCTGCCCCAAGTTCAAGACCTAGCACCTTATCAAATTCATCATCTTTTGCTGTTAACATTAAAATCGGCGTCATGACACGCTGCAATCGTAATTCTTTACAAACTTCCATACCATCCATTTTCGGAAGCATTAAATCTAATATAATTAAATCTGGACGTTCTGTTGTCGCTTTTTGAAGCGCCATTTCTCCATCCATCGCTGTTATCACTTCAAAACCAGCTTGTTGTAAATTAAATTCAATTAAAGTTAAGATAAACTCCTCATCATCAACTACTAAAATACGATTGTTCATTCTTTTCCTCCAAGTTATAGACTTGAAACCTTCTTCATCCTAGTATTTTCCCCGTTATTCTCATCATACTAGAAAACAGGTTCCCCCTCAATATAATTGTCTATTCATGGAGTTCGTTTGTATACAACTAAGAAAATAGAAGTAATTACACTTCACCTTCAACTACACAGGATTTTGCCAAACTTTATAGATCGCTCTCTCTTTTTTAAAGCTCACTTCCGTATGAACTATAAAATCTTGATTTTGCGCTAGGAAAAACGAAAGAGCATATGCTATTTTATAATCCGGTGTTTCATATCCATCAAATACTCTCCCATACATTTCATTCGCGACCCCGTCGGCCCACACTTCAGCTTCCCTTATCGTTTCAAAGATTATATCCTCTCTTTCCCATTTCACAGTTATATCCCCCTTTCAAAAAAATAGCGCTAGCTTCCTTATTAAAGGTATGCTAGCGCTATTCGTATTTTCATCTTTTAAAAATTATCTAATGCTTTTTCCATAATAGAAACTGATTTATAAGGCGGTGTTACTGTTAATGAGCCTTTCACAACAGTATCTCCTTTTTCATCATGAGCAGATACAAGCATATCAATTGTATGTTCCTCCTCAGAAACACCCACAACTTCAAAGTGGATTTGTAACGTTTCATAATGGTGAACATGCTTCACGAACGTAAGGTCCTTCCTAGTAATATGACTACCTGGACCTGGTAAATATTTCGTAACTGCCGTTGTAATCATCCCAGTTAGCATAATGCTTGGTACAATCGGCTTTTCATACGGAGTTTGGGATGCGTAATCATGCTGAATATATAATGGATTGGCATCATTCGTTAATCCTAAGTACAATAACAAATCTTTATCCTCAATTTTTTCAGTGATAGATAATTTCTCTCCTACTGTAATTTCATCCATTTTACGACCAATTTGAACTTTTTTCTTTAACATGTTACAACCCCCTCCGATTTTTTCACCTTATTATCCTACTAAAAGCGATACCTTATCCGAAACTTACTATGATGAGGGCAATGTATAGTATAAGTCTATTGTTTCATTATAGGATACACCAAATGATAGCGTTTTCATATTATTTCAAAAAAACATTTTAATAAATAGTAGAAAAAGATTCGGGGCCCCGAATCTTTTTCCGCTTATATTTAATTATTAAACAAGAACTTTCATAACGTTACGTACAGATTCTACAGAGCGATCTAACGCTTCTTTTTCCTCTGCAAGAAGTTCTAACTCAATAATTTTTTCAATTCCGTTACCACCTAGAATTACTGGTACCCCTAAGTAAAGGTCACTATAACCATATTCACCTTCAAGGTACGCAATAGCCGGTAATACACGACGTTGATCTTTTAAGATTGCTTCTGTCATTTCAACTAAAGAAGCAGCTGGTGCGTAATATGCACTACCGTTTCCTAATAAGCCTACAATCTCGCCGCCACCTTTACGTGTACGTTCTACAATTGCTTCTAAACGCTCTTTCGGAATTAACGTTTCTAACGGAATGCCACCTGCATAGGAATAACGTACAAGAGGTACCATATCGTCACCGTGTCCACCAAGAACAAATCCTGTAATGTCTTTCACAGAAAGATTTAATTCTTGCGCAATGAATGTACGGAAACGAGCTGTATCTAATACGCCCGATTGACCGATTACACGTTCTTTCGGGAATCCCGCTTCTTTAAATACAGAATATGTCATTGCATCAACTGGATTTGTTAATACAAGAATAATCGCATTTGGTGAATGTTTTGCAATGTCGCGCGTAATACTTTTCATAATTTTAGAGTTTGTTGCTACTAAGTCATCACGGCTCATACCAGGCTTACGTGCAATACCTGCTGTAATAACGACAACGTCAGAATCAGCAGTATCTGCGTAATCAGATGTTCCAATAATGTTAGCATCAAAACCTTGTACTGGGCTCGCTTCTAACATATCCAACGCTTTCCCTTTTGTTGGATTTTCCAGTTGTGGAATGTCCACTAATACAACATCTGCAAGTTCTTTTTGTGCTAATAAGAATGCTGTTGTTGCTCCTGTAAATCCTGCACCGATGACTGAAACTTTCTTGCGTTTGATTGTCATAATTTACCCCTCACTTTAATTATGCGTTTTTGATTATCGCTACATCCATGTTTTTAATAAGTTCATTAGCGAACTCAGAACATTTCACTTCTGTTGCGCCTTCCATTAGACGAGCGAAGTCGTATGTTACTACTTTTGATGCAATTGTTTTCTCAACTGAAGCTGTTACTAATTTCGCAGCTTCGTTCCATCCTAAGTGCTCTAATAATAATACACCAGAAAGAAGTACAGAAGATGGATTTACTTTATCTAAACCTGCATATTTTGGAGCTGTACCATGTGTAGCTTCAAAGATAGCATGTCCAGTCACATAGTTAATGTTTGCACCAGGTGCAATACCAATTCCACCTACTTGTGCAGCAAGTGCATCAGAGATGTAATCTCCGTTTAAGTTCATTGTTGCAACAACATCGAACTCACGTGGACGAGTTAAAATTTGTTGTAAGAAGATGTCTGCAATAGAATCTTTTACGATGATTTTTCCAGCCACTTCCGCGTCTGCCATCGCTTTATTCGCTGCATCTTTTCCATCTTTTTCAACGATACGATCATATTCAGCCCAAGTAAATACTTTGTCGCCGAATTCTTGTTCCGCTACTTCATAACCCCAGTTTTTGAAAGCACCTTCTGTAAATTTCATAATGTTTCCTTTATGAACTAGTGTAACAGAAGAGCGTTTTTCGTTAATTGCATATTGAATTGCAGCACGAACAAGACGCTTTGTCCCTTCTTCTGAGATTGGCTTAATACCAATACCAGATGTTTCTGGGAAGCGGATTTTATTAACACCCATTGCTTCTTTTAAGAAAGCAAGAACTTTTTCTGCTTCTGGAGATCCTTGTGCATATTCAATTCCAGCATAAATGTCTTCTGTATTTTCACGGAAAATAACCATATCAGTATCTTCCGGACGTTTTACAGGTGAAGGAACACCTTCAAAGTAACGAACTGGACGTAGACATACATATAAATCTAATTCTTGACGAAGCGCTACGTTTAGAGAACGAATACCACCGCCAACTGGAGTTGTAAGTGGGCCTTTAATCGCGATTAAATATTCACGGATTAAATTTAAAGTTTCTTCTGGTAACCACTCGCCTGTTTGGTTGAATGCTTTTTCCCCTGCAAGCACTTCTTTCCAAACGATTTTCTTCTCACCATCATAAGCTTTTTCCACTGCCGCTTCTAGTACGCGAGATGCTGCTGCCCAAATATCAGGACCAATTCCATCTCCTTCGATAAATGGAATAATCGGATTGTTTGGTACATTCATAACACCATTAGTTACAGTAATTTTTTCACCTGTCGTCAATGTGATAACCCCCATGTTTGAAATTTCATATGTATGAAACTGAGGGAATAACCCCTCAGTTCAAACCGTTAGTCAAATTAAAATATTCTAATCATTACATCTTTCCGAAAAAATCAGACTTTTGAAAGCGTATTTTCACTATCAAAATAGTGTTTTTCGCTTATCGTTGTGCAATTGGAACATACACTTGATGTGTTGGTCCGTTATAATCAGCACGCGGACGGATTAAACGGTTGTTTTCATATTGTTCTAGAATATGAGCTAACCAGCCTGACATACGGCTAATTGCAAAAATAGGTGTAAATAAGTCATGGTCAATTCCTAAACAATGGTATACAGAAGCTGAATAGAAATCAACATTTGGTGGAAGACCTTTTTCTTTTGTTACAATGTCTTCAATTTTGATAGACATATTATACCATTTGTCTTCTCCTAAAAGCACGCATAATCTCTTAGACATTTCACGTAAATGTTTTGCACGTGGATCACCATGCTCATATACACGGTGGCCAAATCCCATAATTTTCACTTTATTTTGAAGAGCATTATGAATATATGATTCTACATTTTCTTCTTCGCCAATTTCAGTTAACATCTTCATTACATTTTCATTTGCCCCGCCGTGAAGAGGACCTTTTAATGCACCGATTGCTGCTGTAATACCAGAATATACATCTGAAAGTGTAGCTACGCAAACACGTGCAGTAAATGTAGAAGCGTTTAACTCATGATCCGCATGAAGGACAAGCGCCTTATCAAAAGCTTCAATTTCAACTTCATTTGGCTCGCGGTCATTTAACATGTACAAGAAGTTTGCAGCTAATGATAACTCTTTTTTCGGCTCAACAACGTCTAAACCTTTACGAATTCTCGCATAAGCAGCAATTAACGTTCCCACTTGAGCCTGTAATTTAACCGCTTTCAAATAATTGGACTTCCCATCCATAATTTCAGCGCTCTCATCGTATAATGATAGCATGGAAATTGCAGTTCGTAAAACAGACATCGGATGTGCGATTTTTAAATCTACTTGTTTCAAATATGTTAAAATCTCACCTGGAACTTTATAATATTCAGATACAGTATCTGTAAATTCCGCTAGTTCTTTTTCGTTAGGAAGCTTGCGGTGCCATAATAAGTACACTACTTCTTCAAACGTAGCATTCTCAGCTAAATCATCAATATTATACCCAACATAAGTTAATGTATCATCAATAATAGAGCTCACAGATGATGTTGTTGCTACTACCCCTTCTAAACCTCGAATAACAGTCATGACATTCTCTCCTTTTCCTGAAAATTCTCCCAACCTTGCTCCTTATATCTATTTGCTCCCCTTATAAATTATGAACGCCCGTTCACTCTTTAGGCAAGCAAAATGCACGATCATGCAAATTTTTTGCGATGTTCCCCTCTTAATGTCCATTACCAACATGGAAAGCATGAGCGTGAATGTCTCCCCGAATCCTCACGCTCAAAACAACAAGTTAGTGAGGAAAATGAATTCCGAAGAGTTTTATGATAAAAACAACATAAAACAATATCATTATAAAATTGTTTTATGTTGTTTTTATTTTATCTGGTGTAAAGTCTCTGCTGTTATGTAACTTTTCAAAGTTTCTAATCCTATTATAAACAATTATCTGACTTTTGTGAACAGAAAGAATTCAAAATTTTTATATTACTATAAAATTCCTTATTTAAACATCTGTATAATACTCATAACTGCATAGGCAATTCCAGCCCCAATTAACGGACCTACAGCAACCCCATTAAATAAGGCAACCGCTATAATTGTCCCAAAAACAAGCGCAGTTGTAATATGAGGATCCGTCGCCAATAATTGCACGCCGCCTTTCGCTAACAAAGCAACCGCTACCCCTGAAGCTAGAGCAATCCATGCATAATACGATTTTGCCGCTTCTCCCAGTTGTTTAAAACCGATTTCTCCCGTCGCAATCGGTACGAGTACTGCTATTGTAATGACTGTTACACCGAGGTTAATCCCTTTCGTTTGTAAATAAGGAAAGACTTTATCTCCTAAAAACGTAAACTTCAATAAAAACAACACACCAATCGCTACAGTAAGCGACTGGTTTTTCGCAATAAGTCCTATGATAAGTAGTATGAATAAAAATAACGTCGACTGACTAATCATGATTACACTTCCTTTCTGAAAATAATGAACTCGTTTCCAAACGAAAATACCTTTAAACCCATCGTTATACATGCCATATCCACCCATATTTGCCAATGACAAACAGGAAACAACTTCATTTTTATATGTATTTTTACATTACAAAACGAGACTTTAACACAAAAAATTAAAGCATGTATACAATTTTGAAAACGATTGTCTCTCCTTTCTTTTCTAATAAGAAACAGGTAAAATAAAAAGAAGAGAAAATGAAGTTTTTACCATATAGTAGAGGCATCAACAACAAGCTTTTACAGTCATTCATATACCGAAAAAAGCAGGATAAATCCATCATTCCACTATAACATAAAGTGAAACTTTAATCAGTGAGGACACACTCGTTATAAGTTGAACAGATTAGGATAATACAAATCGGAATGGGAGGTATACATCTTTGAACCGAAACTTACTATATATGATATTGCGACTTATATTTGTCATTGTAGCAACGGTAGTTGGGTTCTATGCATTGTTATATATGTCAGGGCTTATCTATCCTTTTATTATCGCTTTTGCATTTGCTTATTTGATTAATCCTGTCGTCAATTTTCTTAATCAAAAACTACAATTTCCTCGCGCACTGGCAGTACTCGTTAGCTTAATTCTCGTATTCGGAGCTATCGTCGGACTTGTTACATACCTTGTAACGGAAGCAATATCCGCCACAACATACTTACTACAAATTGTTACAGTGAAGTTTCCAGATATCGTTACATTCGCTCAGCAATTTGCACTTAATCATATTATGCCTCTCTACGATGATTTAATCTCAAAATTTAATCATCTCGGAGAACCACAGCGCTATACGATTACACAAAACATTCAAAACTTAGGAACTGAAGCAACGACGCAAATGAAAGAACTTTTAACAGCTATTATAAGCGGGTTAACAAATTTCATTAGCGCATTACCAACGACTTTAACTGTCCTTGTATTCGTTTTATTAGCCACTTTCTTCATTAGTTACGATTGGCACCGTCTTGCTCAGAAAGTAAGAAAATTGCTCCCTAATCGGGTACACGGCTACGGAAAAACGATTTTTGTCGATTTAAGAAAAGCATTGTTCGGTTTTGTTAAAGCACAACTTACACTCGTATCTATGACAACCATTATTGTACTAATCGGGCTTTTAATATTACGCGTACCATACGCTATTACTATCGCAATTATTACAGGAGTTGTAGATTTACTCCCGTATTTAGGAACAGGAGCTGTCTTCGTTCCTTGGGTTATATACGTATTTTTCACTGGCGACACCGCATTCGCCATCGGTCTTCTCATTTTATACATCGTCGTGATTGTCCAAAGACAAATTATGGAGCCTAAAGTACTTTCCTCTAACATCGGCCTCGATCCATTAGCGACACTAATCGCTCTATTTGTCGGCTTTAAGCTCTTTGGTTTCTTAGGATTAATCATCGGTCCAGTCACATTAGTACTACTTAATACATTACACAAAGCTAACGTATTCCATGACTTGTGGAAATATATTAAAGGATCACCTTCAAAATAATAATTTCTAATTCATATACAACAAAAAAACTTAACTGTAATCAGTGGGAAATTCCCACTGATTATTCCTTATACTTATTTTTCACACTACTCACATGCAATAAGAGAATTTCCCATAAAAAGGATAATACTCTTGTTTTTTTGCATAAAAACGCATATTCTGAGGTATTTTTACATATTTATTCTATCTGTTTTATAATTATTACTTACATTTATTACTTTTTATGTAAATGAATAAATATACAAAATGGTATAATAGAAAGCTTAATCTACGTTTTTCCTACTCTTACCTAACCCCTTCGCCCGATCGATCCTTTATTTAGCATAATTTCTATTCGCCAAAAACGAATAAAAGCTAACATCACATATTTAATCGAACCCGAACAAAGGCTCAAGCGAAAACACACAACAAACATACTAAAGTAGAACTTCTATCAGCAGTCCCCCTATTACCCACACTTTCACTGAACAAAAAAATAGTGCTTAGATTGATATAATCTAAGCACTACTTCTGAATAATAATAGTAGATCTCTTCCTAAATTTCCATTCCATCCATTTCATAACAAGCGGTTTCAACAAAGCCCTCGTAACAGGGATAACAAAAATAAAACCCATTACATCCGTCACATAGCCAGGAAGCACTAAAAGAATACCTCCTACAAACACAAAAATACCATCTAGTACCGACTCACCTGGCATTTCCCCTCTATTCAACTTAGATTGAATCTCTCTAAGCACTTTAAACCCTTGCCTTTTCGCCAAATATACACCTACAACACCAGTAAATATAATCATAGCGAACGTAGACCATAGACCTATTAGATGACTCGATCCAATTAAGACTGTAATCTCAATCGCCGGTATTAAAATCAACAAGAATAGCAACCATTTCATAGTGCCACACCTCTTTCATACTTCGTTTTAAACACCTCTATAACGCCCGTACAAGCCTTTTAGAAACGAGAATACTTTCCTGTTACCCCTTCACAACAAACGGTTTTTACAAGTGTTTTCAAGCTCCTCAAACTATTCACATCCTATTTTTGTGTAAAAAAAAGAGAAGGACTCCGATCCTTCTCTCCGTATTACTTATAGCACTTCCGCATGTCCATTATAAACAATTCCGCGTGCTGCATCAACTGTTACTTCTTGGCCATTTTTTAAAGTTGTTGTTACGCCGTTTACACCAACGATAACAGGAATACCGATTGATACACCTACAACAGCCGCATGGCTTGTTAGACCGCCTTCCTCTACAACTAGAGCAGCAGCTTTTTCAATTGCAGAAATCATATCTTTATCAGTGCTTGTTGTAACAAGGATATCACCTTTGTTTACGTTCGCTACAGCTTCAGCAGCTGTTTTCGCTACAACTACTTTACCTTTTGCAGCTTTACGACCGATCCCTTGCCCTTTAGCAACTTCTTCACCAACAACGTGAATTTTCATTAAGTTTGTTGTACCAGTTTCAGCAACTGGAACACCAGCAGTGATTACTACAGTGTCTCCAAGTCCGATAAGACCTGCATCCATACCTGTTTGAATTGCTGTATCTAACATTTCGTCAGTAGAAGCTGCGCGCTTCCCAGCCATAAATGCTTGCACACCCCAAACAAGCGCAAGACGACGTCCTACTTGCTCGTCAGTTGTTACAGCTACGATTGGAGATTTTGGACGGTATTTAGAGATCATTTTCGCAGTATATCCACTTTCAGTTGGAGCTACGATTGCAGCTACACCAAGAGCAAGTGCTGTATGCGCAACAGATTGGCTAATTGCATCTGTAATTGTTGGAGTGAACTCTTTAATACGTTTTTTGAACATATCTTCATATTGTAATGATTTTTCAACACGTACCGCAATGTTAGCCATCATTGTTACTGCTTCTACTGGGTATTGACCAGCAGCTGTTTCACCTGAAAGCATGATTGCATCTGTACCATCGAAGATTGCATTAGCTACGTCACTTGCTTCTGCACGAGTCGGACGTGGGTTACGTTGCATAGAGTCTAACATTTGCGTTGCAGTAATAACCGGTTTACCTAACACGTTACATTTTTTGATTAGACGTTTTTGTACTAATGGTACTTCTTCTGGCGGAATTTCTACACCCATATCACCACGAGCTACCATTAAACCGTCAGAAACTTCTAAGATTGAATCGATATTATCGATACCTTCTTGGTTTTCAATTTTCGGTACAATTTGGATGTATTGAGCGTTATGCCCTTCTAATAATTCACGAATTTCTAATACGTCAGATGCTTTACGTACGAAAGATGCTGCAATGAAATCAACTTTTTGCTCGATACCGAAGATGATATCTTGTACGTCTTTTTCAGTGATACCAGGAAGCTTAATGCTTACGTTTGGTACGTTAACACCTTTTTTATTTTTTACAGTTCCACTGTTTAAAACTTTTGTACGGATGTTTCCGTCAGCTTTTTCGATCACTTCAAGCTCGATAAGACCGTCATCGATTAAAATGCGAGAGCCTGGGTCTACATCGTCATAAAGACCAGCATAAGATACAGAGAACTTCTCTGCAGTACCTAATACTTGCTCAGTAGAAAGAACTACTTCTGCACCTGTTACAAGCTCAGCTTGTCCATCTACGAAGTCGTGAGTACGGATTTCTGGACCTTTTGTATCAAGTAAAATACCAACTGTTTTACCAGTTCTCTTTGAAGCTTCACGGATGTTTTGAATACGAGCGCCGTGTTCTTCATGGCTACCGTGAGAGAAGTTTAAACGAGCAACGTTCATACCCGCTTCGATTAATTGCTCTAATTTCTCAATACTTTCACTAGCAGGACCTATAGTACATACAATTTTAGTTTTACGCATATTGCACCTCCGAAAATTATGAAACCGTTCCCAAATATCTGACATTAAGCCGATTAGATGGATAATTCTTTAGATAATTGATACATATCTTTATCGATTGTATGCTTTTGAGCTAACGCTTCAATGATATCATGGTCAACAAGTTTGTTATCTTGAATACCTACACAACGTCCACCTTTACCAGCAAGTAATAATTCAACTGCTCTTGCACCAAGACGACTTGCTAATACACGGTCTTGTGCACTTGGTGATCCACCACGTTGTACGTGACCTAATACCGTTACACGAGTATCGAAACTTGTTGCTTCTTCAATGTGCTTACCGATGTCAATTGCACTTCCAACACCTTCAGCTACAACGATAATACTGTGCTTTTTACCACGTTCACTACCACGTTTCAGACGAGCGATAACATCATCCATGTCATACTTCTCTTCTGGAATTAAAATTGTTTCTGCACCATCAGCTAAACCAGCCCATAATGCGATATCACCAGCGTGACGTCCCATTACTTCAATAACATATGTACGTTCATGAGATGTAGCTGTGTCACGAATTTTATCAATTGCATCAATAACAGTATTTAAAGCTGTATCGAAACCAATTGTGAAATCTGTTCCAGGAATATCATTGTCGATTGTACCTGGTACACCAACACATGGGAATCCTTGCTCAGTTAATTTTTTAGCACCTTGGTAAGAACCATCTCCACCAATAACAACAAGCCCTTCGATACCGTGTTTCTTTAATTGCTCGATACCCTTTAGTCTTACTTCTGGATCTTTAAACTCCGGACATCTTGCTGTATATAATTTTGTACCACCGCGGTGGATAATATCGCCAACAGAACCAAGTTCTAATTTTTCAATATGACCAGAAATTAAACCAGCGTATCCATGGTAAATACCATATACTTCAATATCATGGAAAATCGCTTTACGAACAACTGCACGAATGGCAGCATTCATACCAGGTGAATCTCCACCACTTGTTAATACACCAATACGTTTCATTTGTACTCACCTCATAAAGATTATTTGCCTTATATTAAAATAACACGAAAAAATACAAAATTACAATGGAGAAGATGTGTCTTTTCATAATAAAAAACGTGCATTCGCGAAGTGGAACGCACGCTTTTCTTATTTTATCCAAATGGAAGCGTTTGAAAACGAAACTTGCCCAATTTTCATATATTTTTCATAACGTTTTTCGATTAATTCATCTTTCGAAATTCCGTTTAATTGTTCAAAAGTTTTTCTAATCATTAAATCTATATTTTCCGACTGCTTCAAAATATTACGGTGTGCTCCACCTTTTGCTTCTGGAATAATTTCGTCAATTACACCTAATTCTTTCAAATCTGCCGCTGTAATTCTCATCGCTTCTGCAGCTTCTTTCGCTTTTCCTGCATCTTTCCAAAGAATTGCTGCTGCGCCCTCTGGTGTAATGACAGAATAAGTGGAATTTTCTAGCATATGAATGTAATCCCCTACTCCAAGACCTAGCGCACCACCACTACCTCCTTCACCGATAACGATACAAATAACAGGTACTGTTAAACCTGCCATTTCAAATAGGTTACGGGCGATCGCTTCACTTTGACCACGTTCTTCAGCAGCTTTACCAGGATAAGCTCCTTTTGTATCAATGAAACAAATAATTGGACGATTAAACTTCTCCGCTTGCTTCATGAGACGCAGTGCTTTTCGATATCCTTCTGGATGAGGCATCCCAAAGTTACGACGAATATTTTCTTTCGTATCTTTTCCGCGCTGATGCCCAATTACAGTTACAGGCATCCCCTTATATTTCGCAATGCCGCCGACAATCGCTGCATCATCACCAAATAGGCGATCTCCATGACATTCGAAAAAATCAGTAAATAAGTGCTCAATATAATCGAGCGTTGTCGGTCGTTCTGCATGACGAGCAATTTGAACACGGTCCCATACTTTCATATTGCCGTATATATCTTCCTCTAACTTTTCTAACTTGTCTTCCAAAATACGAATCTCCTCGCTGAAGTCCATCTGGCTGTTTTTCGTATAGTCTTTCAGTTCACGAATCTTATTTCTTAGCTCAACAACTGGTTTCTCAAATTCTAGCTCTGCCATACAGCCATTTCCCCTCCTTGATGAACTTCTAAAATCTTGCGAAGTGATTCTCTCATATCATCACGATGCACAACCGCATCTAATTGACCATGATCTAGTAAGAATTCTGCCGTTTGGAAATCTTCCGGTAGTTTCTCACGCACGGTTTGTTCAATTACACGTCTACCGGCAAATCCGATAAGTGCGCCTGGTTCTGCAAGATTATAATCACCAAGTGAAGCGAAACTCGCTGAAACCCCGCCCGTCGTTGGATGAGTCATAACAGAAATAAATAATCCTCCTGCATTACTATGCTTTTTCAAAGCTACGCTTGTTTTTGCCATTTGCATTAAACTTAATATCCCTTCTTGCATACGGGCACCACCCGAAGCAGTAAAGATAATAAATGGAACTTGTAAGTCGTATGCCTTTTCAACCGCACGGGCAATTTTTTCTCCTACTACAGAGCCCATGCTCCCCATTCGAAAACGAGAATCCATTACTGCAACAACAACAAGCATGTCATCAATTGTTCCTTCACCAGTTACAACCGCTTCGTTTAATTCAGTCTTCTTACGATCGCTCTCTAGTTTCTCTTCATACTCAGGAAACTCGAGTGGATTTAACGAAACCATTTCTTTGTCATACTCACGGAATGACCCTTCGTCCAATATACTATCAAGACGTTCCCATGCATTCATAGGATGATGATATCCACAGTTCACACATACTTTTAAATTTTTTAAAACTTCTTTCGTATACATGATTTTTTTACATTTCGGACATTTTGTCATAACGCCATCCGGTACATCTTTCCGTACTTGTTCTGAAGGTATTGCAGCGTACTTTTTCTTTTTCACGAATAAATCTCTTAGCACAATTTGACCCCCTTCGTTGAGAGCTAAGGTTAGCGTAAGAAGAAAATTGGGCTAACACCAAAGTTTGATGTTAGCCTTGTCTTCTCAATCTGTCTAATAACCTCTCTCTTTACGTTTAACTTTAACCGCTATGCGGTAGAATGTTTGTCATAACGTGTCATGGTCATTTCGACAAATTTTATACATTACGAGTGAAACTGTATATTCTCTACTAATTCATCGTAAATTTTTAGTGCATCATTTTCTTGTTTTTCTTCCAAAGTCGCATAAAGCTTTCTATACAAATCGATAGAGTCCCCTGAAACTTCACAAGAAAGAGTTGCTACGTAATCATTTACGATCATCCAGATGCGATATAGTAAATAATTATCAACTTGTTCAATAAGTGTTTTAAAGAACGTTTGATGAAGCGTTGGAATTGAGCTTTCATTCTCTTCAAGCACTTGATCTAATTTCCTTAGTACTTTAGAAAACGTTTCTTTCGGTAAATTACATACAATACGAATCATATCTTTTTCAAGCAATCGTTTCGTTTGTAATAAATCACGAATTGTCTTCTCATCTTGCAGTAAAAACGGAGCAATTAATTGTACAAGACCGTTATCGTAAAAGTTTCGAATAAACGTCCCTTCACCACGTCTCGTTTCAATTAACCCTACAAGTTCTAGAGCACGCAACGCTTCTCTTACAGAGGAACGTCCAACGTTTAAGCGTGAACTTAACTCACGCTCAGACGGCAAACGATCCCCCGCTACCAATCCATCCTCTTCCATAATGGAACGGATTTTTTTTACAATTTCGAGATATACTTTTGTATTTGATGATGTCAATGGAAATTCCTCGCTTATTCTTTACCAATCAGCGCTAATTGTTTTGTTTTCTCAGCGATCTCATTCGGATCTACTTGACGGCGAGCTACTCCTGTCTCCATTGCTGCTTTCGCAACATAAGCCGCTACTTGAGGCGCTACACGCGCGTCAAACGGTGCTGGAATGATATAGTCTGCATTTAACTCGTCTTCTGCTACAAGTTCAGCAATAGCCTGTACAGCTGCCATCTTCATTTCTTCGTTAATTTGTGTCGCATGTACATCAAGTGCTCCGCGGAAAATACCAGGGAACGCTAATACATTGTTTACTTGGTTCGGGAAGTCAGAACGACCTGTTCCAACAACAGCTGCGCCCGCTGCTTTTGCCAATTCTGGCATAATTTCTGGAACCGGATTCGCCATTGCAAAAATAATCGCGTCGTCATTCATTGTACGAACCATTTCTTCTGTTAATGCACCTTCTGCAGATACACCAATAAATACGTCCGCACCTTGTACTACATCAGCTAAAGAACCTTCAATACGATTCTTATTTGTATATTTTGCAACTTCATCTTTCACCGGATTCATACCTGTAGGACGGCCATCATAAATCGCGCCTTTACGGTCACACATAATGATGTCGCGTACACCATAACGATATAAAAGTTTAATAATTGCAATACCTGCTGCACCTGCGCCATTTGCAACAACTTTAATGTCAGACATTTTCTTTCCAACTAATTTCAGCGCGTTCACAAGACCTGCTACTGTTACGATAGCTGTTCCGTGTTGATCATCATGGAAGATAGGAATATTTGTTTCTTTTTTCAAACGTTCTTCAATAATGAAGCAGTTTGGTGCTGCGATATCTTCTAAGTTAACACCGCCAAAAGTTGGCTCCATTAATTTTACAGTTTCAACAATTTTATCTACATCGTTTGTATTTAAGGCAATTGGGAATGCATCTACACCAGCAAAGCTCTTGAATAATACAGCTTTACCTTCCATTACTGGAAGAGATGCTTCAGGTCCAATGTTACCAAGACCAAGTACAGCTGTTCCATCTGTCACAACTGCTACCATATTTCCCTTCATCGTATATTCATATACCTTACTTTTATCGTCATAAATTTCTTTACAAGGCTCTGCAACCCCTGGAGAATATGCAAGACTTAAATCTTTTGCATTTTCTACTTTTACTTTTGATACCGTTTCTAATTTTCCTTGATGCACTTTATGCATGTGAAGTGCTTCTTCACGAAGTGTTGACAAACTATCCACTCTCCTCAAATTATTCTAGCTGATATCAATTTCTCCAAGTGGTCTGACCACGAACACTACTAATATAATAATCGAAGTGTAGGGAAATTGTCCATTATATTTTCACAACCACATTTTCTTCCCCGACAATTTCACGAAGTGCTCTTAAACATTCTTCACTTGGATGAATCGATAAACTCCGAGATAATTGTACCATTTTATGTTCCTTTTCATAATAAATTAGTACTTTCGCAAAACCCGAATAGTCAAACAATAATTTTGTAACTTGATTTAAAAGCTTTTTCTCATACTGAGATGGTAATTTCACATAAACGGATGCGTCTTTCTTTTCTTCATAAGCGTCCATTTCTTGTAACGGATAGAGTCCATTTACAATCCATTGCAGCTTATGATTTCTTAGTTCAATCGTACCGTCAACTAAAACAATTGCTCCTTCTTGTAACTTGTCTGAGAAATGTATATACGTTTCCGGGAAGAGAACCGCCTCCATTTCATCATTTTGATCACAGAATGTAATAAATGCCATCTTTTGCAACTTTTTCGTACGAATCACTCTCACACTTGTTATATACACGATCGCTCTTTGTACTTTTTTCTTATGTCGCATCGCCTGAGCGAGAGATGGAATTTCTAATTCTTTTCCTAACTTTACATACTGTGCTGTCGGATAACTGGATAAATAAAAGCCAAGCGACTCTTTCTCTTTATTTAATTGTTCAATAAAAGAAAGCTCTTCTCCTTGTACGTATTTTGATTTTGGAACAGCATCTCCTAAATCACGTGCAAGATTGGCGTACTCTAACGCCCCTTTAAGGCTTTTCCATAAATTTGTTCTCGAAATACCAAAATCATCGAAACATCCTGACCAGACGAACGCCTCTAAATTTCGCTCTGTTACAAACTTTGCTGGCATACGAAGGCAAAATTCAAATAAATCTTCGAACATTTTTTTCTCACGTTCTTCTAATAATGCCGTCACTGTAGCCATTCCGATGTTTCGAATGGAAAGTAAACTGTAACGTATTGCATTCCCTTCTATTTGGAAGTTATAACCGCTTCTTTGAAGAGACGGTGGCAAAACGTGAAAACCTTTCCGCTTCGTTTCTCGTATATACTGTACAATCTTATCTTCATTTCCAATTGCACTTGATAATAATGCCGTCATAAATTCCAGCGTATAATTCGCCTTTAAGTAGGCAAGTTGATATCCAATCATACTGTAAGCTACAGCATGACTTCGGTTAAAACCATAATTTGCAAATCTTACAATTAAGTCATAAATTTTATTTGCAGACGTCTCTTCATAACCGTTTTTCAAACAACCTTGCACAAAATGCTTACGTTCCTGATCTAAAATATCACGATTCTTTTTACTCACTGCACGGCGCAATAAATCTGCTTCTCCGAGCGAAAATCCAGCTAACTTCGAGGCAATTTGCATAATTTGTTCTTGGTATACAATTACACCGTATGTTCTTTCTAAAATCGGTTTTAAATCCGGATGTAAATATTCAATTTTTCTTTTTCCGTGCTTCGATTCAATAAAGGTGGGGATTTGTTCCATCGGTCCTGGTCTGTATAACGAGTTAACAGCGACGATGTCTTCAAATTCATTCGGCTTTAACCCGCGAAGCACATTTCGCATACCACCTGATTCTAGCTGAAATACACCTGTTGTATCCCCTCTTCCTAACAGTTGAAACGTCTTTTCATCTTGAAGAGGTAACTTTCTTATATCAATTTGTTCCCCCGTTTTTTTCTCGACAAACTTTATAATATTTTCAAGTAACGTTAAATTACGTAATCCTAAAAAGTCCATCTTGAGCAATCCGAGTTCTTCTAATGCATCAGCTGGATATTGTGTAACATAAACATCGTTATGTCCTTCTTGAATTGCTACACTTCCCGTTAATGGTTCTTGACTCATAATAACACCAGCTGCATGAATAGACGTATGACGCGGTAAGCCTTCTACACGCTTTGCAATTTCAAATACACGTTCATGCAAAAGATTTCCTTGAATAAACTCACGAAGCGATTGTGATTCTTCATAAGCATCTTTTAACGTTATACCAAGCTTTGATGGGATAAGTTTTGAAAATATATCAATATCCCTCGGCGGCAGCCCCATTACACGAGCGATGTCTCTAATAGCTGCTTTCGCCGCAAGCGTACCAAACGTTACAATTTGTGCAACACGAAGCTGACCATACTTATCTTTCACATATCGAATCATCTCATCACGTCTTATATCTGGAAAATCGATATCTATATCTGGAAGTGTCACACGTTCGGGATTTAAAAATCTTTCAAATAATAAATCGTATTCAATTGGATCGATATCTGTAATTTCTAATACGTAAGAAACGAGTGAGCCAGCAGCTGATCCACGGCCTGGTCCTGTTAAAATATGATTTTCATGCGCATACTTCATAAAGTCCCATACGATAAGGAAATAATCACTAAATCCCATGCTAGAAATGACATTTAATTCATGATTCAAACGCGCTATATGTACTTCTTTCGGCGTACCATATCGTTTACGCATACCTTCTTCACAAACACGGCGCAAATACGTATCATTCGTTTCGCTAGATGGAACAGGAAATTTCGGTAATTGATTTACATGAAACGGTATTTCTACGTTACAACGTTCTGCGATTTTTGCTGTATTATAAATCGCTTCTTCTGCTTGAGAAAATAGTGCTCCCATTTCATCTGATGACTTTAAATAATATTGATCCGTTTTCAACCTCGGTCTATCTGGATCGGTCATTTTCGTTCCACTTTCAACAGATAGTAAACATTCATGAACAAGCGCATCGCTTTGATTGATGTAACGCACATCATTGGTTGCAACGACCGGAACATTTACTTTATTAATAAATTCAGGTAGCTTCTCTTGTAAAAGCAGCTCATCTTGAATCGCATGATGCTGTAAACTTATATAAAAATCACCGAACATATTTTGATATGTACGAGCTACTTCTTCAGCCTGACTCTCTTTGTCTTCTAATAATAACTGTTCAATTTCTCCATCTTTCCCTGGTGAAATTGCAATTAGCCCTTTCGCATAATGCGCCAGCCATTTCTTCGGAATACCTTCTTTTGATTTCGTCATAATGCTACTAGAAATCTTTAATAAATTTTGATAGCCTATTTCATTTTCAGCAAGTAAGAGAAGCGGATAAGATCTTTCTTCTTCTTCACTAAAAATAGAAGCTGTTAAGCCGATAATAGGCTGTATACCATTTTTCTTACATGCTTTATAAAATGGTATAACGCCATACATAACATTTTCATCCGTAATAGCCAGTGATGAAAAACCAAGTTCTTTCGCCCTGACTACAAGCTCGTCAATTTTACAAGCACTTTTTAATAAACTAAAAACGGTTTGACATTGTAAATGCACAAACTTCACTGTTGTACCCTCTCTTTACCTATTTGACTACTTTTATTATAGGTGAAGAGGAAAGCGGAAATCAAAACATACTTCTTATACTTTGTCCATATATATGAAGAAGAAAGGGGAATGACGATGGATGTAAGAGAACATACTTTTTTCTCTCTGCTTATTATTAGTTATTTTATTGCCTTTGGGGTTATACTTGGCGGTTCATTAATTGGCGGATTTGGTGCATTTCTTATCGGAAAACCAGCTCTAACTTATATTAATCAGTTTGCTCAAAATTTAAGAATTTGGGCACTTGTTGCAGCAATTGGCGGAACATTCGATACTTTTTACAGCTTTGAAAGAAGTTTTTTTGGCGGAGATATGAAAGATATCGTAAAACAAATTCTCCTTATTTTTTTCGCAACTGGTGGCATGCAAACAGGTCTTACTATTATTAAATGGCTAACGCAGGAACATGTATGAGAGTACCAAGTGCCAATACAGCTAAAAGATGGTATTTAGTTTTAGCTGGTGCTGCTGTTGGAGGCGTGTTGAGTTGGTTTATTTTTTTGTACATATACGGTGTTTTTCAACAAGAACAAGCTAGTAAAATAGCACAGCAACGAGAAATTATAGAAAAGCAAGAAGCAAAACTCCACGTCCTTCTCGAAGATCAAGAAAAATTGAACACAGAAAACAAACGGCTCTTAACCATTCAAGAGATTAAAATAAAAATTATAAATCGAGAAAAATACGATTTAGACAACCTTACACTCGAAAATATGACCACTTCTATCCATAATGACCTTCAACATCTTTTAACGAAAAACATTCAAAGTATCGCAAAAAATAAAGACCTTCTCAAAAAAGCAATCGAAAATAAATCGTACAAACATTACGATCGTATATATCGTTTTAAAGTCGATACAATATCTTTTGATACTGTGCTTGAAATTAGCATTGCTATAGAGAAAGAAAAATAAAAAAGAAGGCGGGTCTTAGCGACGCTCCTTCTTTTTGTTTTACTATATAACCTCTTATTTACAAATCTCACATAAATCAGCAAAAAGACGATCCGCTTCTTCCCAAGAAGATGCTTTTGCACCTGAAGCCATCGGATGCCCTCCACCGTTATATTGCATTGCTAATTTATTTATAACTGGCCCTTTTGAACGAAGACGAACACGAATCACATCATCTTCCTCTAAAAACAGAACCCAGGCCTTTAATCCATCAATATTGCCAAGCGCTCCGACAACACCAGATGCTTCAGAAGGAAGTACATCAAACTGTTCTAATACTTCTTTCGTTAATTTAATGTAAGCTGCTCCTTCTTCAACCATCGTAAAGTTTTGTAAAATATGGCCGTTTAAACGAGCAATCTTTTCTTTCGTCTTGTACATTTCATTGTATAAATCTGTGAATTTCACACCCATATCAACAAGCTCACTTACGTAACGAAGTGTTTTCGCTGTTGTATTTGGGAATAAGAAACGACCTGTATCTCCAACAATTCCTGCTAAAATAAGGCGGGCTGCTTCTGTTGTTATCTTTAATCCTTTATCTTTTCCGTAACTGTAAAACTCATAAATCATTTCACTTGTAGAACTCGCTGTCGTATCTACCCACGTAATATCTCCGTACGGATCTTCATTCGGATGATGATCAATTTTAATTAACATCTTCCCTTTTGTATAGCGTTGATCACAAACACGTTCTTGGTTCGCAGTATCACAAACGATAACAAGTGCATCTTCATATACACTATCTTCAATATCATCCATTACTCGTAAAAACGATAAAGAAGGCTCATTGTACCCAACCATATAAATATTTTTCTCTGGAAACGATTCTTGCAAAATTGTACCAAGACCACACTGAGAACCTAACGCATCTGGATCCGGACGCACATGACGATGAATAATAATTGTATCAAACTCTTTAATTGCTCCTAAAATTTGCTCATGCATATGTATAATCTCCTTTTCATTCAACTTCTTCACTTTATCCTCCATTATAACGGAAAGTATTTCATACATGCGAACAATTGCTTTATAATAAAAGTTAGAAAGTTTAGATATTTCTTCTCCACTATTATTTTTCACAAAGCGATGGGAGTGTGCATTATGCCAGTATTAGTCTTCTGTATTATCGTCTCATTTATGTTGTACCTCTTCTACAAAACAAAATACTTTCGTACAAACCGCCCGATGGAGAAAGGTTGGCTCTCTGGAAAATCTGCAATGGCACTCGGTTCATTCGTCTTGTTTTTCGGGATCAACCAATTCTTTTTAGAACTTTCAACTGCCCGTATGATCGTTGGTGTTTTATTCGTTCTATTTGGTAGTGCAAGTGCATTTAATGGATTTCGCCAATACAAACATTTCTTACCGTTAGCAGTTCAAGAGGCCGAATCTTATGAAACAACGTAAAAAAGCATCAACATTGTGATGCTTTTTTACGTCCTCTAACTTTCAAAATCATATATGCAACAAACGCAGAAGGTATATTGAATGGATTGCCTTGCACATGAAAATGTAATTGTTCTTCTTCAAAAGACATTTTTTCATATAATTCTCGCTGAGATAATCCTGTCCGTTTCTTTTTTTCATTCAAACCTTGTATGTATAAATATTGAATCGGTATCATCACAAGAAAGTAAAAGAGTGCGACACCACCAAAAAAGAGCACTTCTGATGACATATGGCATACCACCTTCCTAAAATCCATTTCCTTACAATATAAGTATAACATGGTATATAGTTGATATGAATTAATATTCTGTCTTTTCACATTACCTTCCCACTAATTTTTCCCGCTCCACCTTACACATATTCCGCTAAACCTCACATCTTTAATAATAATTTCCAAACTCAAACTAATAAAAAAAGATAGAACAAATCAAAACGATTTGTTCTATCTTTTTATTTATCGATTAACTGCACCATAAGTAATGCTTTTCCTACAACATTACCTTCATGATGCACTTCTACATCAACCTTACCAAATTTACGTCCAATTTCTAATACTTTCGGATGAACGGATACAACATTATCAATTTGAACTGGCTTTACGAAATAAATCGTTAAGTTCTCAACAATTAAATCGCTCTTCTTTTGCGCACGAATAACACGGTTCGTCGCTTCCGTCACAATTGTTGCAAATACACCGTACGATAACGTTCCGATCGAATTCGTCATCTGCGGTGTCACTGAAAATTGATACAAATGCTCATTTTTTGCTTCTTTCGGCGTCATAAATTGATTCGTTACAATGTCATCAATTGTTTCGCCGACTTGTGGTTGACGTTGAATCATTTGCAACGCCTGCAGTACATCTTGACGGCTAATAATACCTTGCAGTTTATTCCCTTCATCCACAACAGGAAGTAATTCAATGCCTTCCCATACCATCATACGCGCTGCGGCTGCGACAGACATTTTACCATTCACTGTAATTGGATGTTTTGTCATGACTTTATCAATCGGTGTTTCTTTCGCTACACCAATCATATCTTTTGAAGTTACGATACCTAGCACTTTTTTATTTTCATCGACAATTGGATATCTTCCGTGCATTGTCTCTTCATTATACGCATGCCATTGCTGTACTTTATCATCTGGCTTTAAATATAGTGTCTCTTCAATTGGCGTTAAAATATCTTCGACGAGTACAATCTCTTTCTTAATAAGCTGATCGTAAATCGCACGATTAATTAACGTTGCAACCGTAAATGTATCATAGCTACTTGAAATAATCGGTAGCTTTAATTCATCTGCTAATTTCTTCACATAATCTTCCGTATCAAATCCGCCCGTAATTAACACCGCTGCCCCAGCTTCTAGCGCTAATTGATGTGCATTCGTACGGTTACCGATAATAAGTAAATTTCCTGCTTCTGTATAGCGCATCATCGCTTCTAATTTCATAGCCCCGATTACAAATTTATTTAATGTTTTATGTAGCCCTTCTCTACCCCCAAGTACTTGACCATCGACAATGTTAACGACTTCTGCATATGTCAGTTTTTCGATATTCTCTTTCTTTTTTTGTTCAATTCGAATTGTTCCGACACGTTCAATTGTACTAACATACCCTTTATTTTCTGCATCTTTAATTGCACGATAAGCTGTCCCTTCACTTACACTCAAATCTTTCGCAATTTGCCTTACAGAAATTTTATGCCCTACTGGCAGACTATTAATATGTTCTAAAATTTGATTATGTTTGGTAGCCAAATGGTTTCACCATACTTTCTTTTCCCTAAATTCTTCATGTGTTGTATTTTCAGTATACTATATTTTCAAAACTGTTACACTCTCTCTTTCTATATCTGTACTATTTTTTTTATAACAAAATGACCCTTACATTCCATTAGTCACTCTATTACAACAATGTAATGCTATTGTCACCTCATTCGATAGTTAGTCCACTCGATTCCCTATACAATTAAGACAAGAAATGAAACAAAGGAGCGAATATATGATGAAAAAATTTTTAGAGGTTATTGGTGCTGTATTTTTAGCTTTCGTAGACGGGAAAAAAGTTGCAATGGAATTGAATGAAACACCTGAACAGCCACGTACAAAAAGAAAAGAATCATCAAAACAAGTTCAATCTTTAAAAGCTATCCTACACACGTAAAAACCCTTCACTTGTCTTTCCAAATGAAGGGTTCCTTTTCTATAATGTAATACTTTCACCAGCGTCTAATACTTTCCCTGTACAATTTTGTAGCTTTTCAACAAATTGATATGGATCTTGTTCAATAACCGGGAACGTATTGTAATGCATCGGTACAACTATTTTCGCATTAATCCATTTTGCAGCTAAAACAGCATCTTCTGGTCCCATTGTAAAATTATCACCAATCGGTAAAAATGCTACATCAATATTATTCAGTTCTCCAATTAATTTCATATCAGAGAACAATGCAGTATCTCCTGCATGATATACCGTTTTCTCTTCTGCTGTAAATAAAATCCCCGCTGGCATACCTGTATATGTAATTGTCTTATTTTCTTCATCAATATGACTAGAACCGTGGAATGCTTGTGTAAATTTCACTTTTCCGAAGTCAAATTCATGTGCACCACCAATATGCATCGGATGTGTATTTACACCTTGCCAACTTAAAAATGTCGCCAGTTCAAATGGTGCTACAACAACTGCATTATTTTTCTTCGCAAGCTCTACTGTATCCCCAACATGATCACCATGACCGTGCGATAAAAGAATCGCATCCACTTTTACATCTTCAGCTTTTAAATCTGTTGCCGGATTTCCCGTTAAAAATGGGTCAATTAAAATCACTTTTCCATTCGTTTCAATCTTTACAACTGAATGCCCGTGATAAGATACTTTCATTATTACATTCCTCCCCTATTCACATTCTCACTTTTTATTCTACATGATTTCTCAATTCCCTGTCTTTTCTAACATCTATTTACTTGTCATAACGCTTTCATCCGATGTAAAGTTATATTTGTAATTAAATATCTCGGGGGTGCCAATCGATGAATGCTAGATTAGAAAATTTAATGCAATGGCTAAAAGAAAAAAATATAGAAGCTGCGTTCCTAACTTCTACACCAAACGTTTTCTACATGACGAACTTCCATTGTGAGCCACACGAACGACTACTTGGTATGTTTGTATTCCAAGAAAAAGAACCGATTTTAATTTGTCCTAAAATGGAAGAAGGCCAAGCACGCAACGCTGGCTGGGCACATGAAATTATCGGATTTACTGATACAGACAGACCGTGGGATATGATTGCAAAAGCAATGAAGGACCGCGGCATCAATGCAAATGCTGTTGCAATTGAAAAAGAACATTTAAACGTTGAACGCTACGAAGAATTAACGAAATTATTCCCAAATGCAGCTTTCAAATCTGCTGAAGAGAAAGTACGCGAGCTTCGTTTAATTAAAGATGAAAAAGAACTTTCTATTTTACGCGAAGCAGCTAAAATGGCAGACTATGCTGTTGAAGTTGGTGTAAACGCAATTAAAGAAAACCGCAGCGAGCTAGAAGTATTAGCAATCATTGAGCACGAATTAAAAACAAAGGGCATACATAAAATGTCATTTGATACGATGGTATTAGCAGGTGCAAACTCTGCTCTTCCACACGGTATTCCAGGTGCTAACAAAATGAAACGCGGTGATTTCGTACTATTTGATTTAGGCGTAATCATTGACGGCTATTGCTCTGACATTACACGTACAGTAGCATTCGGCGAACTTTCTGAAGAACAAACTCGCATTTACAACACTGTACTTGCTGGACAACTACAAGCAGTTGAAGCATGTAAACCAGGTGTTACACTTGGCGCAATCGACAACGCTGCTCGTTCTGTTATCGCAGATGCAGGTTACGGCGACTTCTTCCCGCACCGCCTTGGTCACGGACTTGGAATTAGCGTACACGAATATCCAGATGTAAAAGCTGGAAACGAATCTCCATTAAAAGAAGGTATGGTCTTCACAATCGAGCCAGGTATTTACGTACCAAACGTAGGCGGCGTTCGTATTGAAGATGATATTTACATCACAAAAGACGGATCAGAAATTTTAACGAAGTTCCCTAAAGAATTACAATTTGTGAAATAATAAAAAAGGCAGCGTGATTGCTGCCTTTTTTTATTTGTCTACTATTTCAAATTTCTCTACAATCATTTTTGCTGGATAGCTTTCAATTATTTGAGAAGACCATACTTTTATCTTATTTCCTGTTTTTAGTTGATTATATGCGTGTTTATCCTTAAAGCTCAACACTATATCTGATGGATGCTCTTTATTCATTTGTTGTTCTATATAATTTTGCAACTCAACCTTCATCTCAAAAGTTTTATCACCTATAAAATATACCCTATCATTTTTCAATATTACGTATCCTTCTTTAGTCACTGTTTGCTCCACAGTTGTGCTTATTTGAGGGCTAGTACACGCTGATAAAATTATTAAAAAAACATATAAATAAGCCATTAAAGAGTTTCTCTTCATAATGACCCTCCATTCAAAAGCACTTATTTCTTGTCTAATTCTTCTCAATGCCTATATGCAAAGAAACTAAATGCGAAATTGAAAAATTATTACAAGAGCTGCCCCAATATTATTAAAAAAGAAGGCCACTCAAAAAGTGCCTTCTTCAATTTCACTAATATTCAATTGAAATTTCACGATCCAAACTGAGAAAAGATGGACGAGAAGCGCAAACGCCATGCATGCTCCGCTTAAAAAAGTTAGTATAGGATGCGAATACACGTGCGCTAATCCATAAGATATCGCCACGAAAAACATTGTTATGTAAATATAAATTGCTCCATGTATTTGCCTCATATAAACCTCCTTTTCCCATATTATAACATAAATTTTCTGATTATTCACATTAATTACTTGTAATCAATATTTCTCAACTGTTACACCTCTTACAGCAGCCTTAATATACGGTGACCCTTGTAAACTTTGTAAATTTTTTAGTTTGAAGCTTTTCATCTCATTATAGTTTGCCCTAAAATATTTTTGAAATCCCACTTTATTTTCACTTAAAGATATCCAAACATACCACGACTCCTTATGCTCTCCTCTCTATATACTGTTTGAGAGCATAAAATGTATATTGTTTTTCTAAAAAATGTTCATAATAAAAAGCACATCTATTTTAATGTGCTTTTATTATTTCATCGCTTCTTTCACAACATCTTGAATCATAACAACTTCTGTTTTCATATCAACAGATGGTGCTTCTTCATCAATACATTCACACCAAAATTCCAAGTGCTTTTTATCAATTTCATGATGAGAATTTTCGACAAGAGCCCCGCCTTCTCCTTGCGCAGAATACCAATATAAGTACTCTTCTCCATCTCTTATTTCCCGGAAAATTGTCTCTACATACATCTTTTCGTCGTTTAATGTCAAAAGTACTTCTTTCATATTGTCATTAAGAAGCTGCATCCATTCATCTACACGATGACTTTTTCCAGGCTTCACTTTAAATCTTGTTAATTCTACATTCATTTTTATTCCCCCGTTTTCTTACGCACAAACAATCTATATTCTATTGGATTATAAAAACTTAATTTACTAGCTAATTTTTGCGAAGGAATATTAGCTACATTACAATCCCAGCACGGTGTAATATCATTTTGCATGCAATGTTCAATGAACCGTTTTGCAACAGCTTGAGCTAACCCTTTCCCTTGATACGCTTCATGCGTCACAATATCAATTTCAGCAAATCCATTCCCGCTAAATATCGAAACACATTCCGCTACGATCATCCCATTTTGTTCTATACAAAATCCAAAACCATTATCCAAAAACGCTTCGGTTGATCCCAAATATTCTTTATAATATTCCTCTGTAAATTCATTGCTTTGTGCTATATCTTTTCTATCAATACGCTTCACTTCATATGTATTTTTGTTACAATCTCGTTTTCTCTCTTCAAAGGTTACGCTTTGAAATTTCATTCGCGGGATGTTCCGAAGTGCATTACTAAAACGCTCTTCTATCATCATTTCCCACTCTTCACTCGAAGTGAACACTGTAAATCACTTCTCTTTTTTTCAATAGCTGTTTTTATATACGAAAATAGCTCTTCGTTATAACTTTCATCTTGCGTATTACCAAATACATAATAAATGCCATTAGCTGTACAAATTAGTCCCGCTGTTAACTTCTCATTTGTAAAAACCTCACCATCTATCATTTGGTCACATACCGCAT
This sequence comes from Bacillus sp. NPDC094064, assembly GCF_050279585.1. Classification (NCBI taxonomy): domain Bacteria; kingdom Bacillati; phylum Bacillota; class Bacilli; order Caryophanales; family Bacillaceae; genus Bacillus; species Bacillus sp. NPDC094064. The sequence continues at coordinate 150,555 of NZ_JBNNUI010000004.1, forward strand.
AAGCAAACGTCGTCGTTCTTGTAAGACTTTCTAAAACCGGAAGGATTTTTCTATACTCGGCTACAGATAATTTTTTCATAATCGCTCCACTTTAATTGTATCAGCCTCTATATTTTCGAAACAAAGATTTACCGTTCTCTTTAATGCTCTCGTTCTATGAATCGTACATGCTGGAATTAAAATAGAATCATTTGGCTTTAATACCGCTGTTTCTCCATCTTCAAAATCAATAAGTAATTCTCCCTCTAACACAATAAATAATTCATCCGAATTAGAATGATAGTGCCAATCATATTCACCAATAAATACAGCGATTCGTAAGCAATGACTGTTCACATTTGAAACGACAAAGTTTTTATGTTGATCTTGAATGTCCTTCGTTAATTCTATTAAGTTCACAGTTTCCATCTTTCGTCCCATCCTTTCATGAGTCAAAAACTAATTTAGTCTCCACCACCTCCGCAATCGCCTCCACCATCACTTGAGCTGCTACAATCATTGCTACTGTAGTCGCCAAATCCACTTGATGAGCTTGAATCGTATGAAGATTTTTTTCTCTTTTTTCTTTTCCTATCTCTCTTACTTTCATGACTAGGCCATACTTTACTAAAGAATATAACAAATAAAACTAATTCTATTACAGCAAGTATAAATACTAAAATACTCTCAATAATATTGGGAGTTATCCCAAAACTGTAAAACACGCCAAATGAACACATACATAAAATTACATACAGAGCCATACAAATATACCGAAAAGTTTTTTCTATCATAATGACTACTTTTTTTGAAACAGGTATGTTCTGTTCCTGTTTTTTCTTTATGTATTTCTTTTTTCTAGCTTGCTTTTTTTTTCTGCTTTTTCTCCCCATCGAATCCCCTCTTTTTTATTATATAATTCTAAATTATCATAATAAGGGTCGATTAACATCAATAAATACCAATTTTTACATGTTATTGCCCATAAAAAAAGACCCTCCCCATAAAAAGGAAGGTCTCGCATATATCTCTATTATGATAAAGCAGGAGCTTTTTCAAGAAGCTCTTTCGCATCAGCGTATTGTAAGCCGTGAGCTTCTGCAACCGCTTCGAATGTTACATATCCATCTAATGTGTTAATACCTTTTAATAATGCAGCGTTGCCTAAGCAAGCATCTTTATAGCCTTTGTTCGCAATTTGTACTGCATATGGTACTGTTACGTTTGTTAATGCAAGAGTTGATGTACGTGGAACCGCACCTGGCATATTAGCAACTGCATAATGAACAACGCCATGTTTTTCGTAAGTTGGGTTGTCATGAGTTGTAATACGGTCAGTTGTTTCGAAAATACCACCTTGGTCAATCGCGATATCTACAACGACAGAACCTGGTTCCATTGATTGAATCATTTCTTCAGTTACAAGTTTTGGTGCTTTTGCACCTGGAATTAATACTGCTCCAATTACAAGGTCAGATTCTTTTACAGCTTCTGCAATGTTGTATGGATTAGACATTAACGTTTTTACTTGGTTACCGAAAATGTCATCTAATTGACGAAGACGTTCTGCACTTAAGTCGATGATTGTTACATCTGCACCTAAACCTACTGCAATCTTCGCTGCGTTTGTACCAGCTTGACCACCGCCGATAATTGTTACTTTGCCGCGTTTTACCCCTGGAACGCCTGCAAGTAAAATACCTTTACCACCTTTGTTTTTCTCAAGGAATTGTGCACCGATTTGCGCAGCCATACGACCTGCAACTTCACTCATAGGCGCAAGTAATGGTAATGAACGATTATCTAATTGTACTGTTTCGTATGCAATTGATGCGACTTTGTTATCGATTAATGCTTTCGTTAATTCTGGCTCTGGAGCTAAGTGTAAGTATGTGAATAAAATTAAACCTTCGCGGAAGTAACCATATTCACTTGCAACTGGCTCTTTTACCTTCATAACCATATCTTGATTCCATGCTTCTTCAGCAGTTTCAACAAGTTTCGCACCAGCTTGTACGTATTCTTCATCCGTAAAGCCTGATCCTATACCTGCTCCTTTTTGAACAAAAACTTCATGACCATTTTGCACTAAATGTACAGCTCCCGCTGGCGTCATTGCCACGCGGTTTTCATTGTTTTTAATTTCTGTTGGAATACCGATACGCATTATTAGTTCCCCCTTGAGTTATGAAATGACCCCTGAATCATTTTTTAAAGCGCTTTCTACGCTCTTATATTTTAACATAATATCTCAATATTTGACAAAAAATAAGACAAGTTTTCCGATAGATTTAATCTTACATTAAAGGACAGTATTATCCGCACCTTTCAGTATAAAGGATAAACTGTCCAATTATTCGAAACTTCACTTTATTTAATTCTATCGATGTCTATGAATAACATCCACTGCACCGGTTACTTCAATAATTGTACCGGTGATCATATCGGAATCGTCCTCACATAAAAACGAAATAGTTCTTGCGATATCTTCACCTGTTCCAGATCTACCAATTGGTGTTTTATGTTCTTTCTGCTGACGCGCTTCTTGAATTGTCGCCTCTTTCATTTCACCAATAATATCACCAGGACATACCATGTTCGCAGTAATACCATATTCCGCTTCTTCGTAAGCAACTGTTTTCGTTAATGAAACAAGTCCTACTTTCGCTGCCGCAAAAGCTGAGCGATAAATCCATCCCGGCGCACTATCTGCCCCTTGGAATCCGTAATTAATAATACGGCCAAAGTTCTGTTTTCTCATAACCGGAATGACAAGTTTTAATAAATGAAATACCGCTGTTAAATTGCCCTGAATCATTTCATTCCATTCATCTTCTTCATAATCGACTAACTTTTTTCGTTCAAATACATATGGACCAGCATTATTAATTAAAAAGTCAACTTTGCCAAAACGGCTTATCGCTTCTTCTACCATTTTATGTAAATCTTCCTTTTTCGTGACATCAGCTTGCACGAACTGTAGACGTTCTTCCACATTTTTATATGTTTCTTTCATTGTTTCCATAGCCGCTATATCGCTATGATACGTTACTGTTACTGAATAGCCTTTAGCCAATAACTTTTCTGTTACTTGCTTTCCTAAACCTTTCGTACCGGCTGTAATGAGCGCGTGTCTCACAAACATGCCCTCCTTTTAAATTGCTATATTTCATATGTAACAAGTTCTAGCTCCAATTACAACTAAAATGAATTGAAATAAAGTTTTCAAAATTCTGTAACGTTTTCGGCAAGCACATTACCAAAATTTGTTTTATAATAAAGTTGTAAACGGTAATAAAAATGATTGGGAGGAATTTACTATGAATAATACATATACAAATATTTTGATTGCAGTGGATGGTTCTAAAGAAGCAGAAAAGGCGTTTAAAAAAGCAATCCAAGTCGCAAAACGAAACAATGCAACATTAACAATTGCTCATATCGTTGATGTAAAAGCGTACTCAGCAGTAGAAGCTTATAGCCGCGCAATTGCTGAACGTGCAAATCTATTTGCAGAAGACTTATTAGAAGACTACAAAAAAACTGCGCTTGAAGCTGGCCTTGAAAAAATTGAAACTGTATTAGAATTTGGTAATCCTAAATCTAAAATTTCAAAAGAAATCGCTCCAAACCATAAAGTAGATTTAATTATGTGTGGTGCAACTGGTTTAAATGCCGTTGAGCGTTTCCTAATTGGTAGCGTCTCTGAACATATTATTCGCTATGCGAAATGCGATGTCCTTGTTGTTCGTGGTGATGAGGAGCAAGGTGATCTTTAATTTATAAATAGTCCCTATGCTTTACCGAAGGACAATAATAATGAAAAAGGAGTGGGGAATTCACTCCTTTTTCATTACAACAATTAGTGATTAAAACCATGAGAAATAGGCGTATCAAGCAAAGTGCTGGTACACCTTAAAACTTACATTACGGGGTAGCGTCAGGAACATGCTGATTTACAACGCTAAGGAAATGTCACTTATTAAAAAAGCCGATTTCCATCTCAAGGAATCGGCTTTTTTAGTTATTCTTAATGAACTAACACATGTGTTTGTTTGCATCATATACAGCAAATTAGGAAAAACACAACATATTATTGACCTGTTTGTTTTTGCTTCTTTTTCAAATACTCCGCACGCAATTTTTCAAGTTGCTGCTTTTTATCAAATTTGGCAGGCTTCTGTTTTTCATGAAACTTTGCCACAGCTACCTGACCTTTGTAATCCAATTGATATTTCCCCACTTTGTTCACCTACTTTTCTTGTCTTTCAAAAAATCTATTCAACAAATATAATATACCTTATTTTGCTGAAGTAAACCTTATTACTTTATTAGTTGCAAAGTCTTTTTACTATTTTTTTAAAAATCTACATCCCCAATATTTTTCTACTCATATCTACCCTTTTCTTATGTTCTAACATTACGTTAACATACATTTTTTAATAATAGACGGACAAAATATATATGTTAAAAAAAGGAGGATGCTACATGGATGATTCTGAACGTATTATTTTAGATGTGCACGGAAAAGAAATCGAAATGTTAGATACGATCCGCTCACATTTTAAAGACAAGCATGGAATTGAACTGAGTAACGGTGCATTACTACGAGATTTGATGGATATTGAGTATATTCGAATTACGGAAGATCGACATAAGTATGAATAATCAATACATTGTAAGCCTAGAGCAAATTGCGCTAGGCTTACTTACATCCACACGAAAATGTTATAATTAGGAAAAAATGTGGAGGATGTCAAAATATGAAATCTGAAAATATCGCAAAGCATTTTCAAACATTACATGTACAAAGGAACGAGTTCCTTCCTCATCTCCATTCACTATCCCAAGAACAACTATGGTATCGCTCAAAGAATGGAAAATGGTCTATTGGAGAGCATTATTATCATTTATATTTAATTGCAAGGATGCTCAAAGTAGCGATTAAATTTTCTTTTACCCTTATCCCTTATGCCAAACTACGAAGAAACACCCCATTCGAAACTGACATATACGACATTTATGCCGAATACAAAGAGAAACATGGTAGAGGAATGAAAGCACCTTGGATTTTAATCCCTTCAAAAAATGTCTATCATTCTATGAATGTAACTGAATTAGAAGAATTACTTGCACGTGAAACTGATGAAATAAAAAAACTAGTTCAAAATATAGAGGAAAATATCGCAGGGCATATCGTATTTTTAGATCCCATTGCTCACTACCCTAACCTTATTCAATCTATTCAACTATTAGCAATTCATGAGAAGCATCACTTTATGATTATGCAAAAAAATTATGAAATGATAGATGCGCACCTAAAAGTCTAAATACAAAAAGGTAAGGTACTTAAAAAAAGCACCTTACCTTCTATATCATACATCATTTAACTTCCAACAAACTCTCCAACTAACCCCTTCGCTTTTTCCAAAGCGTTTTGGATTTGTTCAAACCCTGTTCCGCCAGCACTATTACGGCGCTTTACAGCCGCATATGGTGAAAGAACTTCATATAAATCTTCTTCAAATAACGAACTCATTTCTTTATACGTTTCAAGTGGTACATCTAATAAATAAATTCCTTTTTGTGTGCAATGTAGAACTAACTTTCCAACAATTTCATGAGCTTGACGGAATGGTAGTCCCTTGTTTGCTAAATAGTCAGCAATTTCTGTTGCGTTAGAGAAATCTTGCGTTACAGCTTGCCCCATTTTTTCTTTGTTTACAGTCAGCGTTTCTAGCATGCCGGCCATAATATGAAGGCACCCTTCTACTGTTTTTACTGTATCAAACATTCCTTCTTTATCTTCTTGCAAGTCTTTATTGTAAGCGAGTGGTAATCCTTTCATTACTGTAAGTAAACTGAATAAGTTACCGTATACTCTGCCCGTTTTACCACGGATCAGTTCCGCCATATCCGGATTTTTCTTTTGCGGCATAATACTGCTTCCTGTTGCGTATTGATCACTCATTTCAATAAATTGAAACTCTTGACTACTCCATAAAATAAGTTCTTCGCAAAAGCGTGATAAGTGCATCATAAGTATGGATGAGTTACTTAAAAACTCCAGTATGAAATCACGATCACTTACTGCATCTAAACTATTTTCATAGATTCCATTAAATCCAAGAAGCTCTGCACTATATTCGCGGTCAATTGGGAATGTTGTCCCAGCTAACGCCCCTGCTCCTAATGGTGAGATGTTAATGCGCTTTAACGAGTCTTCATAACGATTTACGTCACGCTCTAACATCCAAAAGTAAGCAAGAATATGATGTGCAAATGAAATCGGCTGCGCACGCTGCAAATGCGTATAACCAGGCATAATGGTTTCAATATTATTTTCTGCTTGATGAACAAGAACAGTTTGCAATTGTTTTGTCGCTTTTACAATGTCTTCTACCTTTTCTTTTAAATACAAATGCATATCTGTTGCCACTTGATCGTTACGGCTTCGGCCTGTATGAAGTTTTCCTCCTACTTCACCGATTTTTTCAATTAACATCTTTTCAATATTTAAATGAATGTCTTCAGCTTCAACCGAGAAAGAAAGCTTATTTTGTTTCGCTTCCTCTAATAAATATTGAAGCCCCATCTTTATTTTCTCTGCTTCTTCTTTCGTAACGATGCCTTTCTTCGCTAGCATCGTTACGTGCGCAATACTCCCATTTATATCTTGATTTACTAATTGTTGATCGAAGGAGATGGACGCTCCAAACTCCTCAACCCATGCTTCCGCTTCTTCTGTAAAACGTCCGCCCCAAAGTTTGCTCACGCTTCCACCTTCTTTTGATTTACTTGGCTGTATACTTTCGTAGGTAAACCGAATAATGAAATGAATCCAACTGCTGCATCATGATTAAATTCATCCTGAGCAGTATACGTTGCTAATTTTTCATCGTATAAAGAGTACTCAGATTTACGTCCTTCTACAATTGCATGACCTTTAAATAATTTCACACGTACTGTGCCTGTTACATTCTTTTGTGTTTCTTGTAAGAACGCATTGAGTGCTTGTTTTAAAGGAGAGAACCATAAACCGTTATAAATAAGTTCTGTTATTTTCTGCTCAATCATCGGTTTAAAATGAGCAACCTCTTTCACAAGTGTTAAATCTTCAAGTTCTTTATGCGCTGTAATTAACGTCATTGCCGCTGGGCATTCATACACTTCACGAGATTTAATACCGACAAGACGATTTTCTACGTGATCGATACGTCCAACACCATGTTTTCCAGCAAGTGCATTTAACGTTTTAATTAATTCTGAAAGTGGATATGCAGTGCCGTTTAAAGTAGTCGGTACTCCTGCTTCAAATCCGATTTCTACAAACTCTGGTTTATTCGGTGTATCTTCTAATGCCAATGTCATCTCATATGCATCTTCTGGTGGCGCCGCCCATGGATCTTCTAAAATGCCACATTCGTTGCTGCGTCCCCATAAGTTTTGATCGATTGAAAATGGGCTATCTAAATTAATTGGAATTGGTACATTATTTTCTTTTGCATATGCAATTTCTTCTTCACGTGACCATTTCCATTCACGCACAGGTGCAATCACTTCTAAATATGGATTTAATGCTTGAATAGAAACTTCAAAACGAACTTGGTCATTCCCTTTCCCTGTACATCCGTGTGCAACTGCAGTTGCGCCTTCTTGCTCTGCGATTTCTACTAATTTCTTCGCGATAAGCGGACGAGATAATGCAGAGACAAGAGGATATTTCCCTTCGTATAATGTGTGTGCTTGCATCGCCATCAATGCATATTCATTCGCGAATTCTTCTTGAACATCCACCATATACGATTTAATTGCACCTACTGAAAGTGCTTTTTCTTTTACAAATGCTAAGTCTTTACCTTCCCCTAAGTCTAAGCAAAGCGCGATAATATCATAATTTTTCTCTTGTAACCATTTAATTGCAACGGAAGTATCAAGACCTCCAGAATATGCTAACACAACTTTTTTCTTCTCCATTTTTGCATCCCCCTAAAGAATAAATATTCATTTTCTTTTATAATAATTCACACTTTAACACCTTTTACAAAATGTATCAAGAGTCATTTTCAATTTTTTTCAAACAATTTCGTCGAACTTCTTTCTTTTTTTATGTAAAATAGAGGCAGGAAAATGGAGGTGTATCTATGGAAAAATATTTTATATACAACGAGCATCTAGGAATTGCAGTGCCGAATATACAAGAAGAATGGGATGACATCTCCGAAAAAACACAGCACGCTATTTTATTAAAATGGGAGCAAATTCGCGGAAAAATACCCGATCGTATAAAAGAACTTGAACATTACATTAATCAAAAACAACATCGTTTAAATAACGAAGAGAATTTTGAAATTTCCTGTAGGCTTAATTCTGAAATTGCTGATCTCGCTTCAATTATTAACGACCTTTGGCTTTGGTATCGTCTTACCCAAAACGTATCTGAGGGGAAAGCACACCAATGAAAAAAGCATGCCCTCAATTACTTTGGGTCATGCTTTTTTTTCGTAACAAACTTTGCAATATATTTCTTGCGCCGTTTTTGCCAAACATACATCAAATGGACCTACTAGCAGATTCTTTCCTTACTTATTGGACAAACTTTAAAACCTTTCCTATCTTACAAAATAACTTAGGCTTTTCTACAAAAATATTTAAACATAACAATTTTTGTAGATTTCCTCCGTTTATTGTCGGTTTCCATCCGCATACATTTTTTGAAAGTATGATATAATAATATAAATCTTGAAGGAAGGGATTTTGATATCATGATCGCTCGAAGGAGCATGTGGCATCGTATTGACGAATCATACACGTAGCGTATTTTTCAGCTCAGATACTTTAGTCTAGCGAAAAAAATACGAGAGTGGGGAAATTATGATTGCCCGAAGGATAATTTGGCAAAAAAAAGACTCTTCTTACACGTAGCGTTTTGTTTAGGACTTAATTGTTACTAACTAAACAAAACAAAGAAGAGCAGGATTGCTAAATGAAGAATCCTACTCCACGTTTTGTTTAGTCGATTTAAGACTTAAACTAAAACGAAGGTAGGGAAACTTGATGGACGAGAGGATTATTCGTTATTTCTTCAGCGACATATAGCGTAGTTAGTTTTTTCGTAAACTAACTGATAGCTACATGTGAGCTCGTAGTTAGTTTACAACACAAAAAGGACTACTAACTACGGAAAGAAGGAATAACGATGAGGAACATCCAAAGTCGACAAATTATTAAAGAAATTTTTATGGTTTTAATCGGTTCATTTATTTTAGCAGCAGCGCTATATCACATTCACTTCCAAAACCACTTAACAGAAGGTGGCTTTGTAGGTATTGCACTATTCATCCAAAATTTTTATGATATTTCACCATCTATTTCAACTGTAATCATGGATATTCCTATTATTTTACTGTGCGCTTCATTTTTAGGCAGAAAAATGGTTGGTTATTCATTCCTAGGTTCGATTTCATTCGGAGTATTTTATTCTCTTATGGAAAATTATTCTCCATTTACGGTAGATTTATCAAATAATTTATTTGTAGCTGCGGTAGTTGGCGGTGCGTTAGCTGGTATTGGACTCGGTTTTATATTGCGATTTGGCGGTGCAACCGGTGGAGACGATATTTTAACAATTGTATTAAGTAAACGAACTCGTTTTACAATTGGGCAAATTTTCTTCGTCTTTGACGCGATTGTTCTTGCGCTTTCATTATATTATTTAAATTGGACAGAAATTGCTTTTACTATTCTTTCGATTGCCGTACAGGCAAAAACATTGGATTTAATTTATTATCCAAAAACAGAAAAAACAGCAGAAAAGCAACCACAACCAGTATCAATTCCAATGTCCAAAAAACATGCAACAAACTAAAAAGCGAAAGGCTTCGGCCTCTCGCTTTTTTTATATACTCTTTTCTTTTTCAACTATGTGGCGCACTTGATAAAATCGATTCGCAAATTCAGTAACATTTCTCGTTAAGCGATAATTCACTGTAGATCCGATTGCCATTCCAATTACCGGAATACCTTGGAATAATTTACGACGAAGCGCATAAATCGAAAATGTTTTCAAAATTTGTTTTAACACAACTTCAGTAGAAGCTGGTTGTAACACCGCCTCGTCTCCTTCATAAAAGAACGAATCTTCTTGCCCCAGTTCTTGCAATAAATTGTACCATGCGTACTGCTGAAGTCTTCCTGGTAGTAATGACGCATGAAACACCTTTAACGCAAGCATCATTTCATAAGGCTTGTTCACATCATGCCCAAATGATGTCGCAATAAGCTGTACGGCCTTCACATTTAACGCAATCATAACTGGAAAATCAGCCGTTAATAATAATAACCCTCCAGCACCCGTTGCTCCGCCTTGTACGAATGAATATAGACGATGACGTGCTGTTTGCTGCTCTGCTATGTATGTTAATTGATCAATCGATAATGCTTTCAAATCCTCGAGTTGTTCGATTGACTCGTCAAATAATCTCGATGTTCCTAAAATACGATTACGCGCATCTAACTGTGATTGTGAACTTTGAATCAGTGCATGTAAATGAAAGAGCCATCCATCTGCTTTCGTAAAGAAATCTTTTCGTTTTTTCTCAGGTAATTTCGCAATTGTAGTATGTACCCATTTATCAAACATTTTTTGAAAATCGGTCGCTTCTTGCTCAACTAATTGCGCTTCCCATTCTTTTATATTGTCTAAAATGGCTTGTTCTCGCTTCGATCGCATCGTAACAACCACCTCGTTCGATTTTTTTCTATTGTAACATATTTGCAAATACGCTTGTACATTGCATGTTCTTTATTTCAGGCATAGGTCACAAGAATATATCCGAATACATGTTACTAATTTCTCCTTAGCTACACTATAATCATCCTTATACAAAACAAATAAGGAGCGATTACATATGTACCCACGCGCAAAAGCTTTTGGCATTGCTATACATCATGATCGACTTCTCGTACAAGAATATAATATGGACAACGAAATCTTTTATCGACCTCTCGGCGGTTCAATTGAAATTGGTGAGAAATCAGCAGATACCGTTATTCGAGAATTTACCGAAGAACTTCATACAGAAATAGAAGTTACCGATTATTTAGGGTGCTTAGAGAATATTTTTTATTCGGGTGAGGAAATTGGTCATGAAATCATTCAACTATATTCTTTGCGTTTATTAGACACATCTCTATATGGAATGGAACTACTACATATAAAAGATGAACAAACAGCGTCATGTGCAAAATGGATTCCCATCACAGCATTCATTCAAAAGGAAAAAATACTATATCCAGATCGAATTTTAAAGTATATACAAAAAAAAGACGAAATCCTTTAGGATCTCGTCTTTTTCATTCATATATTAACCAATATCTCCAAGACGTAGTACGTCACGAGCAATCATAACTTCTTCGTCAGTTGGAATTACGATAATTTTTACTGGAGAGTGTGGGAAGCTGATGAATGCTTCTTCGCCACGAATGTCGTTACGTTTTGGATCGAAGTATACGCCCATAAACTCAAGGCCTTCTAATACACGCTCACGAATTAGAGCACTATTCTCTCCAATACCAGCTGTAAAGATGATTGCGTCTACACCTTTCATACGAGCTGCATAAGAACCGATATATTTATGAATACGTCCTACGAATACCTCTAACGCTACTTCTGCACGGTGGTTTCCTTCTTCTTCTGCTTGTTCGATATCACGTAAGTCACTAGAGAATCCAGAAAGACCTAACATACCACTTTTCTTGTTTAATACGCTAAGAACTTCTTCTACAGTTTGGCCTGTTTTTTCCATGATGTATGGAATTAACGCAGGGTCAATGTTACCAGAACGTGTACCCATTGTTACACCAGCAAGTGGAGTGAAGCCCATAGAAGTATCGATAGATTTACCGCCTTCTACTGCTGCGATACTTGCACCGTTACCTAAGTGACAAGAAAGTAAGCTTAAGCTTTCAAGTGGACGACCTAATAATTCAGCCGCACGCTCAGTTACATATTTGTGAGAAGTTCCGTGGAAACCGTATTTACGGATGCCAAATTTCTCATAGTACTCATATGGTAAGCTGTATAGGAATGCAGATTCCGGCATTGTTTGGTGGAATGCTGTATCAAATACTGCTACTGCTGGTACGTTTGGTAATACTTCTTGGAATGCTTTAATACCAACAATGTTTGCTGGGTTATGAAGTGGTGCTAAATCGCTTAATTCTTCGATATCAGCTAATACTTCATCAGTAATTAAAACAGAGTCAGCAAATTTTTCGCCGCCGTGAACAACACGGTGACCGATACCGCCAATCTCATCTAGAGACTTAACGATTCCATTTTCAGTTAATTTTTTTAGAAGCATGTTAACTGCTACTGCGTGATCTGGGATGCTTGTAATTTCTTTTTGTTTTTCGCCATCTACAGTAATAGTGAAGATACTATCTTCTAAACCGATACGTTCTACTAAACCTTTTGTTAATACTGTTTCACTTGGCATTTCAAATAATTGAAATTTTAAGGAAGAGCTTCCTGCGTTAATCGCGATGATTTTTGACATCTAGTCTTTCGCCCCTTTTTCTCTTGGTAGTTGTGTGGATGTTTCCACAAACCGCTCGATTTTATCTGATTAAACTTACTCATTATGAAAACGTTTCATCATCAGTAAGTTTTATACTCACGATTTTAATTTAAACATCGTCCGACATATATTTCAAGTGAAAAAATTGTAACACCAAGAAAAAATATATATTACAGATTTCAAAAAAATTCAGTTTAATCTAGTATATGTTTAAAAATATGACATATTATATAAAACTGTACTACATGAATTGCTACCCCTGTTACATATACCTTGCCTTATTTGTGAGTTGCAAACCAAGTATTTAATTGATCCATAATATCCTCCATCGCCTTCATGTTGGAGAATTTAGGTAACTCCACTAATAGCGCCTGTTTCGGCATTATTACATTAGGCCCTTTCTTTTGGAGAACAAATATACTTTTTGCATTTTTCTCGTTTTTAAACATGGAAACAGGTAACTGTAATAACCCTTGAATAAAACATGTTTCTTTAATAAATGCATGTAATTTTGGTGCTTGATCACTTTCGAAAATAAAGTTTGGTACTAAGAAGAATAAGTACCCTCCTTCTTTCGTATGTTTCACACTTTGTTCAATAAATAAGTGATGTGCATACGACATTCCTTCATCTGCTTTTAATTTATATTCACTTGCACCGATTTCATTTGGATAGTAACCGATTGGTAAATCCGAAACAACTGCATCAACTGGATCGATATAAAGTGGTGCTAGTCCATCTTGGTGGAAGAACTCGATTGCATGCTTTTGTAAATTCGCATTTACTAAAGCAAGTTTAATTAGTACTTCATCCACTTCTACACCGAATCCACTCATTGTTAATCCGTCTTTAGCGCTATTAAACACTGTAGTCATTAAGTTACCTGTTCCAATTGCAGGATCTAACACAGTAATTTCGTTTTGACCTTGCATAAATTTATGGAATAAGTAACTCATGAACATGCCAACTGCATCAGGCGTCATTTCGTGATTCGCTTGTACGCCTTCTTTCATTCCTTTTAAGATGGCTAACTGAAATGCTTTACGAATTTCTTCTCCTTTATATGTTTCTTCATTAAACGTACTATATTCACGATTCAGCCTTTCAATTGCTGATTCAGATAATTCCTCTTGTAAAATTGCTCCTTCAAACAAGTTATCACCTGTTTCTACAAGCGCCTCTAAATATGTTACATCTAATTCTTTACGTAAAACTACCGCAGAAGAATCAAAAATAGAAAATAATGTTTCTACTGTCTGACTCACGTACATTCCTCCTTCTCTTTTTACACATAACTTATATCATACCACAAAGTGATTTTTTCCAAAAAGAAAAAGCGACCTCCTGTAAAGAGCTCCCCTTTAAGTTATATATGATATAACGTTTTTTCTCATATATTGATACCGTTACAGAGCAATATATGAGAAAAAACGACCTCTTTATAAGAGGTCATTTCCTTTGCATTATTTTGCAGATTTTGCTGCTTCTAATGCTGCTTCATAGTTTGGATGGCTTGTACCTTCGCTTACGTATTCTACGTAAACTACTTTGTCATTGCTATCTACTACGAATACTGCACGAGCAAGTAAACGAAGTTCCTTCATTACTAAGCCGTAAGCTTCACCGAATGAAAGGTCACGGTGGTCAGAAAGTGTTACAACATTTTCTAAACCGTTTGCTGCACACCAGCGTTTTTGAGCGAATGGTAAATCAGCGCTAATTGTTAATACTTTCGCGTTTTCAATACCTGCTGCATCTTGGTTAAAACGACGTGTTTGTGCATCACAAACACCTGTGTCGATTGAAGGTACAACACTAATTAATTTTACTTCGCCTTTGTATGTTTCTAAACTTACTGGAGATAAGTCGTTTGCTAACACTTGGAAGTTTGGCGCTTGATCGCCAACTTTAACTTCTGTTCCAACTAAAGTCATTGGGTTACCTTTAAAAGTTACGTTTGCCACTTGAAAATCCTCCCTTATTTAAACAAAATATGTACACTGTAAATGATAGTTTGTCCCTATCGATAATGCAAATAAAATCGCTTTATTTACAAAAAAATAAAAGAAGCTAACCTATTGATTAGCTTCTTTATTCGTTAAATTTGAAATTCCGGATCATCTTCTTTGCGTTTATCCATCATTTCTTTCACTTTATCAACAGCTTGTGGCGCTAATTCAATTATTTTATCGATGACGTGTGTTTGTTTATCTAAATGTAATACTTTCACACCTTCTCCATTTATTACAAGAAAAGCGACAGGATTAATAGAAACTCCTCCACCACTTCCCCCGCCAAACGGATGACGCCCTGAATGGTCTTTACCAAATTCACTTCCACCAGCAGCAAATCCGAAACTAACTTTCGAAACGGTAAGAATTACACTTCCATCTGCCGCTTTAATTGGGTCGCCTACAATTGTATTTACATCAGTCATTTGTTTTAAATGCTGCATTGCAGTTGTCATTAAACCTTGAATTGGATGGTCCACTCTATATCCCTCCTATGCTTGAACAGATTCTTCTGTCATACCAGATTTTTGTTTTCTCATAAATATGAGTAATTTCACTGCTATTTTTACAGTACGGAATATACGGAAAGATGCTGTTAACTCGCATCTTGATGCAAATCCCTTCCCTTGAAAAACAGGAGTAATTTCAAATTCTGGCACGTCGACAATATGCATATATTGCCCTACAACTCCAGCAGCCATTCCTTTTGTCCCCCATGCATATCCTGTGACAATTCCAGTACTAGCTGCGTCGCCTGTTCCAATTTGCGTGTGCCATTTCCACCCATTGATTTTCACTCGTTTAAGAAAATCTTTAACAATAGTATGAACTTCTTGAAGCCTTTTTATCAGTTCCCCCATGCTATCAAGTTGGGCCATAATTTTATTTTCTAGCCCACCGTCCTTTTCAGCTTTTTTTATTTTTTGTCCGGTCTTCTTCTGTTGCTTTTCAATTCTTTCCAATACATCAAATGTATATCGAATCATCCATATTTTCACTTGAAACAAACATTGCTTTTCCATTTCAGAATATAAAAATGTCACTTTAAGTGATATTTTCGACAATAGTATAAGCAAAATAAATAGGAGAAGAATTAACATTCCACTTGCGAGCCACTCCATACGTATCATCCTTTCACTCCGTACCCATTATCGACAAGTTTATTCATCATTAAACAACCTTTGATAAAATTGAATATAAAAATTTTTCTAAAAATAAAAAGGGATTTTGACAATTTGTATCGAAATATATTATTTGAACATATCATCGAGAATACATTCTAATGATATGGAGCACTAAAACTAGAAAATTTAACTGCAGTGGAGGGATACATAATGGCAGATCGTCGCAATTTATTTTTCTTTTATGGTGATGACAAAATAACGCTCGTTGAAAAAATGAAACCAATCTATAGTATTTTAGAGGAGAATGGATTTACCATATTAGATCATCCAAAAAATGCAAACGCTATCGTCAGCGTTGGAGATGATGGAACTTTCTTACAAGCCGTTCGTAAAACCGGTTTTAGAGAAGATTGCTTATACGCAGGGATTTCTACGAATGATGAAATTTCGTTCTACTGCGATTTCCACATTGATCACGTTGATACAGCCCTTCAAGAAATTACAAAGAACGAAATTGAAGTGCGAAAGTATCCAACAATTCAAGTAGATGTAGATCACGGTACATCTTTCCATTGTTTAAATGAGTTCTCATTACGCTCTAGCATCATTAAAACATTTGTTGTAGATGTGCACGTCGACGATTTATATTTCGAAACATTTAGAGGTGATGGATTAGTTATCTCCACACCAACAGGCAGTACCGCTTACAATAAATCATTACGCGGCGCAGTTGTCGACCCACTTATCCCGTGTTTCCAAGTAAGTGAACTAGCATCTTTAAATAACAACACATACCGTACACTTGGTTCACCGTTCATTTTAAATCACGAACGTACATTAACTTTAAAACTAAGACCAGACGGTAATGATTATCCTGTTATCGGCATGGATAACGAAGCGCTTAGCATTAAACAAGTGGAAAAAGCTGTTGTACGCTTAAGTGATAAACAAATTAAAACAGTTAAATTAAAAAATAATTCTTTCTGGGAAAAAGTACAGAGAACGTTTTTATAATATTAAAAACCGACAAATTATAATTTGTCGGTTTTTTTATTTACCTGGATTGACGCGGGTCGCAGCCTCTATTATTCGATAGCTATTCTTTTCATTTTCCATCGATAAGTCGATATATTTTCACGCATCTTTTCTATACACAATCTCCCCATCAATGACGGTCATTTCTGCTTGTACCTCTTTTATTTCTTCTGCCTCGATTTCAAATATGTCACGGTCTAATATTGTAAAGTCCGCTTCATATCCTGTTATAATTTGCCCCCGCTTTGCTTCTTTTCCGATTGCATAGGCACTTCCTGCTGTAAATAAAGAAATAGCCTCATACACTGTTAGTCTTTCTTCTGGCATATAACATACACCATCAATAAAACTTCTACGTGTAACAGCGCTGTATATACCTAAGAAGGGGTTTACTTGTTCAATTGGTGCATCAGAGCCACCGTTACAGTGCAATCCCGCTTCTAGTAGCGTCTTCCAAGCGTACGCATAACGAAGACGATGCTTTCCTAACTTTTCAATCACTGACGGGAAATCTGATGACACAAAGACAGGCTGAATATCGATAATAGCCGGCAAATGTTTCATTCGTTCAATCAACTCTTCACGAGCAAGCTGACAATGAATAATGCGGTCACGTAATCCTTTTGCTGGCGGATGTAATTCGAGTGCATCAATGACGTATTCAAGTGATAAATCACCAATTGTATGAATAGCAACTGGCATATGTAAATCTCGTGCTTTTTTCACTAGCTCCGCAAGCTCTTCACGTGAAAAAATTGCAACGCCATTCGTTCCCTTCTCATCTTCATACGGTTCACTTAATAAAGCTGTTCTTCCGCCAAAAGATCCATCCGAAAAAATTTTCATCGCACCAAATTCAATATAGTGCTCATTTTCATATTCTTTTCGTTCATTCGCTACTTCATGGTGAACGAGTAAGTGCGCTTTAAATGGCATTTCTTTTATGACATGAGAAAACGCATTATATGTTTTTCTAAAACCACCATAATAATTTAAATCTTCCGTATGCCCGCCGGTAAGTCCATATTGCCAACAGTCTTTAATCGCTGTTTGCAGAGCTCTTCGTAAATAAGCTTCATCAATTTCAGGTTGCACATGTTTAATTAATTCTTGCCCTTGTTCATATAAAAGTCCTGTTAACTTATTTGATGAATCTCGGCCAATTTTTCCGCCTTTTGGTTCTTGCGTCTCTGCTGTTATGTTCGCTTCTTGCAATATGTATGAATTCACCCATGTCACATGGCGACAAACGCGCTTTAATAAAATGGGATGCTCTTTTGAAATTGCATCTAAATCACGTGCATGAACGTTCTTTGTATCTGTAAAATTATTTTCATTCCATCCTTCTCCAATAACCCAAGACCCTTTTGGCGCTTCTTCTACTCGCTTTTGAACAAGAGTAAGCACTTCGCTATAAGATGTACAACTTGATAGGTCTAGACGAAGTAGCCTCTCCCCATGACCAATAAGATGCATATGACTATCGACGAGACCTGGAATCATCGTTTTTCCTCTTAAGTCGTATAACTTCACTTCTGAATATCGGTTTTCTAACTCTTCTTTACTCCCGACATCAACAATCATACCGTTTTCAACGTAAATCGCATCTACTTTTTCGTTTTTTTCTCTCATTGTGTAAATGGTGCCGCCGTACCAAATTTCTCCCATATATCCCATCTCCTTTATTTTTTATTGTATAGAAAAAAGCACCATTTCAAAACATGGTGCTTTTCTAAAAATTACTTTTGCTCAGTAGTAGACGTTGTAACTTGCCATTCAATATTAAATTTATCTTTCACTTGTCCGTATGCTGGGCTCCAGAATGTTTCTTGAAGTGGCATAATAACCTCGCCACCTTCTTGTAACTTATCAAATACTTCTTTCGCTTTTTCCGCGTTACTAATTTGAATTGCGATTGTCACTTGAGATCCGATCGCATGCCCTTTACCTGGGAATGTATCAGAAATCATCAGTTCCGTATTGCCAACTTTTAAAGTAGCGTGTAAAACGCGCTCTTTCGCTTCAGCTGGAATCGGGTATTCTGGATTTTCAGGCATGTCACCAAACGTTTGCATGACTTCTACTTTTGCATCTAACGCCTCTTTGTAAAACTGAACAGCTTCTTGCCCACTACCATCTAAAACTAAGTAAGGATTAATACCTAAAATCATACGGACACCTCTTTTTTAAAATTTATAAAATCGAACTAATGTTCGTTTTTATAATATCATACGTTTTACATTTCATTCAACTATTTCCTTCACTATTTTCGAAATTATTTTGAAGGAATCTCCATCTCTTGGTTTCTCAGCTCAATGCGGCGGATTTTTCCAGAAATTGTTTTTGGTAGTTCATCTACAAATTCAATTTTGCGAGGGTATTTATATGGTGCAGTAAGTTCTTTGACGTGTTGTTGCAGTACTGGAATCAACGTTTCTTCGTTCTTTTCTATATTCTCTCTTAATACGATAAATGCCTTCACGACACTTCCGCGAATTTCATCTGGACTTGCAACAACCGCACATTCTCTTACGTATGGATGTTTTACAAGTGCATCTTCGACTTCGAACGGTCCAATTGTATAACCGGAGCTAATAATAATATCATCTCCGCGTCCTTCAAACCAGAAATAGCCATCTTCATCTTTCTTCGCTTTGTCACCGGTAATATAATAATCACCACGGAATTGCATCGCTGTGCGCTCATCGTCTTTATAGTACTGTTTAAAGAGGGCTGGTGTTTCAATGTGAACAGCGATGTCACCAACTTCTCCAAGTTGTACAGGAACTCCTTCTTCATTTACGATATCAACATGATTGCCTGGCGTAGGTTTTCCCATTGATCCTGGTCTAATGTCCATCCCTTTCATTGTCCCTACTAGTAATGTGTTTTCCGTTTGTCCATAGCCATCTCTGACTGTAATATCGAAATGCTTTTGGAACGTTTCAATGACTTCTCTATTTAACGGCTCACCTGCTGATACAGCGCTATGTAACGCTTCTAAGTTGTACGTATTTAAGTTTTCTACCTTGGCCATTAATCTATACTCAGTTGGCGTACAACAAAGCACATTCACTTTATTATCATCTAATAAATTTAAATACGTTTTCGGTTCAAATTTACCATGATATACAAATCCCGTTGCCCCTGATCCAAGAGTTGCTAGAAACGGGCTCCAAATCCACTTTTGCCAGCCTGGACTAGCTGTTGCCCATACAACATCATTCTCTTCAATTCCGAGCCAATTTGGGGCGCTCGTACGTAAATGAGCGTATGCCCACGCATGTGTATGAACGACACCTTTTGGGTTTCCTGTCGTTCCTGACGTGTAAGATAAAAAGACCATGTCTTCTTTATCTGTCTTCGCCATTTCTAGCTTGTCGCTTTCTGTTTCTAATGCTGTTTTTAAATTCATCCAGCCATCTACTGACCGCTCGCTCAGGACGAATTTTTGAAGAGATTCCATCGCCTCTATGTCATCAAATTGTCCAATGTACGGTTCATAACTTACAATCGCTTTTACTTCCCCATGTCCAATGCGATATTCGATATCTTTTTTGCGTAACATTTCTGAACTCGGAATTACGACAAATCCCGCTTTAATCGCAGCAATATACGTCATGTACGCTTCAACTAAGCGCGGCATCATAATGAGAAGCTTGTCCCCTTTTTGCAAGCCACTTTTTATAAAAGCGTTTCCAATTTTATTCGCACCTTGCATTAATTCACAATATGTAACTTCTTGTCTATTCCCTTTATCATCTTGCCAAATTAAAGCAAGCTTCTCTTTATCACCTGTATATTTCTCTATTTCAGAAACTAAGTTATAAGACGGTGGCGCCAATAATTCCTCTCTCTTCATAAAATTTCCTCCTTTATTTCTATGCCTCCCTTATATAATAAAGAATTTTCAGTTAATTTTGAACCCTCTTCTTTTGACAAATTTTTTACGTCTATGTCGAATTAAATGTATAACGATGCAAACGACAAAAAGAAAGAGCGGGAGAACCCGCTCTTTCTAAGCCATCATATATGGGATTATTTTTGGAAACCGCCTAATTGTTGCTCAGCTAGTGAAACTAGACGTTTAGTAATTTCGCCACCAACAGAACCGTTAGCGCGAGATGTTGCATCAGCTCCAAGTTGAACACCAAACTCTTGAGCGATTTCGTATTTCATTTGATCTAATGCTGCTTGAGCACCAGATACTGCTAATTTATTGTTGTTTGCCATGTTGTATCACCTCCTTGTGAGTATAGAGTGTGATAAACAACATGACTTCATACATAGTTTAGATATGGTAATTTATGGTTTTAGAAAAGTTCTTCGAATTTTTCTTCTTCCGCAACTACTTCTACTGTTTGTAAGATCATTGTTTCTTTGTTTGCTACAGCTTCATCGATTAACGGTGTGAAATCATATTTCGCTTCAAAACGGTTTGCTTTTTCACGCTTCGGTTTTGTAGCTGGGCTTGCTGGTGTGAATACTGTACAGCAATCTTCGTACGGACGAATTGAAATATCATATGTGCCAATTTCTTCAGCGATTTTAATAATTTCTAATTTATCCATCGTAATAAGCGGACGAATAACTGGGTAGTTTGTTACTTCGTTAATCGTATGCATACTATCTAACGTTTGGCTTGCTACTTGTCCAAGACTTTCACCAGTCGTAATTGCAAGTGCGTTGCGCTCTTCTGCGATACGCTCTGTAATACGCATCATCATACGGCGCATAACCGTCATTGAATAGCTAGATGGAATTTCTTTATTAATCGTTTTTTGTACTTCTGTAAATGGAACAAGGTGAAGCGTTACACGTTTACAGTACTTCGTTAACTCTTGTGCTAAATCGATTACTTTTTGTTTTGCACGCTCGCTTGTGAAAGGTGGACTATGGAAGTGAACTGCTTCCACAGATACGCCGCGCTTCATCGTTAAGTACGCTGCTACCGGGCTATCAATACCACCAGAAAGAAGTACCATTACTTTACCGCCAACGCCAACTGGTAAACCGCCAGCTCCCATGCGCTCGTCGCACATAATGTAGCTATAGCCACTGCGAATTTCTACGCGTACATTTACATCTGGATTATGAACATCTACTGTAATATCTTCTGTATTTTCTAGAATGTACCCACCAATCTCAGGTAGTAATTCCATCGTTCTCATTGGGAAATGCTTATAAGAACGGTGTACAGTAATTTTAAATGTTTTCACATCGCCTTTTACTTGTAAGAAAGCTGCTAATGCACCTTTTTTAATATCTTCTAATTCTGATGGTACTTTCATTGCTAGGTTAAACTTATGAATACCAAATACATCTTGCAATCTTTCAGAGATTGCTTCATGGTCTTCACCATTTAATTGGATGTACATGCGGTCATGTGTTGCATCGATTTTAATATTTGGGAACTTTTTCAGTTTGAACTTCACGTTATCTTTTAATGTGCTTACAAACTTAGAACGGTTCTTACCTTTTGTCGTCATTTCTCCGTAACGCACTAAAATATATTCATATGTCATCATATTTCTTTACCTCATCACTTCATATAATTTTGGCATTGTCTCTTTTACAATACCTTCAAATTGTTTTACTTCTTCCATCGTGTTTTCTGGTGCCAAACTAATACGAATAGCGCTTGCAGCTGCGGCATGCGGTACGCCCATTGACACTAACACTCTGCTCACTTCATTTGCTTTTGAAGAACAAGCAGACTTTGTCGATACATAAACACCGTGTTCTTCTAAAGCATGAACGACCACTTCCGGTTTTAAACCAACAAATGATACATTTAAAATGTGCGGTGCTGCATATGCAAGCGACGTATTAATCGTTACATCTTCTATCTCTTTAAAGAAACGTACAAGCTCTGTTTGTAAACTTTGCAAATGAGCTATCTTTTCTTTCACTTGTTCCATCGTCATGCGAAGTGCTTTCACCATCGCTACAATGCCCGGTAAGTTCTCTGTACCGGAGCGATACTTAAGCTCTTGTTGACCACCTGATAAGATTGGATCTAATCTTACGCCATCACGTACGTAAAGAAGTCCTGTTCCCTTTACGCTATGAAATTTATGCCCAGATATTGAACAAAGATCAATATGAGAAGCGTATAAATCAAGTGGTACTTTTCCTATCCCTTGTACATGGTCCACATGGAATCTTATTTTCGGATAATTCGATAATAACGTTCCAATTTCAGCAACAGGCTGAATTGCTCCAGTCTCGTTGTTCACATGAATAATTGACACAAGAATCGTATCTTCACGAAGCGCTCGTTTTACATCTTCTACCGATACAACACCATGCTCGTTAACCGGTAAATATGTTACATCAAACCCAAGCTCTTCTAATTGCTTATATGCTTCAAACACAGACGCGTGTTCAATATTCGTTGTAATGATATGTTTGCCGCGCGAACGATTCCTCATCGCAATCCCTTTAATCGCAAGGTTATTCCCTTCCGTTCCACCTGATGTGAAAATAATTTCAGAAGGTTTAACGTGAAGGAGCTGCGCTGCAATTGTTCTTGATTGTGTTAATAGACGCTCTGCCTCTCCTCCTAGCGAATGAATAGAAGAAGGATTTCCAAAATATTTTCCAGCAACCGTTACGTACGATTGAAGGGCTTCTGGATATGGCTTCGTCGTCGCACTATTATCAAAATAGATCATCGTTCTTCCCCTTTCAGCGCTATCACATCATATAATCATATCACAAATACGTGTAATTACGCTAAGACTACTCAAAGGTTCCGTTTTATCTCGATTGATGAAGGCTAATAATTAGTGGGATGCCCCTACTCATTATAATTTCACTTTCTTTTCAAACGAACAACCTTACTGTATTCCGCTATTCATTATAGCAACATCGCCCTTAAAATTACACAAAAAAACAAACCCTTTATTAAAGGGTTTGCTCATTGTCTACATATTCAGCTATTTTTTGAACAACACCAGGTTCAAGTTGCTCTAGTACAGAAGCCGCTTGTTCTAAAGCTGCATCGTATTGATATTCGCGGAATAATTTCTCCGCATAATTTAAGCTCTCTGCAAGATTCTCATCGTGACTGCGGTAACGATTACCGTATTGAATTAATTTTTCAACTAAATATGCTTGTCCAATTAACTCTTCTGTCATTTCAGCTACACCATTAACAGTTTTGTATGCTTCTTCTAAACTACTATTTACAGCATTCATATTTAACGGCTTCACTTCTAATTGATCATAAACAGCTTGCATCGCCATTTGTCCTCTTTGTAAATCTTCCATAATGCTCTCTGGAAGACCTGGCAAATTTGATTTTTGCATAAAGCGCTTCGTTTCTACAATTGTATTTCGCATTTCTTGTAACTTCTCACGCGCTTCAAATTCTTCTTTACGCATCGTTTGTAGCATTTCTTTATACTCTGCATGAAGTACTTTCAACGTTTCACATTGCTCATAAATCTCTTCTAGTTCCTCACGAATAATAGAGAAAGCAATATCTTGCTCAGCAACGCGTAATTGCAGTACTTCAAAACGTTTCGTTAAAATGTGCATTTGCTTTTCAATTACTTTTTGAGACTCAATGTCCTTATCTTGTAATTGATAGCTTTGTTTCACAAGTTGTGTTTCTGCTTTCGTTTCAATCGTTTCAGTTCGGATTTCTTCTAAATCTTCATAAACAGAAAGTGTTTTTTGCTCCACATAATGTCTCGCATGTACTTCTTGTTCAAGTTGATCATAGAAACCATCTAAACGAGTTTTTAAGTTTTCTACTTTTTCAGCTGCTTCCGTTATGTGCAGCTCCTGTATATCCATTAAACATGTGTGTAGTTGTGTCGTCATATCGCGTACTTCTTTAGGAATTTCCAAATACTCTAATACATAGCCTTGTCTTACCATATCATTATGGCCGTGCAATAAATCTTCCAGCTGAACTGGTAATGTCGCCTGACATTCTACCAATAAATCTGGAATTTGGTGAATAATGATTTCTAAATCCGCTAAACCTTCTTCCAAACTAATAACGATTTCTCTCGCTTTTAAATAATCGCCATTATCTGTTGCTTCTTCAAAAGTTTTAAATTTATTAGATTCAGCATCTAGCATTTCTTCAATTTTCTGTTCAGCAGCTCCATACATATGTCTATGTGCTAGAACACTCTTTTTCATACTACGATATGTATCACGTAATCCTTCAATTTCCGAACTATTTTTCTCATGGCTTTCTAACAATTGCTGTAATTCATTTAAAATGTCAGTAATACGATTATCAGCGTCATCTAAACCACTTATGGATTCATTCATCGCATGCTTTGCTTTTCGGAAGGAGAATTGCGAGGCGAATTTTCGCGCTTGCGCTAAATCTTTTTCAGCTTTCGGAAGGGTTGTTGATACAATTTCATCCCATTCTTCACGCCATTTGCCAAACAGTTCTTCTGTTTGACCCGTCATATTTAAATCTTTTACCCGTTTTAGTTCATCTGCCACAGGCTTATCTTTTATTTCTTGTTTCCACTGCTCCAGTGCCGCAATATCTTTATATGAACGATTTCTTATCACAAGCTCTATCATGAGCAGCACTAGAATAGAGCTTACTACAATGATAACGATCGTCAGGATAGAATCCATGCAAAAAAGCCTCCTAGTTATATCTCTTTTTTTGTCCGTTCCGTTTATGAAATGGAAGGCATTATGTATAAAAAGGGAATTCCCCTATATTTAACAACTAACAATGTACTAATCATACCATGTAATGGCGTGTTTTTGACCTAGTTTTTTTTAAAATTTCATGTTTCTTTCAATGCAGACGTAATCTTTTTCAATATTACGTTTGCATTACCTCTTATCATCAAATGAATGCCATAAAGTGAAACTTTAATCAGTGTGTGGGGGGCCCCCCACTAATTATCAGCCCTCACCAATCGGGCTTTTACGGGCAGCCCGACCCCCACCTAACTTCTTTGCTTTCGCTGAATTTTGAGGTGGGGTCTTACTGCCCGGCAAATAGCGAGATAAAGAGCCTTCTTCCCTATGTGATATGAAATAAATTTTGCGCATGAGTGGGGGTTCAACAGAAATCACATGTACATTCCCTTGCCTTACCGCTTGCTCTACCGCCATTTCTGGAAGTAACGTAATACCAAGACCAGCTTTTACCATTGCAAGCATCGGTTCTGCATAAGATGTTTCAACAGCTATAGTTGGGTTTGCACCTATATCGTGAAACATGTTCATAATCATTTTCCGTACATCACATATTTCTGGATATACAATTAACTTGTCGTTTTGCAACTCTTCCATTTGAATGACCGTCTTCTCTTTGTACGGATGGTTATTTGAAACGGCGCAAACGATTTTTTCTTCTCGCACTTCTTTTATATACGTAGCGTCTTCTACTACTGAATCAATGAACATCGCTTCAATCTCCCGCGCTTTAAATAATTCCCTTAATCCTTTCGTATGCTCGATTTTCCACTCTACTTCGAATGCATCACCTAATATATCTTTACACTCTGATATGTAATGCTCGGCTAAACTTGGTAATATACCAATTGAAAGTTTCCGGTTCTCTTGATACCCCTTCATTTTCGTTCTCACTTCATGTATTTGTTCCAAAATCGGTAACATTCTTTGTATAAATAACTCTCCCGCCTCTGTTAACTCCACTCCTTGAGCAGAACGCTTAAGTAACGTAACCTCTAAATCCGCTTCTAATCTTTGAATTTGTTTACTAAGCGCTGGTTGAGAAATATGTAAAAGCTTACTCGCCTTTGATAAACTTCGCGTATGCTTTACTTCTATAAACGATCGTACTGCCTCTAAATCCATCGTACACACCTCTAACAAAAAGTTATAACTGCTATAAAAAATTGATATTTCCTCTTAGAAGAAATCAATCTTTATACTTATTTCATCAACTTACTATAACGAAATGTAAAGGGGAAAGATACTCTTGAACAAAAAACAAATGCTACTCGGATCCACCCTATGCTTACTCGCTGTAATCGCTTGGGGATTTATGTTTCCCGTAATGGCGAATGCTTTGCAATTTATAGATCCGTTCTTCTTCACCACTATCCGATATGGATCAGCAGCTATTATTTTCCTTATACTTCTCTTAATCGCTGAAGGAAAACATTCACTCCGCTTAGAAAAACGAACACTTTCGTTATTCTTTTATGGAACAGTCGGTTTCGCAGGATACGGTTTTCTCGTTTTTTATGGTCAACAACTTGCTGGGCCTGCTGGAGCAATCCATGCGGCGATGATTCAATCTCTTATGCCACTCATCGCCTTATTATTACAGTGGATAATAAAAAACAAGCGCCCACAAAACTACACATTTCTTTGTATGTTCGTTGCACTATTCGGTGTTATGCTTGTCATTTCGAAAGGAAATATTCACTTATTATTTGGAGCAGCAAGTCACTTCTCCACGAATATACTCATGTTATGCGGCGTTACTTGTTGGGTCATTTACACGAACGGTGGTGCACAATTCCCGTCTTGGTCACCACTTCGATATACGACATTAACTTGTTTATTCGGCTCGATTTCACTCGTTTTTATTGTCACTGTATTAACATATACAAACGTAATTACTGTACCGTCACTACGTACAATCGTAAGCGTTCGTTTTGAACTCTTTTACATGTCGATTATTGCAGGCGTTATCGCTGTATTTTGCTGGAACACAGGAAATCGCTATATTTCAGCAATTAACGGCATATTATTTATGAACTTAGTTCCTGTACTTGCTCTTATCGGTTCCATCTTCCGAGGTTATACAGTCGACAAAATTGAAATTGCTGGCGCCTCATTAACAATTATTGCGTTATTATGCAACAATGTATGGCAAAGAAAAGAAACTACAAAAATCCCCACCTCAGTCCATTAGGTGGGGATTCTTCACATATGAACAGCTCTTGGCCATTCATAATACGTATTCGTTTTACACAACGCTTGTTCCATCCATTGCTCAATTTCTTTCGTGTACATTTCTAAGAAGAATGTCTCAGACGGAAACGAATGCAATACTTCTGATATATATTGCGGATATAAAAACGGCATATTCATCATGCCTTTTAATTGCGTCATAAACATTGTAAAAGATACCTTTTGAAACTCTTGTTTCGTCTGCCCTTGTCTAATAATTTGCTCTATATAATATCTTTCTTTTGAAAAATAAATCGTCATCACTTCACGAATTAATGTCGTATCAAGCGAAAGCTCTCGGTAGAAGAAACGTGTTAGCTCTCTATTTTCAAATTGATATCGTAAAATCCCGCGCACCATTTGCACCATCACATCTTTAGCCGGTAAATACTCTCTCTGTTCAAATGACGTTTCAATTACATGAATATATCCTTCTAAAAAATCAGTAATAAGCTGTTCTAATAAACCTTGCTTTCCAGCAAAATAATATGAAATATTCGCTACATTCACATCCGCTCGCTTTGCAATGTCTCGCACCGACGTTCCGTCATACCCTTTCGTATTAAACAACGATATTGCCGCATCAATTACTTTTTGTTTCGTCTGTTTCATGCGCTCACTTCCTCTCACTGAACAGCTATAGTTTAAATTTCTTGACTTTTAAGACAAATTCCTTTAATTTTCTATCGACAAAGTCATGTGAAATACATCGTATTTTGCTAATATTTTACACATCTCGATAAAAAGGGAGTTGTTTCCATGTTTACTAAAGAAAGTTATGCAGGATCTCGTGAACAGCAATATGAGACAGTAATTAAACAACTGGATGCATTATTAACTGGCGAATCAAACGTAGTCGCAAACTTATCAAATGCGTCCGCATTATTAAACCAATTTTTAGATCGTGTGAATTGGGTTGGCTTTTACGTAACAGAAGGAAATCAGCTTGTTCTTGGACCATTCCAAGGAATGCCTGCTTGCGTGCGCATTCCATTTGGGCGAGGCGTTTGCGGCGCGGCAGCTGAAACGAAAACAACGCAGCTTGTAGCAGATGTTCATCAATTCCCAGGACACATCGCTTGCGATAGTGCTTCTAATTCAGAGATCGTTGTACCGATTATGAAAGAAGGAACTGTCATCGGTGTACTTGATATTGACAGTCCCGAAAAAAATCGTTTCGACGAAGTAGATCAGCACTATTTAGAAAAGTTTGTGGAAACACTCCTAAAACATATGTAACAAGAAAAGAGCGAGCTATCGATTCAGTACATCACGTACGAAACCGATAGCTCGCTCTTGTTTTATTGATTCACAGTAGATATTTTCTTTAACG
This sequence comes from Bacillus sp. NPDC094064, assembly GCF_050279585.1. Classification (NCBI taxonomy): domain Bacteria; kingdom Bacillati; phylum Bacillota; class Bacilli; order Caryophanales; family Bacillaceae; genus Bacillus; species Bacillus sp. NPDC094064. Next base: position 179,545 of record NZ_JBNNUI010000004.1, read on the forward strand.
CCTGTTCTAAGTCAGAAACGATGTCCTCCCACGATTCTAAACCGACAGATAAACGTATTAAATTATCATAAATCCCCATTTCTTGTCTTAACTCAGCTGGAATCGCAGCGTGCGTCATCGTCGCTGGATGCTGAATTAACGTTTCTGTATCTCCTAAACTGACCGCAATCGTAATAAAGTGTAAATCATTGATAAACGCTTGCGTCTCTTCTTTCCCGCCTTTTATTGAGAAAGAAATAACACCGCCGCCCCGCTTCATTTGGCGAGATGCTAACTCCCCTTCTGGATACCAAACACCTTCTACCGCGTCATGATTTTTTAGAAACGATACAATTTTTTCTGCATTATCACAATGGCGATCCATTCTTACAGCTAACGTCTTTAATCCGCGTAACAATAACCACGCATCAAACGGCGCCATAATACCGCCGATATCTTTTCGCATCGGGCGAATTTTTTCGGCTAACGCCTTCGTTTTACAAATCGTTACACCCGCTACTACATCGCCGTGGCCACCAATATATTTTGTCGCACTATGCACAACAGCGTCACAGCCAAGTTCCAGTGGTCTTTGTAAATAAGGTGAACAGAACGTATTATCAACAATAACAAGTAAGCCATTTCGCTTCGCAACCCGAATCACCTGTTTTAAATCAATTAATTTCATCGTCGGATTAATCGGTGTTTCAACGAAAATAAGCTTTGTATTGGGGCGAATCTTACTTTCAAGATCTTCTTCTGTCTCCATATCACAAAACGAATGTGTAATCATAAATTTCTCTTCTAGCACTTCTAAGAAGCCGTACGTACATCCATATAATCCATTTGAACAAATAATATGATCTCCAGCCTTTAAAAAACCAATTAAAGTTGCTGAAATAGCTGCCATACCGGATCCGAAGGCAAGCGCTTCTTCTCCTCCTTCTAACACCGCCATACGTTCTTCAAATAATTTCACAGTTGGATTTCCAAGTCTTGAGTAAATATAAGATGGATCCACTCCCGCAAAACTCGCCTCGCCTTGCTCCGCCGTCTCAAATGTAAATGTAGACGTTTGAAATAAAGGTGGTGTTAAACTTCCTTTATGTTCCTCAGATGTATAACCGTGATGAATTAACGCTGTCTCCATATGCTTCTTTTTCATAAAAACATCCCCTTTTATGTTTTTATTGCCGCATATCCATCAACAAAAATTTGATGAACGTTTTTACTACATTTTATGTAAGCGTTTTACTTGTGTTTCTATCTCTTCTTTTATATTGTTTTAAATTCCTTCTTGTTAATTTCCAAAATTTATATGCATAAAACAAAAACGTACTCGCTTGACGAAACTCTAGGTAAAAGATATAATAGCGTTTGTGTAAAATAAAAAGGCAGCCTTGTAATGTGAGTTTATCGTTTGTATTTTGTTCCTCTACGGAGGTGTATCTCGTAACTCCCTGCTGCTGGAGCGAAGGTACATGAAAACAAAATGCCCGTAAATATCGATTACGTCTGTTTTTATTTTACGTAAATAAAAACATTTTTAAAGGAGGAGTCAACTATGGCTCGTTATACAGGTCCAGCTTGGAAACTGTCTCGTCGTCTTGGAATCTCTCTAAGCGGCACAGGAAAAGAATTAGAAAAACGCCCTTACGCACCAGGTCCTCACGGTCCTAACCAACGTAAGAAACTTTCAGAATACGGTTTACAATTACAAGAGAAACAAAAACTTCGTCACATGTACGGCATGACTGAGCGTCAATTCCGTCGCACATTTGACCAAGCAGGTAAAATGCCTGGTAAGCACGGCGAAAACTTCATGATCCTTCTTGAAGCTCGTCTTGACAACTTAGTTTACCGTATGGGCTTAGCTCGCACTCGTCGTGCAGCTCGCCAATTAGTAAACCACGGTCACATCACAGTTGATGGATCTCGCGTAGATATCCCATCTTACCGTGTAAAACCTGGTCAAACTATCAGCGTTCGCGAAAAATCTAACAGCCTTGTTGTTGTTAAAGAAGCGATCGAAGTTAACAACTTCGTACCAGAATACTTAACTTTCGATGCTGACAAATTAGAAGCTACTTACACTCGTCACGCTGAGCGCGCTGAGTTACCAGCTGAAATCAACGAAGCATTAATCGTAGAGTTCTACTCTCGTTAATTCAATCGCTTAGTAGATGACAGTATTAAAAACCCTAGAAAAAGCGTTATTACAACGTTTCTAGGGTTTTTTCTATTCTCATGCTTTGTAAAATACCCTAAATAAAATTAATGATTTGGGGGAGGTTTTTTGGGGGACTTTTGGGATAAAATAAGCGTGGGCAAATGCTATTTCCCCTAGATTTTTATATGCAACTTAGTATAAAGATTACTTCATTTATTTTTCATTTTTAATCGTTATATCCCCCATTGTTAGTGACGTAATTTTAATTATTTTACCATGCTTTCTAGATAAAACACTTTCAAAAATAGGCTTTAACTTACGAACCTTTTCTTCTGTTATTTCAATGGTCCATTTAGTCATATTCTCCCATCTTTCTCAGCTTCCTCTTCAGCTTTACGTGCTGCCAATATACGTGGTACCGAAGTTCTCATAAAAAATTCCGCCATTTTTAATGCTGTTTCATCACTTGGCGGATTATCTAACACAGTTCGTTCTTTTCTTTCCATAAGAGCAACTCACCTTTCATTTTCGATACGGATAAGTTTTACTTTGAGGATTTTTTACCTCTTTTCTTTTTATCTCCTTTGTAAGTGAGTATCGTACACAACTTACCATCTTCCAGAACAAACTTTCTATCATAATCCGCTAAAATTTCCTCACGATTTATTCTTTCTATTTTTTCACCAACTCGCCAGTATCCTGCACGAAGCAGAAACTCAGAATAACCTTCTGGAATAGGGAATTTAGAGGATGTAATATTTACATTTTCATCCTTAAATCGGTATGATTTACTTGTTGAGGAAGGGAATTTATGAGTTTAAACATGTATCTAGGAGAAGTACATACCCAAACACAAAGCATGAATGCTGTATGTACGGCTACCATTCAAGGCATGGAACAAGCCATTCAGTCGATTGACGCTTTTGCAGTTGATACTGTTCTACAAGGACAAACATATAGCAGTGCAAAATCATTTTTTGTACAAACCTTTCGTCCTTTAGCACAAGGGATCATTTACTTATGTGAAGAATTAATCCGTCAGAATGATGCCTTTCCAAGTCAATTTCAATCACAGGTAGCTTCAACCGATGTAATCGAACAAGAAATACTAGAACAAATTCGAGGGATTGACCGAATGAGAGCAGGTGTTGAAGGGATTAGTAATGTCCTTCCAGCTATGCAAGCGATGATGAGTATTTGTGATATGATGAAACGGAAACTGCAAGAAAAGTTAGAACACCTACATGAATTCAATTATACTTCTAGTAGTAATTATGATACAGCACTCCAACTAGCCACTAGTATTGCTACGGGGCTTGCAGAAGTACAAAGTGGAAAAGGTTTTAGTCCTACAAGTGGTACATTTAGTACACAAGGGTTGAATATGGAATGGGCAACGTCTATTCAAGCGATAGAAGAAGATAGGGCACGTAAAGCGGACAATTCGATTAAAGATGGAGAAATGTGCGGTAGGCTAGAGGAGAAATCTCCGATTAGAAAGGCTTGGGACGATAAGGTAGACGATGTAGTTAAAATGTTCGAAACAGTAAAAAAGATGTGGAATGGTACTGTAATCGGAACAGGGAAAGCTGTTGAAGATGAAATCAAGTCCATGGAAGCTTTAAGTAATATGGATATAGGAACTTTTATTAATGTTACATATGCGATTTTACATTTGGATGAAACGACAAAAAATATGTGGCATACATTTTCAAGTACTGTGAAACGAGATATTATAGATGGAGATGCAGAGAGCATTACACAATGGACTACTTATGGATTAACCCAAATAGGCATCGGTCTAATTCTCGATAGGGGACTAGGTAGAGCAGGCCTCGTCACAAAAGGAGCAGGTGGAGCAAGTACATTAGCTAAAGGTGTAACGCTAGTAAAAGAATTGAAGCAAGTATCGGAAATTTTACAATCTTTTAAGAAAGATGTTTCTTATGCTTTCTCTGGTGGAAATGGTATACGATCTGGATTTGATACACCTGATTTTAGACAAGCTAACAAGATTACCATACCTGAAAGCAGTATTAAACATTCAGATATAGGTGACTTTACAACAAATCCTAAAACAGGTGATATTTCAAAAATGAAGGGTGGAGGACATGGACAAAGTAATATTGAATTCTTAGAAGAAAACAATATGGATTATGAAATAACTAAAGTATACGAAAACGGTGTTAGAGTAGGTAATGTTCCTGAACACAAGGTGAAAAGAAAAAGAATAGGTTCAAATCAATCATGGTTTCCCGAAAACTGGACAGATTCTGATATTGCAGCGGCAGGTGCTAAGGTTGCTGAATTACCCGAATTTTCCAGCGCAGAAAATGGTGTGACTATTTTCGGAGAGTATAATGGGGTTAGGGTTGGAGTTATAAAAACAAATGGAGAAATAGGGACTATTTTCCCAGATGCTACTCAACAACCGTAGATAGAGTTTGGAGGATTAATATGAATATAGAAAATAAAATGCAAGTTATATTAGATAAAAGAAAAAAATTAAATTTAAATGATGATTATGGAATACAAAAAAGTTGGAATGAAATAATAGAAGTTCTCTCAGAAAATGAGGAAAATACTATAAGATATTTAGAGAATTGTAGTAAAGAAGATTTATATTGGATAAGTGAAGTTTTTGAAGATATTGCAGAAATTGTGCAAAGTAAAGAATTTATTAATTGTTTAAGAAAATTAGATAAAAAATTTCCAGAATTAGAAATGACAAAGGATATTGATATAGCAGAAAGTTATATAGAAAACCTTTAAATTAAATGGTAAGCCGCCCACCTAAAAATGAGCGGCTTTCTTCATTACCTAATTCATTTTATACTGTCTTATTTGATCTAATGTTAACATTTCGTTTCAATGCTAATAATACATTAGAATTATCATTTCTAAATTTAGAACGTGTACCTTCTTTTACACCTTTCAATGTAATAAATAAACATATACTAAATAAAAAAGTTTACTGATTATATACCTCAGTAAGCTTTTTATTGAATATGGATAAGTTCGTTTTGTCATATATTAATACCTTTAATCAATTTATAAAACGCAATATTTACAGTCTTTACATTAAATTGGTATAATTTAACTATTAAGTCAACTTATTAATATCCTATCTATTTTATATAACATAGAGTAATTTAAAGCATAAAATTAAAGGTTAATAAAACTTTTTTATAGAAAAAATACATAAATGAATTTATAATGAGAAAGGCTTTTAGAAAAGGAGGATAGAAAGGTGTTACGTAAATGTTTAACAATTATAGAAGATAATTTACCTCAACATGAACTAGAGAGGGTCTCCCGACTCCTTTACTCATCATATAATCCTTTTGACTTCGATTCTAAAATTTGGACTAACATACAAGAAATAATTCCAAATGAAGTATTTGATAAAATAAAACCCTTTAAACGAACAGTAGTCGGTCACGCTATCATAAATGAATTGGTTATGAAATACTTCCCTGGTGAAATTACCATAAAATACAATTTCATTAAAAATCACCTTAATCGCCTTAATGAAATTACTGTATTTGAATTAAAAATAAATTCAAGTAGGTTAGATATCAGAAGGATTAATGGTAAGTCTATTGCATATGAAATAAAGACAGAACTAGACACATTGGATAAATTACATAAACAAATTACAGACTATTCAAAGGTATTTGAGTAGGTTTATGTCATTATTCATCCTTCACATTTAAAAAAGGTCACTGAATTAGTCCCGCAGCATTGCGGAATAATTACCTATAATTTAAAACATGGTGTTTGTAAATTTAGTTTCCGAAAAAAGGCGTTAAAAAGTGACAATATGAAACCAGAAGCACAACTTTCAACTTTAACAAATAAAGAGTTAGATTGGATTATAAAAGCAAGTAAAATTGACAATATTGTTTCTAATAAAAAGGTAAAAGAAGAAATAATTGTCGAGAAAGTAAATTATAAAAAAATTAATACCCTCTATAAGAAGGTATTAAAAAAAAGATATAATAAAAATTGGGGATACCTTTGTAATCACTTTGAAAAAATTATGCCAGTGGATATTCAGTCTTTTTTCTCAACACAAGCTGATCCTTACTGGGTATATTATAAAAATTCCTCCATAGTATAAAGGTAAAAGCCAACCTTTCCACTCAGGTTGGCTTTTACCTTTTTTAATTTTATTGTATATTCCATCTATACTTTTACATCCTCGACAATTATCTTTGTGCACTTTCGTAAAACTACTCCATACTTGAGAAGAAACTATAGATGGAGCTACCATACTTTCGAAAGTATCTGCCTGTTCTTTTATACCTTTAAATCCATAATAAGAATTATCGTCCCATGAATACTTAATATAACCAGGGCTTATTATCCCACCATCAGTTAATTCATCTTTTTTAACTCCACAATAATCCCCAAATGCTGAAAAACCAAGTGAACTATAAGCAGTTAACAAACTATTATCAGCCTCTTGAATAATAGCATTGTGATTTAAACTCACATTTGAAACAGTTCTTGGAATAGCCGATCTTAGTAGTACACTCTTACATTTTTTTGATGAACTTAGCTGTTGTACACTTTTATACAAATTATCATTTGCAGGGTGCGTGTGCGGAGTTTCATCTAAATCGAGTATTATAATATCCCTTTCTGTAACAATGTTGACTAATTCCTTCATAGGAAAAAACTCGCTCTAAAGTGGACAAAAAGAGATAATGAGTATTTGATAAAAGGCGAGATACCAAAAGACTATTTCAGAATTCATGAATAAGAGGGTGCAAATATGAAATTATACTTTAAAGATAATGAAATAGGTGAAATTAGAGACATTTTTGTAGAAACACCATGGATGTATGGAACTATACATTTAAATGATAATAGTAAACCCTATCAAGAATATTTTCGTGAAATGGTAGACGAAGAGAGTACTTTTGACTTTGAAAGTATTGACCCTGAATTTCTAGACGATGAAAATTGGTCCGTTTTCGATGAAAACGAAGGGAAATATTTAGGAATCGACATTCCAGCAATCCACATTGAAGATAAAACGATTGCATGGCGATGGAGATAAAAATCACACAAAGAAGAACACCTGATTAATATTTAAACTAACGTTTACGCTAGCTTTCTCCTTTGTTTCGAATCAAATATCATGGAAAAGGAATATTTGATTCTACTGGTGAAAATATCATAACTAAGATACTTCCCAATGAACTGTATCAAGCAAATTATAAATTTGCAAAGACTTCAATTTCACGTACGAAAAAAGAAACAAATTTAGGGAAAATTTTGAGACGTATTTTAAAAAAATGAAAGGTAAATATGCTATTAAGATTAGATTTAGGGAGGAATAATTGATGGCATATGATTTAGAACTTGAAATAAAAGAGGTACTTGAGAAAATTGAATTTGTAGAAAGATATAAATCCTTATCAGAAAAATTTTCCGATAGAACAAATACATTTGAAAACTATGAAAATGAAAAAGCTATTGAAGTATTCGAGTCTCTTGGCTATAAAGCTCGTTACAATAAAAAAGAAGACTTTTTTATTGTAGGAGAAGTAAAAAACAAAGATGTCTACACCTTTAGATTCAACATCAGCTTAAAATATGGTGTTGCTGAATTGATTTGGGAAGCATGGCATAATGGTGAAGTTAGAGCTGGAGACCCTTGGGACATATTTATAAGATTGTTATCAAATGACACGGAAAAAGTACCCGTGCTATATTTCCACAGTTACGATGAACTCAAAGAAATCATGAAAATCGCCTTTGAAATGTACGAAGATTTTAAGCGAGAATTAATTCCTATTTATTCATAATTTAAAAAGCTACCGAAGACAACTAAACAGTTACTTCGAGTAGCTTTTATTTATATTAAAGTTATTTATTTTCCTCTTTCTGAACATATACATAAGCATCTTTCTGCTCTTTATGTATATCAGCCTTCGTATCCTCTGCAAGCTGACCCGCATTTAGCAAAGAAAAGATAATGAGCGCTTCTAGTGACATTTCGTTTTACCACTCCTTTCTATTTGTTATACGTTTATCATACCGCTTACATGTGATTTCCGTATGAACTCGAAAAGGAGATTACAACAAAAGGGTTACAGGCCTATGAATGCACGCTATAATAACCATAAAATAGGAGGTTGATTCATTTTGACAATAAACCAAATGGTTCAATTGGGTAGTGCATGTATGCTGTTTATTACTTCCGCACTTATTAATTGGTATCAGGGGAGTAATTTGATAGATGATCCTGATGAATGGAAATATAGTGCTAAGTTTACGAATTACTTTAAAGGCACTGTTTCAAATTACCAAGATATTTATCAAATAGACTTCTTTATATATGCAGCAAAATTCTATCCGGCGGCATTTATCGTTATGTTAATTAGCTTGCTTTATATGCTCATATTAATTCTTCATATTCTATTTACAAGAAAGAATCAGGTAATCTAAATTCATACATAAAAACCCCGAATCATAAACTTTTCAGCCTACAATTCGGGGTACTATTTGTTATATATTCGTTTCTAATTAGTAACGAATTAAGAAATATTTCTTTTTACCGCGGCGAATGATTGTGAATTTACCTTCGATGCGGTCGTTTTCTGTTACAACGTAGTCTAATGCTTGTGTACGCTCACCGTTTACGTAGATTGCGCCGTTCGTTACATCTTCACGTGCTTGACGTTTTGATGGAGAGATTTTGCTTTCTACAAGTAAGTCGATTAATACTGTATCTTCTGCAGTACGTTCTACAGATGGTACGTCTTTGAATCCTTGTTCGATTTCGCTTGCAGTCAGTTCTGCTACAGAACCGCTGAATAGTGCAGCTGAAATTTTAATTGCTTGCTCTAATGCTTCTTCGCCGTGAACAAGTTTTGTCATTTCAGAACCTAATGCTTTTTGTGCTGCACGTTTTTCTGGTGCTTCAGCTACTTGCTTCTCAAGCTCAAGAATTTCTTCATGAGATAAGAATGTGAAGTATTTTAAGTATTTAACAACGTCGCGATCATCTGTGTTAATCCAGAATTGGTAGAACTCGTAAGGAGTTGTTTTTTCTGGGTCTAACCAAATTGCGCCGCCTTCTGTTTTACCAAACTTCGTACCGTCAGATTTAGTAACAAGTGGAATTGTTAAACCGAATGCTTTCGCATCTTCTTCTGATTTACGGATTAATTCAAGACCAGCTGTAATGTTACCCCATTGGTCACTACCACCGATTTGTAGGCGGCAATTATGGTTTTGGTATAAGTTTAAGAAGTCGTATGATTGTAAAATCATGTAACTAAACTCAGTGAATGAAATACCAGTATCTAAACGAGATGCTACTGTATCTTTTGCTAACATATAGTTTAAACCGAAGTTTTTACCGATATCGCGTAAGAATGAAATTACATCTAAGTTACCAAGCCAATCATAGTTGTTAGCCATTGTTGCTGGGTTGTCCACATTTTCAAACTCTAAGAAGTTTGAAAGTTGGTTTTTAATGCTTTCTGTGTAGTAAGCAACTGTATCTTTCGTATTTAATGTACGCTCTGCTTTTTTACCACTTGGGTCACCGATCATACCAGTACCACCGCCAACAAGTGCGATTGGTTGGTGACCAGCTAATTGGAATCGACGTAACATTAATACTGGTAACATATGACCGATGTGTAAGCTATCCGCTGTCGGGTCGAAACCACAGTATAATTTAACGCTTTCTTTTTCTAGTAATTGCTCAAGGCCTTCAGCATCTGTTTGCTGATTAATTAGACCGCGAAATTCAAGATCTTGTAAAATACCCATATCCTACATACTCTCCTTTAAGTTCATTACTGGCGTGAAGGTTGAAAACATAAAAAAATCGCCCCTTCAAATAAGGGACGATTTTAATCATCGCGTTACCACCCTAGTTGCAGACCAAAAAAGCCTACCACCTTATTTACATAACGGCTTAGCACCGTCTTTTCCCTTTTGAATATAACTCAATCGAAAAAAGATGCTCTAGGGGCGTAATTCGCGATCATCTATGTGCTGATTTTCACCGGCCATCAGCTCTCTAAAACAGGGAAATGATCACTACTTCTCCCTTTCCACGCTCAATTATTCATATACTTTTCTTTATACCATCATTTATATAGGCGTGTCAAATAAGGGCCTGATTTCTCACCTTGCCAATCCTTTACAACGTTGCAAAGAGTATCGTAATAAGAGAAAGAACTGGAACACCAACTAATATCGAAACATGAAAAACCATCGATAGATCATTCCCAATCGTCGCTTCCACAGGATCTTTCGCCGGAGAAGCAAGAAATCCGATTAATCGATCGAAGCGACTTACCGTTTTTGGAAAATCTGGTATTTCTACATGGTCACTATCTAAATGCTGCTGTAATTTATATTCATTCTTAAAGGGATTTTCGCTCAATTTCATCCACCTCCAGCAATTGTTTCAATTTCTTTATTCCGTTATGAAGTCTCGACTTCACCGTTCCGACTGGAATATCTAACACCTCTGCAATCTCTTTTTGCTGCATGTCATGATAATAAGAAAGGATTAGGACCGCTCTTTGCTCTTCGGGAACTTTCAAAATTGCCTCTCTTACTGTGAGCCGATCTTCGTGAGAAAATTCTTTTTCCTGAATCGGCACTAAAAATGGCAAAAGCGTACGCCACTTTTTTCTTCTATTTAATTTATTAATCATAAGACGATAACCAATTTGAAATAAATACGTTTTTATTTTGCCCTTTTCAGGTTCATACATATGTTTCTTACGCTCTAGCGTCAAAAACGTATCTTGCACGAGGTCGATACTCAATTGTTCATCTCGGTTAAATCGATACAAAAATGTGTATAACGCTGGTTTGATTAAAACATATAGTTTTTCTCCCGCCTGCTTATCCCCACTTTGATACGCAAGCATGAGTTCCTCCTCAATCCCAATCTGCGCCATGATTTTTGATCTCCTTTATTCCTTTTAACGTTAATGAAATGCGGGAAATTAAATAGCAACTAGCGACAATGATCCATACTTGCGATTGATTCGTAAAAAATTGAACATACGGGTTTTGAATTGTCTGTCCGGTTGAAACTAAAATATTTAATGTTTGCACACATATGCATGCATACACTGCAAGACAAGCCGAAATCGTATCAAATACATTCCAGCGAAAGTACACTTTTGTTTTTGTAAAATCAATTTTATATCCTTTTTTCCGTACTATATATTTTCTATCAAATGGAATGATGATGGAAAACATCACAATCATCATAACGCCAGCTGTAATCATTGAAACTTTAAATCCGATTGGCATCGGTAATAGCAAACCACAAGAAAATACGACTATAATTCCAATTAAAGCAAAAGTAAGAAGTAACTTATTAGACATATAAAAGCCTCCCTCATCTATTCTTTCATAAATGTATACAGACGAGGAAGGCGCTTCGTTCAAATATTATTTTATTTTTTTTATAATTTTTGCAGGATTCCCGCCAACTACTACATTAGCCGGTACATCTTTCGTTACGACGGCGCCAGATGCGATAACGGCATTGTCTCCAATTGTTACACCTGGATTAATAATCGCCCTTCCGCCAATCCATACGTTATCGCCAATTGTAACTGGTTTTCCATATTCTAATCCACTTATGCGCTCTACTGGATCAAGCGGGTGTGTTGCTGTATAAATGTGAACGCCTGGAGCTAACATACAATTCACTCCGATTGTTACTGGGCATACGTCTAAAATCGTACAGTCAAAGTTCGCGTAAAAATTTTCGCCAACATGAATGTTGTAACCGTAATCGCATCTAAAAGAAGACTCAAGATGAATATTATCTCCTGTCGTTCCGAATAGTTCTTTTACAATTTCGCTACGCTCTTTTAATTGCACTTCTGGCGTATCATTGAATTTTCTCGTTAATATACGTGCTTGCGCTCTCTCTTTTACTAAAACTGGATCAGCCGGTATGTACATTTCTCCTAGTATCATCTTTTCTTTTTCTGTTTTCATCATACTATCCCCTTTAACTCGTATGTATAAGTTTGATTTTATTTTACATCAACAAATATTTTTTTCAACCATAACCTTTTATACAAGCCAGCCCTTTTTATATAGCACATAATGGTTTTCTAAAAACAATTCATTGTATTTAGGGAATAGGCGTTTCACTTGTTTCTCTAATTTAAAACCTATTTGTTCCATAGACCTGCACGAATTGATATTATTATCCCAAGCCTGCGCATGAACTTCATCCACATCTAAAGTTAAAAATATGTAATTATATATTAAGTTTCTCGCTTCTCTATTGACACCTGTTCGCCAAAACTTACGTGCAATTCGCTGAGCTTCTGAAGTTACAATTAACTTTTTATTTTCATTCACCGTTGGCATAGAGATCCAATATGTCCCTATCATTTCCTTTGATTGTTTCATTACAATTGACCAAGCCATAATATCTTTTAAATTTTTATAAGTATGCAACAAGTCCTTAATTTCATTACTATCTTTTGGAATCGTATTCCCCGTCCAACAATGCATATCGGGATCTTTCATTACCTCATACCATTGTTGGTAATCCTTTTCCGGTTCTACAGAACGTAAGCACACTATGTCTCCTTCTAAAATTGGTATCTTCATCTATATTAACTCCTTTATTATTTACAAAAAGAAAAGTCTGAACGCTTTTCGTTCAGACCTTTCTCTCTTAATCTTCCATCGTTGATAAGTCACCTGTCGGTAAATTCAGCTCCCACGCTTTTAATACGCGGCGCATAATTTTACCACTTCTCGTTTTCGGTAATTTATCTTTAAATTCAATTTGCCTTGGCGCTGCATGAGCTGCTAGGCCTTTCTTTACAAATTGACGAATTTCTTCTTTTAATTCTTCTGACTGCTCGTACCCTGCACGAAGCGCGATAAATGCTTTAATGATTTCGCCGCGCACTGGATCCGGAATACCAATTACACCAGCTTCTGCAACCGCAGCGTGCTCGATTAATTTGCTTTCTACTTCAAACGGACCAACGCGCTCACCTGACGTCATAATTACATCATCAATGCGCCCTTGGAACCAGAAGTATCCGTCTTCATCCATATAGGCAGAGTCACCTGATACGTACCAATCTCCCGGCATGAAGTAAGATTCATATTTTTGCTGGTTATTCCAGATTGCACGCATCATAGCTGGCCAACCTTTCGCAATCGCTAAGTTCCCCATTGTGTATGGAGGCACTTCATTTCCATCATTATCAACAATCGCTGCTTTCACACCTGGAATTGGTTTACCCATTGAACCTGGACGGATTTCCATACAAGGGTAGTTACAAATAACTTGTCCACCTGTTTCTGTCATCCACCACGTATCATGAATACGAAGTCCAAATGCGTTCATACCCCAGCGAATTACTTCTGGATTTAATGGCTCACCAACGCTTAATACGTGGCGTACTTGTGATAGATCATATTTTTTAATTGCATCTTGTCCAGCACCCATTAACATACGGAACGCTGTTGGTGCACTATACCAAACTGTTACACCGTAATCTTGCAGTGCTTCATACCACGCTTCTGGACTAAAGCGTCCACCTAAAACAACATTTGATGCTCCAACTAACCACGGTGCGAAAATACCGTAAGCCGTTCCAGTTACCCAGCCTGGATCAGCTGTGCACCAATATACATCGTCTTCTTTTAAATCTAATACCCACTTCGCCGTTTGATAGTGCTGCACCATTGCGTTTTGCGCATGAAGCACACCTTTTGGCTTACCAGTAGAACCAGACGTATAGTGAAGAATTAAACCGTCTTCACGGCCTAACCATTCGATATGTAATTCTTTTGAAGCTTGTTCAAATAAAGGATTGAACGCTACCGTTTTACCGCCTTCTTCTACATTATCTCCAACAAGGAAGACTGTTTTTAAAGCAGGTAAATCATTTAATGGTACGCGCTCTAGCAATTCAGGCGTTGTAATTAACACCTTTGCTTCGCTATCTTCTAAACGATCGCGAACTGCGCCTTCCATAAATGCTTCAAATAGTGGCCCAACAATTGCCCCTAATTTCACCGCACCTAAAAGTGCAAAATATAATTCTGGAGAACGCGGCATAAAAATAAAAACGCGATCGCCTTTTTCAACATCGCCATAATTTTTCAGGACGTTTCCTGCTTTATTAGAAAAATCCTTCATTTCCTTAAATGTATATTTCTCTTTTCGCGATCCATCTTGATAATAAAGGGCTACTTTATTTTTACGATCGGATTTCGCATGCTTATCAATTGCTTCATACGCCATATTTACTCGGCCTGTCTCATTCCAAGTAAAATTTTTATTAACCTCTTCCCAGTTAAAATTCGCGTATGCCTCTTCATAATTCGGCAAATTATTTTTTCCTTTAATGACTGGAAGCGTTTCTACTTTCATACTTTACATCCCCCTCCTATGTATTCTATCATCTATTATAATGACATTATTTAAAATTTTCAGTATATTTGTTGATTTTTAGACAAATTTTTAATGACAAAATTCGATTCACATCGCATATATTATAAAGTACGATATTAATAGATTCTCAAAACCTCAAGGTGGTGAGCAATACATTGATCCATAAAAAAATATATAATGCTAGAAATTTAAAAACAGCGAAAGGCACTTTAATTATTGAAGGTCCTGTCTCTACACATAACTTAGAAATGTATGAATTTCATCCAGATTTAGTTGCGTTCCGTCCTGCCGAGCAGCAATATAAAGCAATTGTCGAAATTTCTAAATTACCAGAAGCTCGTCTCATTATTGCTAGACATGACCAAATGATTGTTGGATATGTTACATACTTGTATCCTGATCCACTCGAGCGATGGTCAGAAGGAAAAATAGAAAACTTAATTGAGCTCGGGGCGATTGAAGTTGTCCCAGCCTTCCGCGGTTGTGCTGTTGGAAAAAACTTATTAGAAGTTTCAATGATGGACGATCATATGGAAGATTATATTATATTGACGACTGAATATTATTGGCACTGGGATTTAAAACAGACAGGCTTAAATGTTTGGGAATACCGAAAAGTAATGGAGAAGATGATGAATGCTGGTGGTTTACAATGGATGGCTACAGATGATCCTGAAATTTGTTCCCACCCTGCCAACTGTTTAATGGTCCGCATCGGTAAACGTGTTGATACGGATTCTATTCAAGCATTTGATCGTCTACGTTTTCACAATCGTTTTATGTATTAATAAAGGGGGCAACTGGAATGATTGTAGAAGAAATCATGAATCAAAATGTAGTGACACTACATCCAAACGATACAATCGAAACCGCAATCCGAACAATACGTACAAAAGGAATTCGGCACATTCCAATTGTCGATCAAAATAATCATGTCGTAGGCATTATTTCTGATCGGGATGTAAGAGATGCAAGTCCGTCTATTTTAGATGAACAAGTTTCACTCGATATGCTGAAGCAACCGCTTGAACTTATTATGAAACACCCTGTCATGACTTGTCATCCTCTCGATTTCGTTGAGGAAATTGCTACTTTATTTTTTGAAAATAAAATTGGCTGCCTTCCTGTGACAAAGGCCGGAAAGTTAGTTGGAATCATTTCTGAATCTACTGTATTGCATACGTTAGTGAAATTAACTGGAGCGCATCAACCAAGTTCACAAATTGAAATTCAAGTAAAAAATGAACCTGGTATTCTCGGAAAAGTTGTTGCTATTTTTAGCGATTTGCAAATAAATATCGTGAGCGTTCTCGTCTATCCAGCAAAAGATGAGAATGATAAAGTACTCGTTTTCCGCATTCAAACGATGAATCCTCTAAAAGTGATTGATGCACTTGAAGCAGAGGGGTACCGCGTATTATGGCCAAACATCATGGGGATGCAAGCATGAGTAGCGCGTTTATTTATTCGGATGACTTTCGGGGCTATTCGTTTAGCCCTGATCATCCTTTTAACCAACTGCGCGTCACTCTTACGTACGATTTATTACAAAAGGGCGGTTTTATCTCTCCCTCTCAAGTCATCTCCCCGCGAATGGCTACTGATGAAGAAATTGCCTACGTTCATACAGAGGAATACATAAATGCGGTAAAACTTGCTGGAGAAGGAAAGTTAGAAAAATCAATTGCAATGACATACGGACTCGGAACAGAAGATACACCGATGTTTCCAAATATGCACGAAGCAAGTGCATTACTCGTTGGCGGAACATTAACAGCTGTCGATGCTGTTCTTTCCGGGAAAGTAAAACATGCACTTAATTTAGGCGGAGGCTTACATCACGGCTTTCGCGGCAAAGCATCTGGCTTTTGCATTTACAACGATAGCTCCATTGCAATGAAATATATACAGAAAAAATACGGTTTACGTGTTTTATATATTGATACAGACGCTCATCACGGTGATGGTGTACAGTGGTCTTTTTATGACGATCCTAACGTATGTACCATTTCGTTACATGAAACTGGACGTTATTTATTCCCTGGAACTGGTGCTGTGAATGAACGTGGGCAAGGTAATGGGTATAGTTATTCTTTTAACGTTCCACTGGATGCTTTTACAGAAGATGAATCATTTTTAAATTCCTATCGAACTGTTGTAAAAGAAGTTGCCGCATACTTTAAACCGGATATTATTTTAACGCAAAACGGCGCTGATGCACATTATTACGACCCACTTACACACCTTTGTTCAACGATGAATATTTACCGTGAAATACCGAAGCTCGCTCGCGAAATCGCTAATGAATATTGCGACGGTCGCTGGATTGCTGTCGGCGGCGGTGGCTATGACCACTGGCGCGTCGTCCCGAGGGCTTGGGCACTTATTTGGCTCGAAATGAACAACATCCAAAACATCTCAGGTTATCTCCCTCCAGAATGGATTGACGCTTGGAAAGGACAAGCCGAAACAGAACTTCCCCTCACATGGGAAGATCCAGACAACATGTATAAACCTATCCCACGCAAACCAGAAATTGAAGAAAAGAATGCATTAACTGTAGCGAAATCCCTTGAAATAATTCGGAATAATATGACAAAATCTTTGTACTAAACAAAAGGAGACTCGTTTTTTGAACGGTCTCCTTTTATTTGTATCATTACTACCCATGTCGTTTTTTGTTGGTAAATCGATATCCTATGTCGAATCGCCGATATATTTTAAGTTGTGGTCGATATATTCGAAAAATCGCTGATATATTTCGAGTTACGGTCGATATATTCGAAAAATCGCTGATATATTTTAAGTTACTAATCAACTATCCCCACTCTAATAAAAAAGGTCGTGATATTATGTGGAAACAACAAATGATCCACACGAAACGTGGTACATTCGAACTCTTTACAAAAGGAACTGGCGAACCCCTTTGCATTACACATCACTATTCGCAATTTAATGAAACTGGCGATTACTTTGCGGATGTTTTCACTGCTACGCATCGTGTATTCCTCATTAATTTACGAGACGCTGGTAACTCAGCAAAAGCCAATTCAAAAAAAGAATTACGTATGATTGAAACGGCTCACGACTTAGAAGCAATACGAGATGCTTTACAACTCCCAACATGGCATTTCGCTGGCCACTCAACAGGCGGTATGCTTGGACTTTTATATGCGATTACATATCCAAATTCCTTACAATCTTTAGTCGTGGCTGGAGCTGCAGCAAGTAACTATACCGAAACACCATTTTGCATTTATAACCGAGAACATCCACAGTTTCATTATATGCAACAGCTCATCGAAAACTTAAAAAACCCTTATCTTACTAATGAAGAACGAAAGGAACTCTCTACTAAGAGGACAAGATTATCTTTGTATAAACCTGAAAACTACAACTCTTATTTTTGTAAACCAATCAAAAAAACAATGTCTGCTAGCCGGATGAACGTTTTTAATAAAGAGTATTCTTCATTTGATTTAAGAGACCATTTACCTTCCATCCAAACAAAGACACTTATTATATGCGGAAGACATGATGTACAGTGCCCGATTCAATATTCTATCGAGATACATAAGGGTATACGTAATTCTATCTTTGTGACATTTGAGGACAGTAACCATTATCCTTTTTTAGAAGAGGCTACTCTGTTTAGTTCTACTACTCAAACATTTTATAAATCGTTACACTAGTACCGTTACTATTAAGGAAAGCTCACAGTCTCTATAAGACTATGAGCTTTTTTCAAAAGAAATATTTCAACTAGTAACAATTAAAAGAAGTACACATAAAATCACTAAACCTAAATCAATAAATACTGCCTTTTTATCTCCTTCTTTTAAATTTATTATAAAACTAGAAATTATTTTAATTCCAAAAAAGACCATCATAAATAACCCACCGAAATGATCATTCTTAGGGTCTTCATCATAAAACATTTGTATTGCACCGATAATTAATAAAATAAGTACGATATTCGTTCCAATCTTTACAGCCTTGTTTGATTTATTATCTTTTCATGTATCCCCCAAAATGTAGCACGCCCTCTCATACTCCCCTATGTTTTACCTCTCTACATTTTAACATAAATTACCTATTCCCCCTTTTAGTCCAGATAACAATAAAAAAACCTGCCAATTACTCGGCAGGTACATTACACGTTAAAGCGATAACCAGCTCCCCATACTGTTTCAATATATTGCGGGTGGGCGGGATCTCTTTCAATTTTTTCACGTAGCTTTCTAATGTGAACAACGACAGTGGCTAAATCGCCAGCTGAGTCTAGTCCCCAAATACGTTCAAATAACTGTTCTTTATTTAATACTTGGTTTGGATGCGTTACAAAGAATGTTAATAAATCAAATTCCTTCGTTGTGAACGCGATTTCTTCATTGTTTATAAAAACTTTTCTCGCTCGCTGATCAATAGAAATTCCGTGAATGTATAACGTATCGCGTTGCTTACTCACATTTCCTGATAATCTTTCATAACGAGAAATATGCGCCTTTACCCTTGCGACTAATTCACTTGGGCTAAACGGTTTCGTTATATAATCATCCGCCCCTAAACCGAGTCCGCGAATTTTATCTATATCTTCCTTCTTTGCTGAAACAAGTAAAATCGGAATGTCTTTTATAGCACGTATTTGTTTACAAATTTCAAAACCATTCATTTTCGGAAGCATAATATCTAAAATAATTAAGTCATACTCTTCCTGCAAAGCCCTTTGTAAACCTGTTTCTCCGGAATGCTCTACATCAACATGAAAATCATGAATCTCTAAATAATCTCGCTGTAATTCTGCGATACTTACTTCATCTTCTACTAGTAAAATCCTTTTCATTCTACTCACCACATTCCTGTACTTTTTTCAGCGAGAAGAAAATACTTGTACCTTCCCCAAGCTTACTTTCCGCCCAGATGTCCCCGCCATGTTCTTCGACAATTTGTTTCGCTATCGCTAAGCCAAGTCCACTTCCACCTGTACTAGAGTTTCGTGATTGTTCCGCACGATAAAAACGCTCAAATATATACGGCAGCGTATCAGATTCTATACCTGATCCATTGTCCATTACTTTCACAATAACTTTATTTTGACCACTCGATACTGTTACAGTAATTTTTTTCTCTTCTTTATCCATGTATTTCACACTATTATGAATTAAATTTGATATCACTCTATTTATCTTTTCGCAATCAGCCGTTACATATAGTGGTGATGCATGTAATTGTAAGTTAATTTCTATACCTTCTTTACTTAAATCCATCTGCATCTCTTCTATTAATTCTTGCATAAACATATTTAATTCAACCGTTTCAAACTGAAATGGAACTCGATTCAAATCGAGCTTCGAAAATAAAAATAGTTCGTCAATGAGTGTATCCATATGCCTTGCTTTCGTATGGATAGTCGTTAAGTACTTATCCATTTTTTCAGGTGTATTTGCTACCCCATCTTTTATTCCTTCTACATATCCGATAATAGATGTAATCGGTGTTTTTAAATCATGAGAGATGTTTGAAATGAGCTCTTTTCGATTTTCTTCATACTGTGTTTGCATCTCTATCGACTCTTTTAATTTCTTCCTCATTTCCTCAAACCCTTGATTTAATTGTCCTATTTCATCGTGTGATGTAACTGGTATTTGAAAATCTAAATTTCCTTCCTTAATTTTCTCAGTCGCATCTTTCAATACAAAGATTGGTTTTATCACACTTCTGGAGACGAGGTAACTTAATAATCCAATAAGCAAAATGGCTAAAAGTAAGAGCGATATGAACAAAATCGGAAATAATTTCTGTGTGAGGTCTACAAATGAACTTTGCTTTTTTAATACAAATATACTACCTTCTTCTTTCTGCGGAAAATAAAAATCAAATTTTACATATCGATAAAATGTATCGCCTAGTTCCGTTGTACCACGACTATTAATATTTGCTGATTCAAATTTCGGAAGGGCTTCTGTTAAGGTTGAACTTTCAAATTCTTTCGAAGCATATGAAATGGAATCTCCCTTTCTTACAGCTATTTTCACACCTTCTTTTTCAATTGATGAAACGAACGATTCATCTAATAGTTGTGATTGATGTTGCTTTGCCGCTAATTTCAATTCAAGATACGCATTCTCTTCTTCTTGCGTAAGCGGCTTTTGAATATAGGAACTTTTATAAAAATTTTTCACTGACTCCAAGTCCCCTGTTATTGAAAAAACAATTAAAAACCCCGCGACTAATATGAGCGTAATAGAAACGAGAATAACGGCAATATAAGAAAATAAAAACCTTGTTTTAATAGACATATGTTAAATCCTCACTTTATTAAACCTTATTACTCATAAGCATAAAAATATATGTTCAAATACTCAAGCGATTTTATAGTAATTTTAGCGTCAGTTTATAAAAATTTAATGTTCTTATTTTAGAGTTGAAATTAGGAGGTTGAAATTCCATGTTCAAAAAAACATTAAGCATGATATGTTGCGTAATTTTTTTACAAGGTTGCTCGCAAGAACAAGAAGTTAAAAAGGAGATGACAAACATGGAGACAGCACTACTAACAGCTACTGAAAAGCAGGAAACGAATACTGTTATATCATTGCTCAAAAAAGGAGCCGACATAAATATAACGGACAATAAAGGACGTACCCCTCTTATGATTGCCACATACAAAAATGATGTAAAAACCGCCAAAGCTCTTATCAACGCTGGGGCTGACGTAAATGTTCAAGATGATATGAAAAATAACCCATTTCTATACGCCGGTGCAGAAGGTTATTTGGATATTTTAAAACTAACGATTGACGCTGGCGCCGATCCATCTCTTACGAATCGGTATGGCGGAACAGCTCTTATCCCAGCCTCGGAACATGGCTATATTGATGTTATAAAAGAACTCCTCACGCGAACAAATATTGATGTAAACCATGTAAATAATCTCGGGTGGACCGCCTTAATGGAAGCTATCGTACTAAGTGACGGAGATGAAACGCAACAACAAGTCATTCGCCTTCTAATTAAACATGGTGCTGATGTAAATATTCCAGACAACGATGGTGTTACCCCGCTAGAGCACGCTCGGGCTCATAATTTTGAAGAGATAGAGAAGATTTTAATAGAAGGACAGAAGTAATCCTACTTTTTGCCTTCCTCCCCCGCCCTATGCTACATTTAACCCGTTATATCAATATTGATAAGGTGGGAATAAACATGAACAAACCTAAAATCGGGATGATTGGTCTTGGAAGTATTGCACAAAAAGCTTACCTCCCAACACTTACAAATGAAACAACTTGGAATTTTGTAGGGGCATTTACACCTAATGCAGAGAAAAGAAAACAAATTTGCCAGCAATATCGTATTCAAGATTTTCATTCTATGGAAACGTTAGCTTCAGAATGTGATGCAATCTTCGTTCATAGTTCAACTGCTACGCATTATGAAATCGTTTCTACACTTCTTGAAAAAGGAATCGATGTTTATGTAGATAAACCGTTAGCTGCTACTGTGGAACAATCTGAAAAACTAGTCGAAATGAGTGAAAAGTATAATCGAAAGTTAATGGTTGGATTTAATCGCCGTTTCGTTCCTATGTACGTCACTGCCAAAGAACAAGCTAATGATATTTCATGGATTCGAATTGAAAAGCATCGCACAAATAAAGTAGGGCCAAATACGTACGATTTTACTATGCTAGATGATTACTTACATATTGTAGATACTGCCCGCTGGTTAGCTAATGATAACCTTAACGTCGTTCATAATATGATGCAAATAAACGAAAAAAATGAACTCCTTTATGGACATCATACATACACAACCGCAAACGGGCTCTTACTCTCTACAGCCATGCATCGTCATGCAGGTACAAACTTAGAACAAATTGAACTGGTAACAACAGGAAAAATCATTCGTGTAAAAAATATGAATACATTTGAAATTGAGGCAGAAAACTCTGTTTCACAAAGCGGTTCTCCGTCATGGGAAACGACATTAAAGCAGCGCGGTTTTGAAGATGCTGTTCATCATTTTATTGAATGTGTACACGGAGATACAAAACCTGTTGTAGATGGATTAGAAGGATTAAAAACGCAGCAAATGCTACAATCTTTATTAAACGATGTAAACAAAAATTAAAACGGATACATTTTTCAGAATTTACTTTCATTCCCATTTCCTCTTTATTTCTCTCACAAATTTCTATAGAATATGTTGATAGGAATTATAAATTTTATAATAAATCGTGGAAAGGGTGGGATTAACACATGTGGAACGAGTTTAAAAAATTCGCGTTCAAAGGGAATGTAATCGATTTAGCTGTCGGGGTTGTAATCGGTGCTGCATTCGGTAAAATCGTTAGTTCTTTAGTAAAAGACATTATTACACCATTACTTGGTATGATATTAGGTGGCGTTGACTTTACAGATTTAAAAATTACATTCGGTAAATCATCTATTATGTATGGTAACTTCATCCAAACTATTTTTGATTTCTTAATTATTGCAGCTGCTATCTTTATGTTTGTTAAAGTTTTCAACAAACTAACATCTAGAAGAGAAGAAGAAAAAGAAGAAAAAATTCCAGAACCAACAAAAGAAGAAGTTCTTCTTGGCGAAATTCGCGACTTATTAAAACAACAAAACTCTTCTAAAGATAGAGCATAATTGAACGGACAAAAGGCATGCCCCTCTCGGGTCATGCCTTTTCTATATGTTATAACGTTTCCGAATTCATATGAATAAATAAAATAATACCAGCAACCATAAGCACCATAATACTACCTGCAAATAGTGTGATACCGATAAACATTAAGCTTGTGCTCATATCCACCGATACATTTTCAACAAAAATAGAGATTACATACGTGATAAGGGCAATTCCTGCAAGAATACTTCCTGGAACAAATCGCTTTAAGCCATTTTGTTTTAACGTCATATATGCAAAAATAGCAGTCATACAAAGCGTAATTATCCAAAGAACGATCATCTTTTCTCCCTCCTCACAAGCCTTTTCTTTCTATTATACATGACATTGCCCTATAATAGTTGAATTTGCATTTATGTGACATATAACAAGGAATACCCCCATCTATAGCGAATGTCTTATGAAGAGTTCCAAATACATTATCATTATCAAAGTCGCATATTTATAAATTTAAACATTCAGCACAAGGAAATACGAATAAAAGCTCACAGCAATCGCTGTGAGCTTTTTATACTTACTTCGTTGAATCTCTAAATTGGATACGGTGAGGTAAAATAACAGTGTGATCTTCCACTTTTTCTTTGTTCATATATTTCGTTAGTAGACGCATTGCTACTGCACCGATATCATACATTGGTTGTACAACTGTTGAAAGCTGAGGACGTACCATTAATGCAAGGCGTGTATTATCGAAACCAAGTACTTCTACATCAGTTGGTACGTTTAATCCAGCGTCTTGTGCTGCGTGAATTACACCTAGTGCCATTTCGTCAGAAGATACGAAGATTGCTGTTGGTTTTTCATCAAGACTCCAAAGCTTTTCGAATGCTTCGATACCTGAATCATATGTGTAATCTCCATCGATTATAAGATTTTCATCATATGAAATACCTGCTTCTTCTAAAGCTTTTTTATAACCTTGTAATTTCTTTGCGCTTGCCGCTTTATCAATGAAAGGACCAGAGACGAAACCGATACGCGTATGGCCTTGCTCAATAAAGTGCTTCATTGCATCGTATGCTGCTTGTGTATAATCAATATTTACTGATGGTGTTTCATTTTGCTCATCAAATGACGCTGCTAATACAATTGGTACTGGAGACTTTTTAAATTCTTCAATGTGAATGTCTGTAATATCTTCACCCATGAAAACAATTCCGTCCACTTGTTTTCCAAGCATCGTATTTAATAAATGGAACTCTTTCTCTTTGTTTTGGTCAGAGTTACTTAAGATGATGTTATACTTGTACATTGTTGCGATATCTTCAATTCCACGCGCAAGTTCTGCATAAAACGTATTTGAGATATCAGGAATAATAACACCTACTGTAGTTGTCTTCTTACTTGCTAGTCCACGTGCTACCGCATTCGGGCGGTATCCTAAACGATCAATTGCTTCTAATACTTTCTTTCTTGTTGTAGGCTTTACATTTGGGTTACCGTTCACAACACGTGATACGGTAGCCATTGAAACGTTCGCTTCGCGCGCTACATCATAGATTGTTACGTTCATCTCATCGCACACTCCTTCTATTTTTGTTATCTATTTTTATGTATCGGTTACTTGAATGAAAAAAAGACATCAACTCTATTTGCAGATGCCACCAATCGTCCCGAGTTCTTCCTTTTACTAATGATACGATAAAAACGCAGGCTCATACAATATTTTCCCGCAAAAGTTTCGAAAAAATTCGCTTCTTTTCTCGTATTTTCGTATTTCTCATGAAAAAAAGGGCATTTTTTGTAAAAAATAGATATCTCATGAGCAGAAACCTTATTTTAAGCAGTACGATAGTAAATGAAATTTATATCAGCGATTTTTCGAATATATCGACCGTAACTCGAAATATATCAGCGATTTTTTAAATATATCGACCGTAACTCGAAATATATCAGCGATTTTTTAAATATATCGACCACAACTTGAAATATATCGGCGATTCGACATAGGATATCGATTTACCAACAAAAAACGACATGGATAGTCATTTGATGCGCTGGATCTGGAAGTACTTCACAACTGACAATAGAAGATCACGGCGTCCTGTAGAATGCCTTATATCGACAACGACAGGGGGAAATAGATTTCTTTCTTTAAAATTGGTACAACGGAAATATGAAGCGTATTATGCGACGCTCTTTCATTGCTTCAGCAACTTGATGTACTTGTTCATAACTTTTCACTGCGTATGGTCCCTCGATAAAATAATGATTTCCATCACCATTCATTTCAACAATCCTGTCTTCTTGTAACTCTAAACCATATTAGAAAATTTGTTTAAAAATATGTTGTAACGTCTATGTTCTAAATGGCCCATTATTATTCTCTGCGATTAAATCCAGCATAACTCAACTTCCCGTTTCAGAAACTAATTGTAAGTCACTACCTATTGGTAGTGACTATATATATTTAATATTTAAATCTCTCTTCCTCTAATTTTAAAAATTTTTCAAACCTATTTACCAAAGCTTCTTTCGTAGTTGGAACTTCTTGAGGCATATAATTAACAAAACTCACCATATCTTCTGGGTAGTGGTGATTTCCATAAAACTCTGCAATTTCATTTAATAACTCATTATCTTCTTTACATCTTTCTTTTATTTCAGATAAACAAATAAATCTTAATTTTCTTTTCTCCTCTACTAACACTGGGCTTTCTTCATCTAATTGAGGAAAATAATTAGTTTTTATTTCTAACATCACCTTACCTAAATTTTCATTAGAGACTCCCCATGTAAGTTCACTAACAAACCCGCTTTCATCACCAATTCCCATCAATTCTACCGCATAATCAGAAATAACGTCTTTACTAAAATAACTTCCTTGGACGCCTACAAAAATAGTTTTCCAATCATACTTAATATGTTTACTTTTTAAATCTTTTAAGTTCATATTATTTACCTCTTACTTTTTTGAATTTGATTTGGCTTACCCGTCATAACACCATTTCCAATGACTTCTTCTTAATCTTGAATCATCTTCCATGGCACCAAAATACGATATTCATACGAAATATAACAATAAATCACTACAAAAAAACTTCGTACATTCTCACTTGCAATAAAAAAAAGACAGTGTTTAAACTGTCTTTTTTATAAGAAGGAAACAAACGGTTTATCGCTGTTTTTCTCTTTTATAATAACGGCCTCGATTTTATTATCGGACTTTATCTGCAATTGTACTTTCGCATCTTTAGGTAATTTCTCTAACATACTTTGAGCAGCCATTTGAGTAAGAGCCATTAATTCTGTTTTACCGTTATATTTAATAACAATATCCATATTTAATGTATCCATTTTCTTTTGTTTATACAAAACTTTAGCATTGACTGGGATAAAATCTCCAGGAGAAAACTTTTTTATTGAATCAGCAAATTCATTTATTTTTGCATTATCTTCTCCATGTTCTTGTTTAAATTCATCAGAAGGATATGAATAAGCTTGTTCATCAATCATACTCCAGTTTCCCATATTCGTATCATTCTTTTGAACAGTAGCACTAGCAATGTACGTACCATTTTTTAAAGAAGTTGTATTTTCTTGTTTAAAGATAGCAAACGTAATTGGCGATTTGTTATATTTATCATTTTTGTTTATAGCTTCTATAAGTTGTTTAGCAACTTCAGTACCTTTAGAAATGGCTTCTTCATTAGATACGCTTGAAGACATAGCTAAACCAATCATAACACCAGATAAACTTAATTCGTTTGAATTCTGCTTTCCGAAATAGTCTTGTTCGATGATGTTCGTCAAAACTGGTGCTTCTACTTTCGCGACTAGTTCATCAATTACATTCTCCGGAATGTATTGATTTAATTGCAGCACATGATTTTCTGTATCAAATTGCCCTTTTGCAATATTCATTAAACCATTTTCATATTCTGCTAAATCTAATTTAGAATTTGTTTTTATATTAGCTGTATTAATGACTTTTTGTTCTTTTAAAGGAATAACAGTTCTATAATAATCTTTAGAAACAGCCGTTCTCGGAATCATACTTTTTTCTTTCGTATCTTTTTGTATAACTTCATCCTTCTTACTAATCGTATCATTACTACAAGCTCCCAGTAATAAACTTACGACTGCGAAGGATAATGCCATTTTCTTCATTACATAAAACCTACTTTCAACAATCTAGTTATTTAGTTTGAACTATTAACAGTTTACCATTAAATATATTTCAACAAAAACAAAAAAAAGAAGCAAGCACCTTTAGCTTGCTTCTTTTTACTTAATATTCTCTTCTAAAGCGTGTTTTTTAATATTCCAATGAGACGTATTCCACACTACCATCCCATCTTTTATGTATAATACTTGTGGAGATTCATGTCTAATACTGTACTGTTCTGCGACACGATTCGAAACATCTCTCGCATCTTGTACGTATAAATAGTAAGCTGGTACTGCTCTTTCTTCACTGCAATACGCTTGAAACTCTGTGTATGCACCGTGACTAATTGGGCACGTCGTACTATGTTTAAATAGCACATAAGGCTCGTTCTTTTCCACTAGTACTTCAAGCTCTTCAATTGTTTCCAGTTTTGTCATATTCATCACGATTCACCTCTCATACGAAGTCTAGAGCGCTTCTCTTTCTTTTCCGCTTTTTTCTCAAGTCTTTCTAATTTACGCTCTTCTTTTTCAACCTTTTTCTCTTGTCTTGTCGCACGATAATGATTGTATACTTCAATTGCTGCGCTACTCCATTGTACAACTTGCGCTACTTTATCTGCATTATTTTCAATTTCGTCCGTAACAGACTCTGATACATTACGAAGTTTCGTATTTAAAGAATGGATTGTCGTTCCAATTCCATCTACACCTGCTACTACTTTATTTAATGACTGCGACTTCTGTTGAATATCATCAGCTAACGCATTTGTCTTATGTAATAATTGCTCCGTCTCTACGCTAATCCCTTGCATTTGTTTCTCTAGACCTTCTAACGTGCTTGCAACGTTTTCTAACGTCTTTTGAACCGATAACAACGTTCTGCATACGTACACTACTAATACAGCGAAAGCAACCGCGATAATAGCCGCACTTACATATAAAAGAACTTGCATTTCATCACTTCCTTTATCTTTTTCATACTTTCCCCTATTATACAATCATTTACCGTTTCATTCTAACCCCTATATTCCATTAGAATTTTCATACTTATTCGTTAACTTTAACATAAATGATTCAACAAATTCCACTAAGTAGGTTACAATAGGAGAGGATACATAATTAGTAGGGAGGCTTTACATATGAAAGATCCACGCATTGAAAAGTTAGCATACAATTTAATCAACTACTCTATTCGCTTACAAAAAGGCGAAAAAGTGTTAATTGAAAACTTTGGCTTACAAAAAGAACTTGTAACTGCACTTGTGAAAGAAGCATATGCAGCTGGTGGTTTCCCATTCGTTTCTTTAAAAGATCATCAAGTAGATCGCTCTTTATTAATGGGTGCTACTGAAGAACATTTCGAACAAATCGCTGCATATGAAGCAAGCGTAATGAAAGATATGGATGCGTATATCGGTCTTCGCTCTGGCGATAACATTAACGAACAAGCTGACGTTCCAAGTGAACGAATGAAAGTTCACGGCCAAACAGTTGGTAAGAAAGTTCATAGAGACATCCGCGTTCCGAAAACGCGCTGGGTTGTTCTTCGTTACCCAAATGCTTCTATGGCACAGCTTGCTAAAATGAGCACAGAAGCTTTCGAAGACTTCTACTTTGAAGTTTGTAACTTAGACTACGGTAAAATGGATAAGGCAATGGATAGCCTTGTTACATTAATGAATAAAACAGATAAAGTTCGCTTAACTGGTCCTGGAACTGATTTAACATTCTCTATTAAAGACATTCCAGCTATTAAATGCTCAGGTCATTTAAACATTCCAGACGGTGAAGTATACTCTGCACCAGTTCGTGATTCTGTTAACGGTACAGTTTCTTACAACACACCATCTCCTTACAACGGTTATACATTTGAAAATGTACAACTTAAGTTTGAGAACGGTCAAATTGTTGAAGCAACTGCAAACGATTCAGAGCGCATTAACAAAATCTTCGATACAGACGAAGGCGCACGCTACGTTGGTGAGTTCGCAATCGGCGTAAACCCATACATCTTACATCCAATGGGCGACATCCTATTCGATGAAAAAATCGATGGTAGCTTCCACTTCACACCTGGACAAGCTTACGAAGATGCATGGAACGGCAACAACTCTAACATCCACTGGGATTTAGTATGTATCCAACGCCCTGAATACGGCGGCGGCGAAATTTACTTCGACGACGTACTAATCCGTAAAGACGGACGTTTCGTTGTATCTGAATTAGAAGCTTTAAATCCTGAGAACTTAAAATAATAATAAAAACGCTCGGGATTTTCTCCGAGCGTTTTTTTATTAATACTTTAATAACTCTTTCGCCACATTTTCTGGCACTTTAAAACTCATTTTCTTATTTTTCATTTCAACTTCAACATAAGGGACATCTTTATATACTGTCATCGTACCAATTTCATGTAATTCTGTTTTATCTTTACTCGACTCCATTAATTTCGGTGTATCCTCTTGATACATTTTAAATGTTTTCCCTTGCGGAGTATCTAACGGAGCCAATTGCATTTCCCACTTATCCATTTTCATGACTTCAAACAGTTTTTCAATTTCTTTCTTATCGGTAATTGTTTTTTTATCACTCGAATCAGTCAATGACTCAATTTCAATTTTTTGTGCTTTTTCTAAGCTAACATCAGACTTCTCTTTCTTTGCACTACACCCTATTAAAAGAATAGATGCCGTTAATAAAAGCACAAACAACGTACAGATTCTTTTCATTTCTTACCCACCATTTCTATTTTCACATGCGGATTCTCTTTTTCTACAAGCGACAAAAACCGCTCCATATGTTGCGGCATCGCGACCATATGTACTTTATACGTATTCGTCGTAATTTCAAGAGATTTTCCAACTTGACGAATGATTCTTATCTCTTTCAATACAATATCGTCATTTAAAATGCCGTACTTTAATACACCATTTTCTACTTTATGCTTTTTAATAAATACTTCCCAAACGAGCGGGATATTTACAATGAAACATAATCCCATTCCAATTAACGCTGACATCCATTGCTCTTTATTGGTGAAAAGCATGACAATTGGATACACAAACATAAAAGCTAACGTGAGACTCACGAAAATTACTGCTGATTTACTTCTTTGAATTGGAAGGTTCATACCTTCACCCCCTAACCAAATTATACCACCACTTCCATTTTAATTCATAAAAAAAGACCATTTGCAAATGGCCTTTTTAAATAATCTGTCATAAGATTTCTTACTTACCTTGAATATCCTTCCATTCTGAAGCCAGTAAACTATACACAGCAATATCTTGAAAATGATCATATATCCATTGTTCATCTCTTAAAATACCATCCAATTTAAACCCTAAACGCTCTGGAATCGCGCGGCTTTTCGCATTTTCAACACCGCATCTGATTTCAATTTTATTCAATTTTAAATTCTCAAATGCATAGTGAAGTACAGCCTTCACGCTACGCGTCATAATACCTTTCCCACCAGCATCTTCCGCAAGATAATACCCAAGACTCGTCGCTTTATTCCCCCAGCTCACTGGATGAATGCCTACCATCCCAACGAGCTTTCCTTTATAGCGTATACCACTTTCAAAACCGTCTCCCTCTGCAAATTTCTTTAACCACATCGGGAAAATTTCATCATAAGCATCCGCAGATTTCGTCCCATCTATCCAAGGAAGCCATCTTCGTAAATGATTACGGTTTTGATTTATTAATTGATACAATTCCTCTTTATGATGTTTTTCTAATAGTTGTAGTTCGATTTCGTCGTCTACTCGGAGTGTGAACATGGTTTTTAGCCCCTTTTAGTTTTCTTATTATTCTAACATTTACAAATAGAAAATGTTAAATATTCACACTTTTTTTCGATTTTATTTGTATAAAACCTGAAGAACACAATACTCCCGTAATAACTAATATCATTCCTACAGATTGTGCGGATGTTATATTTACTCCTTCTGTAAAAGAAATAATTATTGTAACAACAGGCACTAGATTAAAAAATAAAGATGTTCTCGCTGCACCAATTTGGGCAATTCCATTATTCCACCATAAGTAACCGAGCACACTCATTCCAATTGCCATAAAGAGAATCGCTCCCCAAGCTAATAGAGGAATTTCCAAAACTGGTACTATACTTTTTTGCGTAAAAGATATCATAATAAAGGCAAGGGCACCAATAGTCATTGTATATGTCGTAGTTTGTATTGAGCTACCAGTTTTAATAAACCTT
Source organism: Bacillus sp. NPDC094064 (assembly GCF_050279585.1). NCBI lineage: Bacteria > Bacillati > Bacillota > Bacilli > Caryophanales > Bacillaceae > Bacillus > Bacillus sp. NPDC094064. Next base: position 211,174 of record NZ_JBNNUI010000004.1, read on the forward strand.
CTGCTTAATACACCGTATAACGCCCAGCAAATATTCCCTAATAAAATATAAAAATCTCCTTTTGAAAATGATAAATTTTGTAGTGCGGTAAACGAGCCTTGTGTAAGCACAAAAACAACACCAAATAGTGCAAGTAACATTCCAATTACTTGGCGCTTCACTATCTTCTCTCGTAAAATGACACTTGCTAATAACGTCGTAATAAGTGGATTTGTCGCCATAATAAGCGCCCCATTAATAGCTTCTGTATGTTTCATTCCTAAAAAGAAAAAGTAGTTAAAACCGAATACACCAACTATACCAAGCAAAAGGTAATAGACCTTATTCTGCCTCCATATCTCAACCTCAAAACCTTTTCTTATTTTTAAAAGACATAACATCACAAGTGCAGCAATTCCAAAGCGCCATGCCGCTATATGAATCGCTTCGAAATACTGCACCGCATATTTCGAAGCATTAAATGTCCCACCAGTAAATATTGCAAACCCTAATAACTGCGCATATACTTTATTTTTCATTGCCGGCCTCCAAGTCTTTTCCTTCTAGAAAACCGTAATAAATTTCTAACTTCTCTTCTGTTATCTGGACAACTTTTTGCAATTGTTCTTGCTGTTCTTTTAACCTTTCTAAGTGAGTTGTTAAAATTGAAATTCTCTTCTTTACTTTCGCTGGCACTTCCTTTCTCTTCTGCCTAATTTCCTCTATAATGCATCCATCACTTGCAAACTCAGCCATCTCTTCTAATGACATTCCAGTTTGTTTTAGCGAATATAAAAATTTTAATAGGCGCACATCACCTTCTGTATATTGGCGAATCCCGCTATTTCGCGTTGGTGGTGGTAATAATCCTAATTTCTCATAGTAACGCAAAGTATGAATACTCATCCCCGTTAATTCTGCCACTTCACCTATTTTATACATGTTTTCTCCCCCTTGTTTTTACATTTTCATCTTACAACCTAGAGTTAGCTCTAGGTCAATACGTAAATAAAAATCGAGCACAACAAAAAAGACGCACAGCCCAGCTGTGCGTCTTTTCTATTACTTCTCTGCAACTTGAACTTCTTTTACGTAAGCTGCTTCGAATTTTTGGATGTCACCTGCGCCCATGAAAATTAGAACGCCATTTTTATGTTTCTTTAATACATCTGTTGTTGTATCTGTAATTAGTTCTGCACCGTCAATACGCTTCTGCAGATCTTCGATTGTTAATTCACCTTTGTTTTCGCGCGCTGATCCGAAAATATCACATAAGTATACTTGGTCAGCTTTGCTTAGGCTTTCTGCGAACTCATCTAAGAACTTTTCTGTACGTGAGAATGTGTGTGGCTGGAATACAGCGACAATTTCACGCTCTGGATGTTTTTGACGAGCTGCTTCAATTGTTGCGTTAATTTCTGTCGGATGGTGTGCATAGTCATCGATAATAACTTGCTCTCCCATTGGCTTTTCATTAAAGCGACGTTTTACGCCTTCAAAAGTTGTTAATTGATGTTTAACTGCTTCTACATCAACGTTTTCATAATGGCAAAGCGCGATTACTGCTAATGCATTTAATACGCTGTGATTGCCGTACCCAGTAATTTTGAACGTATCATAGTACGTATTACGAACGAATACATCGAATATTGTACCATCTGTTCTCTTTTGAATGTTACGTGCTTGGAAATCATTATCTTCTCCAAATCCATAGAAAATAACAGGTACTTTCGCTTGAATTTTTTGAAGTTCTTCATCATCACCACATGCAATAATGCCTTTTTTCACTTGCAATGCCATCTCTTGGAATGCACTGAAGACATCATTAATGTCTGAGAAATAATCTGGGTGATCGAAATCAATGTTTGTCATAATCGCATAGTCTGGATAGTAAGACAAGAAATGACGACGATACTCACAAGCTTCAAATACAAAATATTTACTATTTTCTACCCCATGCCCAGTTCCATCTCCAATAAGGTAAGATGTTGGGTGTGCGCCTTGCATTACATGTGCTAACAAACCTGTAGTTGATGTTTTTCCATGCGCACCAGTTACAGCAACACTTGTGTACTGATTCATAAGGTCACCTAAAAAGTGATGATAACGATGTACTGGGATATTTAATTCTTTTGCTGCTACGATTTCTTCATGCGTATCAGGAAACGCGTTTCCTGCGATAATCACTTGTCCTTCTTTAATATTATTTTTATCAAAAGGAAGGATGGAAATACCACGCTTTTCCAATGCTGTTTGTGTAAAGAAACGCTTTTCATAATCAGACCCTTGAACAGTATGCTTCATGTCATGAAGAATTTGTGCTAATGAACTCATTCCTGTCCCTTTAATTCCTACAAAATGGTAAACTGTCATCTTAAAGAACCTCCAACATTTCGAACTAATACAACGGCCTATCTATAAGACAGTATATGAATCTTTTCTTATTTTGGTAATCATCATACATTTCTGATGAAGCGAAGTTTTCTTTAATCTTCACTTATCAGGATAACCACGTACGTACTTCTTTTTATGTCCATAACAAACTTATTATAGCAAAAAACCAGCTGTTATACTATGATAACAGAAAAACTGATAGGGTCAATCACCTATCAGTTTTTCTCTTTTTTACATATCTTCTCTTGTTTCCAATTGAACACGCTCTAGACGTGGATTAGGGCGGTATTTACGACCAGCCTTAGCTTCTGGTTTTCCATTTAATTCTACATTATCGCCAGTGAAGCCAATATTCATTTTTAATAAGCTACTTCCTACGCCGTATATATCGACAGGAACATTTTGCGCTTCAAATTCACGAATACGCTTCTCGTCAAATCCACCAGTTACAACGATGTCTACATGTTGGAATCCTTCTTCATCAAGTGCCTTACGAAGTGCGAATACAAGCGATGGATTTACACCACGTGGATCGAATGTTCCAAGTACTTCTGGGTGACGAATGAAGTATTGGTCAATCATTGTACGAGACGTATCGACACGTACACCTTTTAATGTTGATCCAAATTCACGCGCTACGCGAAGTGCATCTGTAATGACATCATTGTTGTAATCAATTAATACAACTAATTCATCTTCTGGGAATTTCTTATGATATGCTTTTGCTGCTTCCACAACATCACCATTAAACATTTGAATTAATGCGTGAGGCATTGTCCCCATACCACTCTTGCCCCACCACTCATTCATTGCATGCGTCGCTTGTGCGCTCATACCTCCGATGTATGCTGCATAACCATCACCAGCTTGTTGCGTATAATGATCATCACGGTCTCCCATGAAAATAACTGGTTTTTCTTTATCTACACTACGTGCAGCTTGGACAACGTTATATACGTTTGTCGCAACCGATGTACGACGAGCTAAAATCCCATCGATGACACCTTCTAAAAATCCGAAGTTTTCATAAGGACCATGAATTGTTAAAACTGTTTCAAACGGACTAATATTATCGCCATCCTTTAAAGAATGAATTTCTAATTCCTCAGGATTTTTGGCAAATGTTTGTAGCAATGCGATTACTTCATCTGCTCCGCAAAGTACTGCATTCTCTTTTTGGAAAAACTGCATCGTTACAACACTTTTCGGGCGAAATTCTTCAATGATTTCTCTAGTTTTTAAAAAGTAAACGGCAGAGAACCAACCTTCTCCAACACGCTCATCAAATTTAAATGTTTTATTCGTTAGTCGATTTATTTCACCTTTTAATTTTAATTCAATTTCTTTCATGTCGCTTTACTCCCTACTTTACTATCCAACATTTTCTATTAGTATACAGCAAAACCGTGTACTATACATTTGTTTCCTGCATAGCAGCAAATTCATCCTCAGAAATAAGAACATCTCTCGGCTTTGTTCCTCTTGCTTCAGAAATAATCCCTTGCGATTCCATCTCTTCAATGAGACGGGCCGCGCGATTATAACCGATGCGGAATTTTCTCTGTACAGAAGATGTGGACGCTCCCCCTTGTTCTACAACAAATTGACATGCTTCAAAGAACAATTCATCTTCCGACTCGGCCTGTTCTGTTTTCGCTAATAAATCCTCTTGCTTAAATAAGTAATTCGGCTTCATTTGCTTTTTCACATGATCAACTGTCTTTTCAATCTCATCATCCGATACATATACACCTTGTACACGAACTGGCTTAGATGTACCGTTCCCTAAAAATAGCATATCACCACGGCCAAGTAATTTCTCCGCGCCACCAATATCGATAATCGTACGCGAATCAACTTGAGATGATACAGTAAACGCAATACGCGTTGGAATGTTTGACTTAATTAAACCTGTAATAACATCTACAGATGGACGCTGCGTCGCAACTAATAAATGTATACCACAAGCACGTGCTTTTTGCGCAATACGACAAATCGCTTCCTCTACATCACCAGGTGCTACCATCATTAAGTCGGCTAACTCGTCAATGACAATAACGATATAAGGTAATGTCTCTCCCGGAATCTCTCGCTCACTTACAATCGTATTGTAGCGAGTTAAATCACGAGCACCAGCATGCGCAAACAATTCATAACGGCGCTCCATCTCTTCAACTGCCCACTTTAACGCAGCTGTTGCTGCTTTTACATCCGTAATAACAGGTGCTACGAGATGCGGAACAGAATTGTATGGTGCAAGCTCAACCATCTTCGGATCGATTAACATTAACTTCACTTCATGTGGCTTCGCTTTATATAAAATACTCGTTAAAATCGCATTAATACACACACTTTTTCCTGAACCAGTTGCGCCAGCAATAAGTCCATGTGGCATTTTTCGAATATCCGTTACAATTGGATCACCTGAAATATCAAGTCCAAGCGCAACTGTAAGCGGTGATTCGCTCTTTGTAAACACAGGACTTCTTAAAATTTCACGAAGAAATACTGGCTTACTTTCTTTATTTGGAACTTCGATTCCAATCGCACTTTTCCCTGGAATCGGTGCTTCAATACGAATATCTTTCGCAGCTAAACTTAACTTAATATCATCACTTAAGTTTGTAATTTTATTTACTTTCACACCTGGGTCTGGCTGCACTTCAAAACGAGTTACCGCTGGACCTTGTGACACATTAATAACATGTGCTCCAACATGGAAATTATTAAACGTTGTATCTAACAATTCTTTCTGTTCATCCAACCATTCCGTATTATCTAACGCTGCTTGCTGTGGAATTGCCAACAATGTTAATGGCGGAATAGCGTATGTCGGTGGTGTTTGCAGTACATTTCGCATATCGTTCTCTCTTTGATTTACAACATATGCTTTCTCTTGTACTTGCTCTACCACTACTTGTTTCATTGGTTGTTCTTCCACTTGTGATTCTACTGCCACTTGTTGCACTCGGTGTTCTTCCACTCGTGGTTCTACTACCACTTGTTGTACTGGCTGTTCTTCCACTTGTGATTCTACTGCCACTTGCTGCACTGGCTGTTCTTCCACTCGTGGTTCTACTACCACTTGTTGCACTGGCTGTTCTTCCACTTGTGATTCTACTGCCACTTGTTGCATTGGTTTCTCTTCCACTTGTTGTACATGCTTATTCTCTACTCGTTCATTCATAGAAGATTGCATTGTATTCGTTCTAGCCGCATGCCTTTCCATTAATCGTGCTCTGTCTTGTTTCAACATAACAACATTAAATGGTACATGACGCTTTTTCTCACGTTTCGGCTCTTCTTTTTGTACAACTGGTTGTTCTTCGGTAATTTGTGCCTCTTCTTCAACTGGTTGCGCTTCGGCGATTGGCGCTTCTTCTTCAACTGGTTGTTCTTCGGCGATTGGCGCTTCTTCTTCAACTGGTTGTTCTTCGGCGATTGGCGCTTCTTCTTCAACTGGTTGTTCTTCGGCGATTGGCGCTTCTTCCACAACTAGTTTGCTTTCCTCTGTTTCTGTAATTAAAACATTCGCAAAGCTTTGGACATCTTTCTTCGTTTGTTCATCAGCCTCAGCAACATGTATGAATTCGCTCTTTTGTTCCATTGCTTCATCTAACACCAGTTCTTGCTGAGATTCCTCAAGTTCTACAAATGCTTCTGTTTCTGCAATTGCTTCCACTTCTTCTGTTGCTTCTGTTTCCGCAATTACTTCTACTTCTTCTAGCTCTTCTGTTTCCGCAATTGCTTCCACTTCTTCTGTTGCTTCCGCTTCTGCAATTACTTCTACTTCTTCTAGCTCTTCTGCTTCTGCAATTACTTCTACTTCTTCTAGCTCTTCTGTTTCTGCAATTACTTCTACTTCTTCTTCTGGCTCTTCTGTTTCTACAATTACTTCTACTTCTTCTGCCTCTTCAGATTCTTCTGCCTCTACAATTACTTCCACTTCTTCAAACTCTTCTGTTTCCGTAATTACTTCTATCTCTTCAGATTCCTCTGTTTCCATAACTACTTCTACTTCTACTTCTACAAGCTGTTCCGTTTCTGCAATTACTTCTACTTTTGGCACTTCTGCAACTTCTTCTGGTATTTCCACTATGATTGTTTCTTCGAGTTTTTCTTCTGCTTTGACAATCACTGCTTCTTCTGGAGTTTTCTGTTCTACTTCAATAGTAGCTTCTTCTATTTCTGTATTACGCTTAATTTCTTCTGATAGTATTGTATCCTCGTGCTCTACTTTAGAATCTACTAATTTCTCTTGTAAAATATTTTCGTTTAGCACCACTACATCTTTTTCTTGCTTTGCATCTTCCATGCGCTCAGCTACCGTATTATGAAGTAATTCATCCGCTAAAATTTCCTGCGGTACACTAATTTCTTGAACCTCTTCTTTTTCTTCTACTAAAGGTACTTGGCGCTCAATTTCATAACCGTTTTTCTCTAACCATTGATCGACAACTGATTTTTCTTCCTTTTTACTCTGTTGCTCTTGCTGATTAACGCCTTCATGACTAGAAGAAATCTTTGCTTGTCCTTCTGAGAAATCAGATAATGTGTATCCCTTTTTCTCTAACCATGCATCAACAACTGCTTTGCCCTCTACAGATATTTCAAGATCTTCTCTTTCCTTTTCTTCCTCCTGCTTTTCTACCTTTTTCTCTACAGAAGGACGATTATATCCGTAAATTGGCGAAATCATTTCTGTTGGACGAAATGGTCTACGGTTACTTTCTTGCGATGGTACAGATGCTTTTTTTACGATAGGCTCTTGCACCGGTTCATATTGCACTTCCGGCTCTTCATATGTAGGAACTACCTTCTCCACATACGGTCGTCTGCTTCTTTCCACTTTGATTCCTCTTTGAATAGGCTGATTTTCATATATTACAGCTTGAACAGGTTGTTCTTTAAAATGCCCTGTTTCTATAACATCGTCTTCATCAAACCCATTATCTGGTACTAATGGAAAACGGCATTTACCTACATTCCTACTTGCCATTTGTGCTTCTCTTGCTTCAGTGTAGTGGTTTACACGAGGAATTTTCGGCTGACTTTCAGCTTGCTTTGGTACTTCTTTATTCATCGCTGTTTGTTCTTCCTCTTTGTTAAACAGCTTTTTCATCCAATCTAACATGCTTACCACTCTTTCTACTAAATAGTAACATCCTTTATTGTATCAGCATTCGGAAAAAAGTGCAGGTAAAATTAAGCATGTCATATTTATCCATAATATTCTAATTCATGAGTGTTTTCATATGAAAAAAAGCAACCTCGACGCGAGACTGCTTTTAAGCTTTACTCTTCCGATATTCATCTACACTATCCGTTACACTTTGCAATAAAGAATTTACATACTGCGGGTCAGATAATTTTTTATCTTCTTCATGGTTTGACATAAACCCAAGTTCTAATAGTACACCAGGTACTTTGGACCAATTAAATCCAGAAAGATCATCCCTGAACTTAATTCCATTTACTTTCACTTGCTGGTTCTCTCTCATTTTATTTACTATCGTTTGAGAGATTTGAAGACTTTCCGCATAGATTTCTTTCGTATACGGACTTCCTTCTGCAGGCGTCAATACAGCGAATCCACTTTGATTCGGATTTTCAGAACCATCTGCATGAAGACGTAAAAATAAATTCGCCTTATGATCATTCGCAAATGTCGCACGTTCTTTATTACTTATATCAACATCTTGTGACGTTCTCGTCATTAATACTTGCATTCCCTTTGCTTCAAGCTTTTCTTTTAATATAAAAGCCATCTCTAACACAAGGACAGACTCTCTCTTTTTTGTTGCAACACCTGTTGTTCCATCTGTCACTTTATATTTCTGAGTAGTTGCGCCTGGACCAATCGGCTCTAAATTTAAATTTGCTTTTTGTTGATGCCCTGGATCAATGACAACGAGAAATTTTTCTTGTTTTTCCTTACTCTCTATTTTTTGTTCATTATTTTGTACTGGTTGCTCAGGTGGCTGCACCGGCGTAGTTTCCTCTTTCTTTTTCTCGGCTGGTACTTCCTCCTGCTTAATTTCTACTTGCTCATTCGTTTGAACTTCTTGCGGTTCTTCTTTCTTTTCTTGTTCCTCTTGCTGCTTTTCTACCGGTGCGTCTTCCTTTTTCTCTTTACTTATTTCTTGTATAGAAGATGCTGTTTCTTTTTTCGGCTGTTCTTGTGAGCAACCTCCCATATATATGCCAATGCATGCAATCATGCCCATTGTTTTTATATACTTCATGCCTCTCTCCCATCACTTTGCACCGGACTCAAAGTTTTTCTTATAATTGTTTTATAACCTCATCCATATTTCCAATACAAATTGGCTGCCACGTTTCTGTACCACGCTCTGCCGTATACACTGGATACGCGTCGTCATCGGTATTCACGAAAACTGGGTCGCCCATATCCGTTTCATATCCAATAACAATCCATCCTTCTTGCCATCTTCCATTCTCTTCACTTATTAATGAACTTTTATGTTTATCATATCGGTAACCGATTTGTCCTTTTTCTAATTCATTTTCACTAAACACATATATTTCATAGGTACCTAATTCGATATCTTGCTGTTTTGAAGTTTCAATTCGTTTCAGAAGTTCTGCGATTTTTGGTTGTTGTTTCATACCTCTATCCCCTTCTTTTTTCTAAATTTTACCTAATTAATTTTTAAAATACAATATAGATTTTGATGAGAAACGTTACAATCTTAGGAATTCCGCATAAAAAAATAGCCCCATATATGCGAGGCTACTTTTTCTTACATCAATTAAAATTTAAACTCTTGTCCAACTTCAAAGCTATCTTCTAATACAAGAATACCTTTTTCTTGCGGAGCGTCTGGAAGCTCTAATTCACGTGCAGAGCAAATCATTCCAGAAGAAGGAACACCGCGAAGCTCAGCTGGCTTAATTAACATACCGCTTGGCATTACAGCGCCGATTTTTGCAACGACAACTTTTTGTCCTGCATCAACGTTTGGTGCACCACATACGATTTGTAATGTTTCTGTACCGATTTCTACTTTACAAATGTTTAACTTATCAGCATTTGGATGCTTCTCTTTTTCAGCTACATAACCTACAACGAATTTCGGAGAAAGATCTGCTTCTACTGTTTCTTCAAAGCCGTTCTTCGCTAAAATTTCGTTGATTTTCTCAACAAGTTCTTTCGTTAATGTAAGGTTACCTGTTTCTGTTACTTCTAAATAAGAAGATGCATTAAAGATGTTGAATCCTCCTGTTACGTTGCTTTCACGATCATAAACGCGAGCAACATCTCCTTTGCGGTCAAATGTACGATTCTCTAAAGTAATATCTTGTAAGGCAACAATTAAAGTGTCACCAATTCCTTCAAGGTTATAAAAAACGTTCACTTCGTTCATCCTTTCTCTTTTCCATCTGTCTTCTTCCGATTCTTCGCTAAAATAAAGATTGGCTCGAATTCTCCATCTTCATATACGAATGAAAGTGATGTAATCGGAACATGCCCTTCGGCAAAAAATTTCATTGTCATTTGTGCAATAATATCATAACCGATTTCGTTGACGATATCAGCAATAATTAATACATCTTGGTGAGGAACAGCAACAACCATGTCACCAGCAATCTTTTCACGCATCGATTGTAGTAACGATTCGTTTAAAATACGAGTCGCGTCATACCCATCATTTGTGTTTAAAAAGTAGAATGTATTCCCTGCTACTGTGTCCTGCTTAAATTCATAACCTAATGAGCGAGCATTGAATAATGCCATTTCACGTACTTGTTGTTCTGTAAGCTCTAACTTTTGTAATAAACGCTCATCAATGAGTCGATACGTTTTATTAGAATCTAGCGCGTAGTAAATACGTGTTTCCGCCGTATGATCCGTCATAATAAACGGATTTCCTTCTTCTGCTTGTTTCGGGAAAGAAGTAGAACGAATAACAGGTAAAATTTTCGCTCCGCTATTTTCTTCTTTATGCATCGCAATTAACGCTTCTTGTACGTAATATGCGACTTCGTCAATCGCTTTTTCTTTATTCACTTCCCATTTTGCCACAACTCCTGGAAGTGATACGTTAATGCCTTTTTTCGAGTCTTTCTGTTCAATACGCAGAACTTCTTTCTCACTATCATAATGAAAGTCCCATTCTGGGCGAGATAATTTCTTTATTAACTCATCTTTCATCTTTTTACTTGTCATCTTCATCTCTTTATCCTCCCTTCCAAAAAAATAACCTCCCCCGCGAAGGTAGAGGTTGTTTTACAATTCAATTGGCAAATTGCCTTATTTTAAACCTTCAATAAACTCTTCGATTTGTTCTTGTGTTTTACGATCTTTGTTTACATAGCGACCTGTTTCTTCACCTTTATTGTACGCTACAAAGCTCGGAATGCCAAATACGTCTAATTTCACGCATAGATCAATAAACTCATCACGATCTACATAGTAAAATGAAAAATCACTATATTTCTCTTCTACTTCTGGCATAAATGGGTCTACAAATCGGCAGTCTGGGCACCATTCTGCTGAGAACATAAAGACTACATTCTCTTCATTTTTTAATTGTTGGAATTGCTCCATGCTTTCTAATGATTTCATCTATATTTCCTCCTCTAACGAGTGCTTTTTTTCATGTTATAATCTTTCCTTTATACTACCATACATCGCGCACGGTGCAAGGTTTATGCTTGCTTTTCGTCATACTTATATTGTCCAACTAACAACTTAACAACGTGTACAAATAATTCCGTGCGATTGACATAATCATCTGTAAAGATACCGATCGCACCTTCGTGGCTACGAATGTCTTTTCGTTGTACAAATTCTTCCATCACTTCACTTAACTCTTTTCCTTCTTCAAGTGGCGTTAAAAAGTCATCTGGTAATTTAATACGAGCGCCTCCTGCAACAAATGTTTTACCATCACTTGTTGCTAGCGCACCCCAGTTACACATAAATAAACCGTGCGTTGTTTTCATTACGCCGCCTTCTAGTCCAATACCAATTTGAGCTTCTCCTTCCTGGAGCGCTCGTTTCGCTCTATTTATCGCTCCTTGCATCGTCTCTTCATCTGAAAACGGCTGCGCTGCTACTCCTGAAGGAACAGAAAGGGATGTAATTGTAGCATCTCCCCAAACCTTCTCCACCGCTCCAACCTTCGTTTTATTCTTCGATCCAACTACTACTTTCATCTCGTTCACCTCTATAAAGATTCATCATTTTATTCTAATATCCGCTTCGAGTACGAATTAGGCACCAACCACTACCACATATCACCGTGTCATCTATTCAGCCTAAAAAAGAAGGTTTTTTCTAACAACATTACCGTCTTCGAAAGCAAAAACAGCCTTCCTCTCACTTCCTACCCGCGCTCTTAATACACCATTCGAGCACCCATTAAGCACTGACCGCTCCCACTCATGAATGGGTCATCTATTCAACCTAAAAAAAGAAGGGTTTTTCGCCCTTCCTCCTTACGCGTTATTCTTAATTGTTTCTAACGTCGTTTTGTCCGTTGCTCTTACAAGCTTCGTAATGAGTTCTTTCGCTGCTGCATAATCATCAACATGTAAAATAGAAGCATGTGTATGAATGTAACGTGCGCAAACACCGATTACTGCTGACGGGATACCAGAATTACTTGTATGTACACGGCCCGCATCTGTACCACCTTGTGAAATAAAGTATTGGTACGGAATGTTGTGTGTTTCTGCTGTATCTAAAATGAATTCGCGCATTCCTCTATGTGTTACCATTGTGCGGTCATAAATACGAAGAAGAGCACCTTTTCCTAATTGACCGAACTGCGTTTTATCACCAGATGCATCATTCGCTGGACTTGCATCAAGCGCATAGAAGATATCTGGTTGAATCATATTTGCAGCAGTTTGTGCACCGCGAAGACCAACTTCTTCTTGTACAGTCGCGCCAGAGTATAATGTGTTCGGTAATGTTTCGTCTTTTAATTCTTTTAATAATTCGATCGCAAGGCCACATCCGTAACGGTTGTCCCAAGCTTTCGCCATAATTTTCTTTTCGTTTGCCATCGGCGTAAACGGGCAGATTGGCACGATTTGTTGTCCTGGTTTTATACCAATTTCAATCGCATCTTCATAACTATCTGCACCTATATCAATTAACATGTTTTTTATATCCATCGGTTTTGCACGTTGCGCGTCACTTAATAAATGAGGAGGAATAGAGCCAACAACCCCAATAACAGGACCATTCTTCGTCATCACTTGTACGCGCTGCGCTAATAGAACTTGACTCCACCAGCCGCCTAACGGTTGAAAACGAAGCATTCCGTTTTTCGTAATTTGCGTAATCATGAAACCTACTTCATCCATATGACCTGCTACAAGAACACGTGGGCCAGTTTCGTCCCCTTTTTTCAGACCAAATACGCTACCTAAACCGTCTTGTACAATTTCATCAGCATATTTGCTTAATTCTTGCTTCATAAAACGGCGTACATCATGTTCAAAACCTGACGCACCTTGTAATTCTGTTAACGTACGAAATAATTGTAATGTCTCTTTATTCACGAAGTCCCCTTCTTTCAAACCTTAGTAGAATACCTCTTTTATTGTAACGAAATTTTCGAAATGTTTCTAGTTTCTTCTTTTTTAGCTGTATTTGCTTTATAATTATTATTGGTACACTATTTTTATTTTATAGAATTGAGGTGAATATATGAGCTGGAAAGGTTTAGTAGCAGGTCTTGGCGTTGGATTCGCAGCTGGTTATTTCGTTGCAAACAAAGTACAAGAACAATCCCATATTTCTTCAGAAAAAGCATTGAAAATGGTGAAACAAGCATTAAGTCATAAAGGTGAAATTACTGGCTCTTGGGTACATATGGTTCCAGAGACATTTGAAAAATATGATGTCGCATACGAAGTTTATCGTGGCGGTCTTACAACGATGTTAGATGATATACAAGAACGATTTGAATTTTTAGTTGATGCTAAAACAGGTACTGTTTTAGAGGTTATAGCAGCATAAAAAGAGGTTTCCCATTTGGTGAACCTCTTTTTTTTTTGCAATTGTGGGTATTGATTAAAATTATATCAGCGATTTTTTGAATATATCGACTGCAACTCCAAATATATCAGCGATTTTTTGAATATATCGACCGTAACTCAAATTATATCGGCGATTTTTTGAATATATCGACTTACCGACAAAAAACGACAATAATAAAGAGGCTGCTCCAGCAAATATTCTGGGACAACCTCCTCTTTTTAAGCCTCTATACTCGTTTTTCGCTCTATTTTTTCTACTATATGCCCTTCCTCATTCCACTTTACTGCACGATAATATGCGTCATGATAAAACGTAAACCACGCCTCTTTTTCAGCGCCATACTTCATCCACTTTTGCTTATTTTCAATCGATGTCATCGGATAATCATCATAAGCCATTACCCATAATACATTTTGATGTGCATGCGTCGGCAATAGGTCTGCTAAATGAAGCATTGTTTCCCCTTGGCTTTCTAAAGCAATAACGGCATGTCCATCACTATGACCACCTGTATGCGCCATTTTTATTTCATCTGTAATTTCTATTTCTTGCTGGAACGTAACGACTTGCTCTACAATTGGCTCCCAATTTTCTTTCCAATATGTATTACGTGATCTAATATTCGGGTTCCTCATTTCATTCCATTCTGTTTCACTCACATAAATTTTCGCATTCGGAAATGCAGGTATAAGTTGATCGCCTTCCCATTTTGTTAAGCCGGATGCATGATCAAAATGCATGTGCGTCATTAAAACATAGTGAATATCTTCAGGCTTCAATCCTAGTTTTTCTAATGATTCATAAACCGATGACTCTTCTGTTACACCTTGATTTCGCTTCATCTTCTCATTCAATTTACCATTGCCTATTCCAGAATCAATAAGCATATTACCGTCTTTCGTTTGCAAAAGTAACGGATCTGTTCGTAAATAAATATGATTTGTATCATTATGTTTATATTTGCGTGACCAAAGTACTTTCGGCACAACGCCAAACATTGCTCCCCCATCTAAATGTGTGTTCCCACCTTTTAGCCACGTCACTTTTATATCTCCAATTTGTAGTTGTTCCATTACATATCCCCCTTTTCGTTAATTTTAACATAAAATTCTGATTATTTTAGCCATAAAAAAACCTATGCATTACTGCATAGGCTCCGTACGATATTTTGCTTCTACACGGTAAATACGATGACCTTTACTAGAGAATTTCTCTTCGTACTCAGTCATAATGTTACCTTCAAAATCGCTATTATGAAGATCTAAGCTTAAGTACGTTAGTAACATGCCATACTCAGCCATACTCATAAGAGAATATTCAAATAAACCTTGGTTATCTGTTTTGAAATGAATCTCTCCGCCCTCTACTAACACTTCTTCATAATTGCGTAAAAATGTTTTATACGTTAAACGACGCTTCGTATGACGTTTCTTTGGCCATGGATCTGAGAAGTTTAAATAAACGCGATCAATTTCACCTTTTGCAAAGAAAACTGTTAAATCTTCAGCATCTTTATTAATTAACTTTAAGTTCGGTACTTCTTCTTCAATTAATTTATCAAGTGCATCTACAACAACACTTGTGAATTTTTCAATTCCAATATAATTAATATGAGGATTCGCTTTTGCCATATCATACATAAAGCGGCCACGACCTGTACCTACTTCAATATGAATTGGTTGGTCATTTCCAAATACTTCTTTCCAGCTACCAGCACGTTCCTCTGGGTTCCCAATTACGATATGTGAATATTCATTAATTCGATCCATTGCATACGGTTTATGTCTTAAACGCATAGATGTCTCCCTCTCTTTACAAAACTATTTTAAAGGAATAATTCCTTTTTTCTGTTTTAATCAATCTATCAAACAAAAAACCAAGTACGTACGAGCACTCGGTCCGTTTCTTTCAAGTATAAGATGTACCATTTTGATAAAAACTACATACAGCATTAAACATTCCATGACGAAGCAGCTTTTTCTCTTACATTTCTGGGAAGAGAAAAACAATCGAAAGGATGATCCGTTCATGCCAATTAATCAACAACATCAATTAGAAGTGTTAAAAGATATTTTGGTCAATCACCAAAGTGATTGCTGCGGGACAGTTTCTGAATGCGAGCAATTAGAGCGTCTCATTCAATCATTACTCGCAAATGATAATATAAGTAGTGACGCTAAAACAATGCTAAACGATGTATATTCTTATAGTCAATCGGGTAAATCTTCCTCTAATTTGGACAACCATATTTCCAATAATCAAGAACAACTTACTCAGTGGATTGCTGGAATGGACAATTTTTCTTAAATACTATTCTGAAGCAAGTAGTTGCTGTAAATATTGATGCCAATATTCAGCTTCTGCTTGCTGTTTTTTTGTTGTGTGCCATTGAATAGATAAAATCGTTTGGGCTATTACATACCATCTCATACGCCTAAGCAGCGATTCATCCATTTCAATATCATAATACCCGAGCCATTCACTCCATTCCTGGCGCGGAATGTACCAATACAATAACATACCAAGGTCTAAAGCTGGGTCAGCAATTACAGCTCCATCCCAATCAATTAAAAACAACTCATCTTCATCCGACAATAGCCAATTGTTATGATTTACATCACAATGGCATACAACGAATTCATTGTATTCAATATCTTTTAATGACGCCGTTAAATATTGAAGACCTTGCTGAATTGTTTCATCAACCCTTATATCTCCTCTTAAAACAAGTTGCAGTTGTTGTAATAACTCTTGTGCGTGAAGCGGCTGTTTCCCAAGCCTTTGAATCATCTGCACAAGTGCTTTAGAGGAGTGTATTTTTTTCAAAAGTTTCGCAACACGCTCTAGTTTCATATCCTCTGGCTCTAGCTTCTGTCCCGGAAGCCATTTTTGAGCAGAAATTACATCACCGTTCGTTACCCTTCTTGTCCAAAGTAATTTTGGAACAATTCCTTCTGCTGACAATACCGCTAAAAAGGGCGATGTATTCCGCTTTAAAAATAACTTCTGTTGTCCATTTTGCGCAATATATGCATCGCCCGTTACTCCACCAGCCGGTATAAGACTCCACTCTTTTCCTAATAATTGTTCCAACCATTCCATATTCATTACCCGTTAACAAATCCTTATCTTTTATAGTTATGAAAAGAAAAACCGCAACATTTCTACACATGTTGTGGATTCATATATATTTTACTGTAAATGAAAAGAAATCTTGGCATATGCCAAAAACTCTCTATTTTATTTTACAAAACCAGTCATAGGATGACAACTTATCAAAATCGTCACCTTTGTCAATTCTACATTTATTACATTCGCATCGTCAAGTAGCGATTTGTCACATTATCGTCAATATATACGCGCTGATTGGAGCCAGCCTAAGTTCCTTTCCTCTAAATGAAGAAATTGGCTCTATTTTCGCTTGCTTTTCGTTCACTAACACATGCCACGTTTCTTCTTTTGGAAGTTGCACCGTGTTCACTTCCAAACCGCTATTGAATATAACTACAATCTCTTTCCAAGGTCCAAATGATTCTACATGCTGCAGGTGGTATGCAAGTACTTCTGTAGATGTTTGCAAAAAAGTCATGTGCTTTTTTATAAGGTTTGCGTTTTGTAAGCGAAATGCTCCATGCTCTTTCCGAATCGCAATTAATCCTTTTATATACGTAACGGTCTCCATCTCTTTCTCTTTTTGATCCCAATCTAATTGATTGATTTCATCACTCGCATTATAACTATTTTCATTCCCTTTCTTCGTACGATAAAACTCTTGCCCCGCATGTAAAAAAGGAATACCTTGTGAAAGAATAACCATGGCGCTTGCAAGAAGGTGACGCTTTTTCAAAACCTCTTCCGATTCTTCATTGCTGCGCACTAGTTTATCCCACATCGTCATATTGTCGTGACATTCTACATAGTTAATACTTTGCACCGGCTCTAGAAACAATCCTGTTTCTTTCATACTTAAAAGGCTACCAGACGCTATATACTGCAAATGATGACAGTCTACATGCCCACCAAATGCAAAGCCACGTTTATTTATATTGAACGTACTTCCTTTTATTCCATCACGAAATTGATCATTAAACTGCGCGATATGCGGCATTTCCCTTGCATTATTTAACGTTGCTTTTTCCTCAAGAGATAGTGGTGTTTGCAAATCCCAACCTTCTCCTAATAAAATTGCATCACGCTTTATGTTTCGCACTTCTTTTTCTACCTTGTTCATTGTCTCAACATCTAAAATTCCCATTAAATCAAATCGGAATCCGTCAACATTGTATTCAGTAAGCCAATATAAAATAGATTCTACAATGAATTTCCTCATCATTTTCCGCTCAGATGCTATATCATTTCCAACTCCCGTCCCATTAGAAGGCATACCATCTTCACCATGACGAAAGTAATATCCTGGGACAAGCTTTTCAAATGATGATAGCTCTCTTTCATAAACATGATTATATACAACATCTACAATCACCCTAATGCCGTTCTCATGAAATGTTTCAATCAGTTGTTTACACTCTACAATTCTGTTATATGGGTCCGAAGGGTTTGTCGCATAAAATCCCGTTGGCGCATTGTAATATAGTGGATTGTAACCCCAATTATATGCGGCGGAAGCATTCGCCTCATTTACACCACCGAAACAATGTAAAGGCAATAGTTCAACATGTGTAACACCTAAATCTTTTATATGAGATAATCCCGTTAACGTCCCATTTCGTCCCGTTGTTCCCTCTTCCATCAGCCCTTTATATGTTCCTTTTTGACTCACTCCACTGTTCGGATGAATAGTTGCATCACGAATATGCAGTTCATACAATACGGCATCTGTCATGGAATGTAATAGCGGTAGTCCTTCTCGCTTTGTTACATGCGTTTTTTCCAAATCGATCACGACGCCGTATTTCCCATTTACAGTCACCGACTTTGCGTAAGGATCCACCGCTTCATTCCATATTAAATTAATACAAACAAGGAATGTATAGTGCGCTCCGCCTAAATCCCCTTGCAGTGCATGAGTCCAAACTCCGTTTTCTCCTCTGTGCATTTCATGATCGGTATACTCTTTATCACTTTTATAAATTCTTACTTTCGCAAGCCTTGCAGTTGGAGCCCATACTTTAAATGTTGTTACTTCTTTTTGATATACAGCACCTAGATCTGTACCTTCGTAATAATACTTTTCATCGAAAATCGCTGTTCGAATCACAGCGCCTATTTGTAAATCCGTTTCTTCGTTCCGTTCATCTCGTACTGTATAATATTTCCCCACATCTAGCGGCTCTTCTATAAAGCACTCATACTTCGTTGCATCTGGAAGCGCAATCGTATGAGCAATCGGTAAATCTTCCACATTGGTTCCTTCTTGCAAACGAAATGTCCGACTTGTTCCGTACGCATGTGGGAGCAAAATTGTAATTTTATTCATTTCATCTAAATAGGCATCAAATGGACGTTTTACTTTCAACATAAAAAAATCACCATCATTCTCAAAGTTAAAATAAAGTGAAACGTTAATCAGTGGGGGCTCTTCATCCCACACTGATTATTAGCCTCCACCAATCGGGCTTTTACGGACAGTTGCGGGATAAAACGAGCTGTAAACGATAAGGCTTTTCTTATCAGCAAAACTCTACACAGTAACTCCATTCTTCTCTATAGTATATTCACCTGCATAAAAAACGTTTTCATACATTCTATTTTTGTAGTTTTATTTCAGCAATTGATTTATACTTCGGCGTTTCTTTCACGTGAGATTCGTATAAAGTAATCGTATCCGCTTGAAATGATATTTCAGGCACTTCCTTTATATGTTCTAAATGAAACGTTTCTTCTCCTACCCATTTACGGGCAACAGTAATATGCGGACGATAGGGGCGTGTTTCTAACGAAAATCCATTTTCTTCACAAATAGCATGTACTCGCTTTTGTAACTGAAACAAATCTTGATTCTCACTTACCTTCGTCCAAAAAATACGTGGTCTATCTTCCATGCCAAACGTTGAAAATCCTTGTAACGTGAACGATAGTTCTTTCATTTCTGTAAGTGCTTGTAAACCATTCTTTACCCCTTCTAACTGTTCCTCTGTCGCACTTCCTAAAAAGGAAAGGGTAATATGATAATCTTCCTTATGTACCCACGAGCGAAATGGTAATTCCCCTTTCCTTTCCTCTTTATAGTTAGATAGCACTTCTTTTATATGATTTGGTAAAGTGATTGCGACAAAATAATGCAGATCCATATACATCGTCTCCTTCCTTTTATTGTTGCTTTTCTTTCTTATCTCATTCAGATAAAAAGAAGCCGCCCTCTAAAGTAGAGAGCGGTCATTATTTACATATCCATTATTTCGCTAATTCATGAATTGCTTGAGCGTAAATTGCTGTTGCTTTTAATAAGTCTTCAATTTCAATGTACTCATCTTTTTGATGTGCAAGTTCTTCTTTTCCAGGGAATAGTGGACCAAATGCAACACCAGCTTTTAATGAACGAGCGTAAGTACCTCCGCCGATTGCTAATAGTTCTGCTTTTTCACCTGTTTGTTCTTCATATACACGTTGAAGCGTACGAATTAATTCGTGGTCTTTATCAACGTGATGTGGGCGAGAGTTAGAATAATCATCTACTTCAAACCCATAAGTAGCAACATATTCTTTTAACTTCGCAATTGTTTCTTCGAAGTTAGTCGTAACCGGGTAACGTACGTTTAACCCTAAATTACCACCATTTTCTTTCGTATACGAAATGCGACCGACATTCACTGTTAACGGACCGCTAATTTCATCTTTATAAGCAATAGTAGCTTTTTCACCAAAAATATCACCAGTAAACGTTTCTGTTGCAAATGTAGCAAATGAATTTGCTTTTCCATCAAGAGAAACTGTAGTTAAAAAGTTTGCTAATAATAAACCTGCATTCTCTCCCTTTTCAGGAGTAGATCCGTGCGCTGAAATACCTTCTATTTGCAACGTCACTGCATTTCCTTCTATAGTTGATTTCCCTATTTTTTTAGCAGTTTGTAAATACTCTTCATATGCTACTGTAAGTGCATTTACATCTTCTCCTGTAACAACCGCTTCTGCAAAATCAGGAACCATATTTAAACGACGACCTGATTCAAATGAAACGAGCTCATATGCACCTTTTTTCTCTTCGCTACCATTTTGCACAACTTGTATATCAGAGATTCCTTTTTCCGCATTAATAATCGGAAAGTCTGCGTCTGGCGCAAAACCGATTGTTGGCATTTCTTCATTTTTAAAGTAGTGATCTACACATTTCCAATTACTTTCCTCATCTGTTCCTAAAATCATACGAACGCGTTTTGAAAGCGGCAAACCTAATTCTTTCACAATCTTCATTGCATAATAAGCTGCCATCGTTGGGCCTTTATCATCAATTGCACCGCGTGCAAAAATCTTTCCGTCGCGAATATCCGCACTATATGCTGGAGTCGTCCATCCGTCTCCTTCTGGTACAACGTCAACGTGACAAAGAATACCTACTAATTCTTCTCCTTGCCCCATTTCCAAATGACCAGCATACCCTTCTAAATTTTTAGAAGCAAAACCTTCTGCTTCTCCTTTATGTAACATGAAAGATAGAGCTTTTTCTACACCTTCACCGAATGGTGCGCCCTCTTTCGCCGATTCTTCTTCCCATACACTTTTAATTTGCAAAAATTGTTGTGTATCACGAATTAAATCTTCTTTTCGTTTCATAACTTCTTCTGTCCAATTAATCGCTGACATCACGCATCCATCCTTCACTATATTATCTCTTTCATCATAGCAAACCGAAATCCCTTATGCCAGACACGAATATTTAATACCGAACAATTGTAATATTTCAGATATTTCTCATTAGTTTTTCTTTTATTTTCTTAAAAAAATTTGCAGGAATTTGGCGTTTTACGTAGAATTTTATGATTTAGTTGACTGACCATATATACAATGTCAACTACCAATATTTTTCTATATGAATATTTGTTAAACTTTTGTAAAATTTAAGTAGATTAAAGCATGAATTTTATCATGTAGAGTACAATGGTAGTAACGACCTTCTTTCCTGAATGGGGTCAAAAAAACTAGTAGAGGAGTGGTTTTCTCTTGAAACCTACAACTACTCGTATGCTAACACGCATTAAATCGATTTATATGTACATCAATGAAAACGGAACGGTAACGACGAAAGACCTTGTAGATGAGTTCGGGATCACACCACGAACGATACAACGTGATCTAAATGTGTTGCAGTTTAATGAACTCGTGTATAGCCCTTGCCGCGGTAAGTGGACAACAACAGGAAAGAAA
The DNA here is from genome assembly GCF_050279585.1 of Bacillus sp. NPDC094064. Classification (NCBI taxonomy): domain Bacteria; kingdom Bacillati; phylum Bacillota; class Bacilli; order Caryophanales; family Bacillaceae; genus Bacillus; species Bacillus sp. NPDC094064. The sequence continues at coordinate 232,889 of NZ_JBNNUI010000004.1, forward strand.
GTGAGAATGACCTCATAATGAAAAAATAATTGTATGTAAATAAATACATACCCCTTTCTAACACATTAGAAAGGGGTCTTTTCTGCGCCCAAAAAACGGCACTACTTCTCAGTATCTACTTGATATGTTTTTAACATTTCCACTTCTTCGTCAGTTAACTCTCGGTATTGTCCAAGTTCTAGTTCTTCATCTAATACTAACGGTCCCATTTCTGTTCTCTTTAAATAAACAACTTTTTTCCCTACCGCTTCAAACATACGCTTCACTTGATGGAACTTTCCTTCTGTAATGACAAGCTCGATTTCAGAAATATCATCGCTTTTTAATATTGTAAGTGCACCTGGCTTCGTTTCATAACCATCGTCTAAAATAACACCTTTAGCAAACTCTTTTACATCCTCTTCTGTTACGACTCCTGCAACGTGTGCATAATATTTTTTCGGCACATGCTTTTTCGGAGATAACAATTGATGCGATAACTTTCCGTCATTTGTTATCAATAAGAAACCTTCTGTATCGATATCAAGTCGTCCAACTGGAAACGGATCAAAGATCGCATCTTCTAATTCTAATAAATCTATTACTGTTTCGTGGTTATCATCTTCCGTCGCTGAAATAACACCTTGTGGTTTATGCATCATTAAGTAAACAAACTCTTTATATTCCACAACTTCACCGTGAATCATAACTTCTTGCTCTTCTACATTTACATGAACCTTTGCATCTTTCACTGGCGTCCCGTCAATTTTCACAACGCCGTCTTTCAATAATTTCTTTACTTCTTTTCTACTTCCATATCCCATATTTGCTAATAATTTATCTAATCTCACGTTTTCCACCTTCTTTATTTATCATAGAAAAGGGGACGTATTTACGCCCCTTTTGATTTCAACTTTATTTTGAATCGACTACCAAGTTTACGTTGAATTTTATCTAACGCTTCCCCGCCAAATACTCTTTCAAGTACTCCTGTGCGAATTGCTAATAGAATGTAAACAAAACCACCAATACTTGCACAAATTGCAACTGTAATTAAAGCACCCATACGGCCATCAGGCGAAATCACGAAGGATAGAAGCCATTGTGATAGTTTTACCGCCACGACCATTACAAGTGTTAATACTGCAATTTGGAATGTTCTTTTGTATACAACACCGAATGAGTAGTTTGCATGTTTTTTAATTTGGTGATTTGTGTACCAAACTGAAGCGATGAAACCAACTGCTGTTGCAAGAATTGCTCCTATTGTACCGAAATAACGAATAAAGATTACATTACATACAAATTTCAAAATAATACCCATTACAAGCGCAATAATCGCATGCTTCTGTTGATTAATACCTTGCATAATTGCCGCTGTTACTGTGAATAAAGCAAATAACAACGCAACTGGCGCATACCACATTAATACTTGTCCACCTAGTGGATCTGAATCGTAAAACGCAGTATAAATTGGGTATGCAAGTGTAGAAATACCGATAACTGCTGGCAATGTTAAAAACATATTTGCCTGGAATGTTTGTGTAATTTGTAATTTTAAATAACGATATTGTTTTTCAGTAAACGATTTTGTAATCGCTGGCACAAGCGTTAAACTAAACGCTGTTGCAAGTGATACAGGAATCATAATTAATTTATGCGTCCACATTGTGAAAATACCGAGTGCTCGCTCTGCGATATCACCTTGACCAATCGCCTGCATAATTGAGTTAAATGTTAACGTATCAATTTGTTGATATAAAGGAATTGTTAACCCAATTACAACGTAAGGAATCGCATATGCAAATAATTCTTTAAACAATTGAACCGTACTCACTGTCGATTCTGGTACAGTTTGTTCAATTAAATATTGATCCAAATGTTTTTTACGTTTTAACCAGTACCAGATGAGTACACCGAGCGCTCCAACCGCTGAAACGAACGCAGCAAATGTTGCTACCCCAACTGCTGTTGCAACTGTACCGCCAAGTACTTTAATAACGATAAAACTACCTGCTAATAAAAAGACGATACGAATAATTTGTTCAATAATTTGTGAAACAGTAGTTGGTCCCATCGACTGGTGACCTTGGAAATAACCACGAATTAAACTCGCTGCTGGCACAACAATAAGCGCAAAGCTTACGAGGCGAATAATCGTCGTAACTTCGTCTATCTTACTTTGTAAACTTTGTTTACCAAGCATTGCTTCTGCAAACAATGGCGCCGTCATATATAGTACTAAGAACGATAGAATTCCTGTTACTATCATCATAACCATTCCCGAGCGGAACATTCTCCGGCTCGTTTTATAATCGCCAAGCGCATTATATTTGGAAACGAATTTTGAAACAGCAAGCGGCACACCTGCCGTTGCGATACTTAAAAAGATCGTATATGGAATGTATCCATATGTATAGAGCGTTCCGCCTTCTGTACCTACTAACGCATGAAACGGAAAGACGTAAATCATGCCTAAGAACTTTACTAAAAATGTCCCTAGCGTAACGATAAGCGTTCCGCGCAAAAATTTCGAATCGGACATACAAAAATCCTCCTACATCTACATAAAGTGAAACTTTAATTAGTGGGGTTTTGTTCTTCCCTACTAATTATTAGCCCTCACCATTCGAGCATTTATGGGTTACCAGACTCCCTCTTTATTTCTCCTAAATCTTAAAGTTTTAGTCTTATTGCCACAAATAGCTGGATAGTGCTGAACTCTAACTTTTGTATTGTACCACAATTCTCCCCTTAAACAGTACTTCACTCTATTTTTCTTTTAAGAGAAAACATGCTATTCTTTTAGGCAGGAAATGTAGAAAATGAGGTCGATATATTATGCATTATGATGTTATTGTCATCGGCGGTGGGCCTTCTGGGCTAATGGCTGCAATCGGTGCTGCAGAAGAAGGCGCAACTGTCTTACTTCTTGATAAAGGAAATAAACTCGGGCGCAAACTTGCGATTTCTGGTGGCGGGCGCTGTAACGTAACAAACCGTCTACCACTTGATGAAATTGTTAAACATATACCAGGAAATGGACGCTTCTTATACAGTGCCTTTTCTATTTTTAATAATGAAGATATTATTACATTCTTCGAAAATCTTGGTGTTAAATTAAAAGAAGAGGACCATGGTCGCATGTTCCCTGTATCAAATAAAGCGCAATCTGTTGTAGATGCACTTTTAACACGATTAAAAGACTTAGGTGTAAAAATACGTACAAATACACCTGTTGAAACGATTGAGTATGAAAATGGTCAAACGAAAGCAGTTGTACTGCAAACAGGTGAAGTACTAGAAACGAATCACGTCGTTATCGCTGTTGGCGGAAAATCAGTTCCTCAAACTGGTTCTACTGGAGACGGATACGCTTGGGCTGAAAAAGCTGGTCATACAATTACAGAGCTTTTCCCAACAGAAGTACCAATCCTTTCAAACGAACCATTTATTCGTGATCGCTCATTACAAGGTCTCGCTTTGCGCGATATAAATTTAAGCGTATTAAACCCGAAAGGAAAAGTTGTCATTTCTCATAAAATGGACATGCTCTTCACTCACTTCGGCTTATCAGGCCCTGCTGCTCTTCGTTGTAGCCAATTCGTTGTAAAAACGTTGAAAAAATTTAAAACGAATACAGTGCAAATGAGTATCGATGCATTGCCAGAAGAAAATAGTGAACAACTATTCCAACGCATGCTGAAACAAATGAAAGAAGATCCGAAAAAAGGAATTAAAAACGTTTTAAAAGGTTATGTTCCTGAACGTTACTTCCTATTCTTATTAGAAAAAAATGAAATTGATGGTAGCGAGCAAGCTGGACAAGTTTCTCATGAGAAGATTCGTGCACTTGTGAAAGACTTTAAAGAATTTACTGTGAATGTAAATGGTACGCAGTCAATTGAAAAAGCATTCGTTACTGGCGGCGGTGTATCCGTTAAAGAAATTAACCCGAAAGAAATGTCTTCTAAATTCACGAACGGCTTATATTTCTGTGGAGAAGTTCTTGATATTCACGGTTATACTGGTGGTTATAACATTACATCTGCCCTTGTTACTGGTAGAATTGCCGGAACGACAGCTGGAGAAAACGCGAAATTGCAATATTAGAGAAGAAACAGGGCTTCCCTGTTTCTTTTTTGTAGGTACATGCAATTATATCGGCGATTCTGCAAGTTATATCAACTTACAAAAAAGAAAGACAAATCCCCTCCCCCTAACTTCCTGTGCTTTTTTATTGCTTTATACACCTTAGTACCTTTATATTTTATATTGTTGAATATTTAAAAAGGGTAAGGGGAAAACAAATGAGAAAAAAAGTCATGATGTCTTTAATGCTAATGACGTTTCTTTCTGCGGTAGAAGGAACGATTGTTAGTACAGCAATCCCTCGTATAACGAGTGACTTGTCAGGCGTCGAACTTGTTAGTTGGGTATATGCAATTTATATGCTTGCAACAGCTGTTTCGACTCCAATATATGGAAAGCTAGCTGATTTATTCGGCCGCAAAAAAGTTCTACTCATCGGAGCAACTATCTTCTTAATCGGTTCTGCACTTTGCGGAGTCGTTACATCAATGGAACAATTAATCTTCTTCCGTGCTCTTCAAGGTATAGGCGCTGGCGCTGTTATGCCAATTACTATGACAATTATTGGAGACTTATATAGCGAAGCAAAAGACCGCGCGAAAGCACAAGGCTGGATGAGTGCCGTTTGGGGTGTATCTGGTGTCATTGGGCCGTTAGTAGGCGGATTTTTAGTCGATTCTCTTTCTTGGCGTTATATCTTCTTCTTGAACGTTCCATTTGGCATTATCGCTTGCTTAATGATTGCCATTTATTATAAGGAATCTATTAAGTCATCTAAGCAACATATCGATTACCTTGGTGCAACAGTCTTTTCATTAAGTACAATTGCTCTACTATACGCATTATTAACAGGTAGCAGTAAGCAAAACTGGGGAGATATTTCAATTATCGGCCTATTAATCTTTGCCGCTATTTCATTCATTATTTTCTTATACATCGAGAAAAGGTCTCCGGAACCATTAATTCCGCTAGCACTTTTCTCTAATCGTACATTATCCACAATAAACATACTAACGCTTATTGCTGGTGCAATGATTATTAGTATTACAGTGTATCTTCCAATATGGAGCCAAGGTGTTTTAGGAAAAAATGCGACAGAAGCTGGACTCATTTTAATGCCGATTCCTGTTATGTGGACATTCGGTGCTATGTTCTCAGGTAACTTAGTTGGCAAAATAACAACGAAACAAATTATTTTACTTGGAGCTAGCATTTTATCAGTTGCTACTTTCTTATTATTTACATTGTCAACAGACTCACCGTCATTCCTTATTTATGTAGCAGTCGGATTATTCGGCTTAGGAATGGGGCTTGTCACACCGATCTACATGGTCACAATTCAAGCAGCTGTACCAGCTCATACGCGCGGAACAGCCGTTGGTTTAAACACATTTATTAATACATTTAGTCAAACGCTAGGCGCTGCCATTTTCGGCACAGTCTTCAATACGATGATTCATGCACGTGGCATTAAAAATCTCGATCTTGTATCTTCTAGCGGACACGGGGGAGCTACAGCAAACGTAGCTACTGAATCCCAAAACGCATTAGCTGCAAGTATACACGTCATTTATATGAGTACTTTCGTATTAGCAGTATTAACTTTAATTATCGCTTGGTTCTTATTAAAACCAGCTAAACAAACAAGTGAGCAGTAAGAAAAAAAGGATGACCATTTCGGTCATCCTTTTTTCTTACAATCTACTCTTCATTCTCCACAATATATTTCAGCATGGACAATTTATTATCCCAAAATCGTTCATAATACGAGAGCCACTGCTGTAATTCCTCTAACGGCTCCGGTTGCAAACGATATATCTTCTCTCTTCCGCTTTTTCTTCCACTTACTAAATTCGCTTCTGAAAGAATATGAAGATGCTTCACAACAGCGGTGCGACTCATCGGAAAATGATCTGTTATTTTGGAAATCGGTAACTCTTTATCACTTAATAACCGTAATACTTCTCGGCGAGTTGGATCAGCAATTGCTTGAAATACATCATATTTCGCTGCTGACGAAGACATTTAACCTTCAACAACCTTTTTCAGTTTTTCATTTACAATCGCTACCCATCCGCCATTCATTCTATCGCGAATAATAGAGCTCTTCGCATTCGCTTTCGGAAGGATTTCATCCGGATGTTTCCAGCCGCCGTGAATTAACGTAAATTCTGTTTTGTTATCGCCTAAGTCGTTCAAATGAAATGAAACGACCCAACCGTCTGTATCCCATGAGAAAGATAAATGGTTTGGCTCATCAATTTCTAACACTTTACATGGGGATGGTCCGAATGGTGATTGCACATGAAATTCATGTCCTACTTCTAATTTGAAATCGTTCGGCATAAACCATGACGAAATTCCCTCTGCAGTTGATACTACATTCCATACTTTTTGAATAGGTGCGTTAAAAACGATTGTTTGTTTAATATCATTTAATGTATTTTGTTGATTCATTTTATATCTCCTTTATTCGGCATTAAAACATAACACCTTTTGGTTGTATTTAGATAATATAACACCTTTTCGTTTCATGTCAACGCTAATTCTGTTTACCGTTGAGAAATTCTCAACATTTTTTCAACAGGACAAACACCCTCTCAGCATTTCTTCATAATATACTCACAAAGGCAACCAAAAATAAAAACTTCTCTCAACATGACACTCCATCATTCATATTGAAAGATGCGCCTTACTTATATCATGCGTAATTCGTCGCTCCTCCTTCCCTCAGAGGCGATACGCAAAATATAAAAAATTAGAAGGAATATGCCCACCATTTGAGTAGGTAGTTATTTCTCTTCTCCTTAACATTTCCTTAGGAGCGAAATGACTACCCACTCACTTTTTCAAACAAAAATAAAAAGGAGATGAAAGGCTATGTTCTATTGCATTAACTGTTCTGACATTCACCGTGAGAAACATCCGAATGATAAAGTATTCAAAAACGGTTTTTATATTGATCCATTTTTAGGTGATCGTTATCACCTCGGCATGTGTAAAGATGCTCAAAAGCATGAAGCAGAAGAACTGCTTTTAACGTCAAAGAAATTAGGCACACCCCAATCTATTATGAACGTATTACCAACACATGTTGTCCCAACATAAAGCATAAAAAAGAGCTGGCTCACCCAGCTCTTTTTTATGCTTTATAAACGATCATTGCTGAAAAACAATAAATTTGGTTTTCGTCATCGTTAATGGAAACACCAACTTGGTACTTAATATCTACAAAGTTACTATCATCAATCTTTTTCAAAAACACATTTACAGCATCTTCTAAGTCTTTTTCGTGACTTTCATCAAACACTTTCACACGAATCATTTTAACACCATCCTAGATCGCAGCCCTCCGCCGCTTGATTATTGCCACGGTGCGTATCTATGATGCGATAAAACTTTCCATTCTCATATATATATCCGTCTTCTAACACATATTGTTTATCTTCAGTATAGACATAAAACTTACCTATCATAAATTTACTCGTATATAATTCCAAATAATCTGGTCTAAATTTAGCTACAACTTTATTTGTAATATCAATTTTTATTGTGCGCCCCACCTTCTCTCCCTCCTTTGCAAAGAACGGATTTAGGTATATTGTATTAGCGATTTTACATTTTATGCTTAAAAATAAGCGGATATGCCTTCCGTCCTCACCTGTACTATTTTTCTAAAAAAGTCATCCATAAATAAGAGCAAAAAAATATATAAAAAAAGAGTTTTTACTTATTGACTCGAACATAAATATTATGGTATTATATAAAATTTGACATTTTTCAATCCATATGTTATCATTAGTAGAGGTTACCACATATGGAGGTGGATGATTTGTTTCAAATTGGCGATAAAATTGTTTATCCAATGAACGGTGCAGGAATCATCGAAGCCATTGAAGAGAAAGAAATATTAGGTACTACGCGTCAATATTGTGTGATACGTATCATTAATAAAGATATGCAAGTTATGCTTCCGATGGATCAATTACAAAAATCAGGTATTCGTTATATCGTTGATAAAGGTACGTTAAATGATATACTCCTTGCATTTCAAAATGGGGAATCTGACCCATCACTCTCATGGAAACAAAGATACACAATGAATATGGAAAAAATGAAAAACGGCAATCTGCAAGATAGCGCAGAAGTTGTTCGTGATTTACTCCGCCGTAATAAAGAAAGAGCGTTAAATGCGAGCGAAAAACAAATGCTAGATAATGCACGTAAAATGATGATTAGCGAAGTTGCACTCGTACAAAACGTTTCTGAACATCAAGCGACAGAATTTCTTCAAGAGACAATTAATCATTAATTTTTAAAATAGCTGGCCGCTATTTTTTTTTTTGCAAAAAAAGGACAAAGAGATAAATCTCTTTGTCCTTTTCTATTACTCGCACCAACTTTTCCGTCATCAGTTACCGCTCTACACCATTAGAATGTGCTTTCATTTTTTCCTTCTCTCGTGCGCACACCTTTTCTGCAATCTCACTAGAAACATTTTTTTCTCGTTCCACCTTCTTTATCTTTATGTGATCTAAATTATCTTCTAAAGTAAGTGTAACTTTGTCATTTGGCGGATTGTGTGCACCTTGAAAAGTAAGAAATTGTAGCATCACTTCAAATCTAGGAACGAACTCATCTTTCTTGCCTAAACGCTTTATATTTATAACTGAGTCACATTCATATCGATCTTCTGTCGCTTGTCTTATAACAGAATAATACCTATTCAATAACGCACTCTCTAACAGCTGCTCTTTCGATTCTTTTGCCCATGAATAGCTTGGAGAAAAGAAAAAGATAGAACATACCATTGTTATCATTACACATAGTTTTTTCATAACGCCCTCCTTGTTCTATAAATTAGTGTTCTCAAAAATGCCATAAAAAAACGACTTCCCCTATTCAGGAAAGTCGTTTTAATGAATCCAATATTAACCACCGCTCACTGGTGGTATGAGCGCAACAACATCACCAGATTGAATTGTGTCCTCTTCATTTGCATATTCTTCATTAATCGCAACCATAATTGGTGCTGAAACTGGTACATTATATTCATTCGCAACAATCTCTTTTAACTGCGTGACCGTAATATTTTCTTTCTCTATTTGTAATTCACTTGTCCCTGCTTCCTCTTGCAAGTGCGCAAATAACAATACTCGAATCATACTTATAGCTCCTTCCCAGGCTCTCCCGCTGGATATGGTGTTTTTTCTAATTGATCCCCAATCCACGAGTCACCATCTTCCCAAAACTCTTTTTTCCATATCGGAACAATTTGTTTTATACGTTCCATAATATATTCATTCGCTTCATAAGCCGCTTTACGGTGCGGTGTTGAAACAGCAACAACAACTGCTATATCAGAAATTTGTAGTGTACCGATGCGATGGGTAATTGCAACGTGTGTACCTGGCCACTTTTCTTTCACTTCAGAGCCGATTTTCTGTAGCATCTTTTCTGCCATCGTTTTATAAGCGGCATACTCTAAGTACAATGTACGGCGCCCTTTCGTAAACTCTCTAACCGTTCCGATAAATGTTGTAACAGCACCGCATTCACGGCGAATTACCTTCTGAGCTACCTCTTCAATCGAGATTTCTGTATCAATTACTTCATAATACGTATTTGTCATTTTATACTCCTAACCGTTTGTAAAAGCCAGTCTATATACAACTCTTCTTCTGTTATATGAAATACTTTATATTCTTCTCTTAATTTTACCGGCGCATCATGCCACGTAATAACTGCTACCACATTTTTTACTTTATGTAAAAGTTCAGCATCTTCCGCAGAACGAAGTAACACTACTTTCGGATAGTTCTCTTTTTTATAGCCCTCTATTAAAATTGTACCCACTTCAAAAAACTCATATAAGCGAATAATTTCCTTCAAGGACCATTCCTCTCTTAGCGAAGAAAGTGAAAGTAATCCAGCACCTTCTACACTACTTACGACAGCACCAGCTTTACGGTGTCTTTCACTATCTTTTTGCGCTACTTCTGGAAAACCTCCGTGCCCATGATGTTTAATTGTAGCAACTTTCATTTCTTTTTGAGCCAATGCATGCACGATTTTCTCTACAAGTGTTGTTTTTCCACTATTTTGATACCCTACTATTTGTAAGATTGAAGGGGCTTTTCCCACGGCCAATCACATCCCTCGGCGTGCTCTAACAATAATACCGCTACTTTCATTCCAGCTTCAAATCCTCTTGTCCCTCCAGGCAACACGATAAAAGCATTTGCATCCGCAAGTGAAGAGACCGCACTCGACTTATCTAATCCCACTGGCATCGCTTGTAATGCCCCATCCGCGATTTTCACGTTTGCTCTTACAAAACGAGTAAACGGATTTGGCTTCGGAAAATCTTTTTGCAAAATAGCATCCGCTCTATATATGTGAGGTTCCTTCGCATACAAATGCGTTTTTATAATTGGATGTACAAATAATTCAAAGCCTACATAACATGCTGACGGATTCCCTGATAAACCGAAAAGTAACTTTCCATCAACTTCAGCTACTGTCGTTACACTTCCTGGTCTCATCGCTATTTTATTAAAGAGTACATGCGCCTGCAATCTTTCATAAATAGCCGGTAAATAGTCATAATCTCCTACCGACACACCGCCTGTTGTAATTAAAATATCAACCTCTTCCATCGCCGATTGAACAGCTGCAAAACATGCATCTAACTCATCGGCAAGCTGGCCATAATACCGAATTTTTCCGCCAGCTTTCATAATTTGAGCAGCAATCATATAAGAGTTACTATTTCTAATTTTCCCTGGCTCTAACGGCTCGTGTACTTCTAGTAATTCACTTCCTGTCGTTACAATACCGACAACAGGCTGTTTTACAACTTTCACCGTACTATATCCAAATGTCGCTAATAGGGCGGCAACACCAGGATTAATTGCAACACCTTTCTTAACGAGAACTTGATTTTGTTTTACATCTTCTCCTTTAAATGACACGTTGTCACCACTATTGAAAGGACGCTTTAACTTCATATATGTACTTCCGTTCTGCTCGAATCCTTCCGTCAACTCTAGCATTACGACTGCATTACAGTCTGCCGGAATAGCTGCTCCTGTCATAATACGAACCGCCTGAAAAGTTCCTACTTCTTCTACAAAAACAGCCCCTGCTCCAATTTCTCCTATTACTTCAAATTCAATTGGATTCTCCTGACTTGCTTCTTTCGTATCTTCCGCTCGAATAGCAAAACCATCGTAAGGGGAACGGTCAAAATGAGGAACGTCATGATCTGAGACAACGTCTTCTCCAAGAATTCTCCCGTAACTTTCCGTAATAGAAACCGATTCTACTTCACCATGTTTCGCATATTTCATTACCCGTTCCACTGCCTCAGCAACTGGAATGGGAATTCTTCTTTCTACCATCATTCCTCACCTCATATTTGCAATTTTTTTTATCTCGATTAAACTTTATGTATTAAATAGAAATTACTTCAAGGAGGAATTCCATGTCTTCATTCACACATTTCAACGACCAGGGCCGCGCGAAAATGGTTGATATAAGCGAGAAAAAGGCAACCGTTCGAACAGCAATTGCGTGCTCTAGCATCGTCGTTACGAAAGAAATTTACGATAAAATCTCTCACAATGAAATCGGAAAAGGTGACGTATTAGCGGTTGCCCAAATCGCAGGCATTATGGCTGCAAAACGCACTTCTGATATTATCCCAATGTGCCACCCTTTATTATTAAAAGGTGTTGATGTTTCTTTCGATTGGAAACAATTAGAGGAACAATATCGATTACTCATTGAAGTAAAAGTTAAAACAGAAGGTACTACCGGTGTTGAAATGGAAGCTTTAACAGCTGCTTCTGCTACCGCTCTTACCGTATATGATATGTGTAAAGCTGTTGATAAAGGTATGATTATTGGCGAAACATACTTACTTGAAAAAACAGGTGGAAAAAGTGGAGATTACACGAGAAATTTGTAATCCGCTCTCCGTTGAACCTAAAGGGTGCCCTTTAGGTTCAACCTATATATCTTGCATATAAGCTTTTCGCTACATTCATATCATTTGTTCCATGAATAAACGCCCTACCATCTGTGAAAAGAACGAAGCGATATTCTTCTACCGGAAATGATAATAAATAAGGTGTTGCCTTTACCTCTACACTTCTTTGTAAGCGCTTTTTAATTTCTTCTAAATTAAATTCATTCCGCATACCTGGGCGAATTTGTACTGTATTTCGTCCACATAACACTTCTGTTTTCGTTTGTGCCTCAAATGTTAAACTCGGGTATGTACGCAATCTTCCGCAAGATAAACACGTATCTTTTTTCTGCCTATTCACTTTAAATGCCATCTGTTGATTATTCCAAAGATCAAACGATAACATCGTTTCACGAAGCGAGTCAAAGTCTTCTACTAATATTTTCAACGCTTCTGTTATTTGATGCGCCACTACTAATTGCACCGCTGGTTGTATAATACCGGCTGTATCACATGTTGCTCCACTCGCTGGATGTTCCATTAAACAGCGGAAGCACGGTGTTTTTCCCGGTAAAATTGTATACGTTACCCCGTAACTTCCGACACAACCACCATATATCCACGGAATATTATACTTTTGTGAAATATCATTAATAAGAAGACGTGTTTCAAAATTGTCGGTCGCATCTAATATTAAATCTACATCATTCACTAATTCTTCCATTTCTTGCACCGTCACATCTGTTACAACCGGATTTATTTCCACCTCAGAATTAATCGCTTTTAAATGTTCTGCTGCCGCTATCGCCTTCGGTTTATACTGCATTGCATCTTCTTCTGTATATAATTGTTGCCTTTGTAAATTGCTCCATTCTACATAATCACGATCCGCAATCGTTACTTTTCCAACACCTGCTCTAACAATTGCTTCTCCATTCGCCGCACCAAGAGCACCAGCGCCGATAATAAGCACATGCTTCTCTCTTATTTTTCGCTGCCCTTCTTCTCCCACACCAGAAAATAATATTTGTCTTGAATATCGCTCCTGCATACGATAGCCCCCTTTCTTATCCTCCTATATAAGACATTTCAATTTTCGGACGATTTTTCGCACTTTCTTCTGTCCGTTCATCTGAATATCTATCTTTTCTATTCATCCATACATCTTGTATAGCATGTAATAACTCTTCATCCGAAAATTTATTTCTAAGAAGTTCTCTTATATCCAATCCTTCTGCCGCAAACAAGCAAGTATAAAACTTTCCATCAGCCGAAATTCTCGCTCTCGTACAAGACGAACAAAACGACTCAGAAACAGAGGTAATAAAACCGACCTCTACATTTGTTCCAACATACCGATATCGTTTCGCAACTTCACCAAAATAATGCGCTTCAGCCGGCTCAAGCGGATACACCCTATGAATCATCTCAATTAATTCCCGCTTTGTAACTACTTGATCAAAATTCCACCCATTCGTACTACCAACATCCATAAACTCAATAAATCTAAGCATGATTCCTTGTTCTTTAAAATACGCAGCCATCGGAAGTACTTGGTGATCATTCATCCCTTTTTTCACAACCATATTTACCTTTACTTCGAGCCCTGCCTCTTTTGCAGCCATAATTCCTTTCATAACAGGTTTCGTATTAACATTCCGCCCATTAATGCTCCTAAATATATCATCATCTATTGCATCTAAACTAACATTTACTCTATGTAATCCAGCTTCTTTCAATGCCTTCGCTTGTTTCGTTAAATGAATGGCATTTGTCGTTAATCCTATATCTGTTAACCCATCAATTTTCACGAGATGCGCAATAAGTTTTGTTACATCTTTACGAAGCAGTGGCTCGCCACCAGTAAGCCTAATTTTTCGTACACCGATGCTAACAAATAGTTTTGCCAAACGCTCAATTTCATCAAACGTCAGTAAAAACTCGTCTTTCAAAAAAGCATAATCGGGCCCAAACACTTCTGCTGGCATACAATATGTACATCTAAAATTGCAACGATCAATGACAGATATGCGTAAATCTTGAAGTGGGCGTCCAAAACGATCTTTAACCTTCTCCTGCATCGCCACCCTCCCTTTCTGCCAAATTTTTCTCTTTTCATTCTATTATAATATATTTTCGAACCACGATGTTTTTGCTCACGTGAATAAAATGAAACTTTAATCAGTAGGGGGGGCTATCACCTACACACCCTCTTTTTTCACATGAAACAAATCTCTTCTTAATATGTATTTACAAAAATAAACTCCGAGACTATTTTTATTTTGAATAATAAAAACCCCCTTAATTTCTTAAGGGAGTCCCGCAATTGAATCCATATTATCTGTATTAGGGACAGCTTGCGCTATACCCGATACATTTGTACCTTGCCCTGCATTTGTTCCTGTTACAGTACCAGCAGGAGTACCTCGTGTATATGTTGTCGTCACAGAATCACCTGGCTGTAAACAAAGCTTCGTCTCTGTTCCTATTACTGTAACAACGTCAATCCAAGTACACCCCATTGCACCACTATACGATTTCGAAGCAGTAAATGACGTATCACTCAAATTATCACCTGTAAATATATTCCCGGTATTATTAACAATAATAAATTCTTTTATATGCGCAGGCATAATTACACTCTACCTTTCTTTTAGGACCCTAATGTACGTGTACTCGTTGCTAATGGTGGAAGAAATACAGATGTTCTAATTACCGCTTCTGGCTGGCGTTTCCCATTTAAAAAAATAGCAGCACTGGAGCCTCCAGCACCCGCATATATTTTCGCCACCGCTAAAGGTGAAATATCATAACAGTCGCCAACATTGACAGCTCCTGTATTATTAATAATTTTTACTTTGCGCAAATTAATCCCCATTTACCCCTCCCCCTTTTGTATACTGTATGCAAAAGAAAAAAACTTGAAACAGACTCGTTTCAAGTTTTTAACTATTAACTATTTCGTTTCACCTTCATATTGAAGCATACCGCCAACCATGTTCACTGTTTTAAATCCTTGTTCATTTAAATAATGGCATACATTCTCACTGCGCATGCCCGAGCGACAAATAAAGATATATTCATTCTCTTTATCAAAGAAATCTACTTTATTTGGGATATCGCCCATTTTAATATGTACAGCTTCTGGAATCTTTCCTGCAGCTACTTCTTCATCTTCCCTTACATCTACTAAAAATAACGTTTCTCCATTTTCTAAACGCTCTTGCACTTCTTCTGTAGTAATTGTATTAACTTCTGTCATATGTCATTCCTCCTTATATACAATAAAACCTTTACGTCTCTTCTTTGAACAACTATTTCTAATTAATTTTAGCATGTGAAAGAAGGAACGCAAAGAATGGAAATTTTATTTCTCAATTTTCTCGCAAAACTTATTCTTTACAAACATAACACGTGCATTGTATCCTCAATATACTTGTTTTATGAAAGGAGCCAGTTAAAATGACACTTTTTCTTTTCATTATGGGCATCATTCTATTAATCGCTGCTATTATTACACTTAGTATGAAAAATAATAAAAAGATAAAATCGCCACAAGAAATGTCATTCTTATTTCTATTACTTAGTATAGCGTTTTTCGGTATAGCAATCGCTACCTATATTTTCCGTCTGCAAATCATGTAAAAAAAGGTGCCTACTACAAACATTGCACCTTTTCCTCAGCATTTATTATCTACACAAAACTAGAGACTTTCCGATTTAAAAATTCGTAAATTTTCCTTTCAAATAAATGAATATCAAATGCTCCCGCCATATGTCCATTTATGCTTTCTATCTCATACACTTCCGCATACTTCCCTTGTTTTTGCAAAATATCTACCATCTTATAATTGTAACGAGATGGCTGAAGTAAATCTTGTTTACACGGAATCATGAGTACATTCGCTTCTATTCGAGAAAGAGCCTCCGCCAAAGAAGAAAATCCGTGCGCAATATCATGTAATAAAACTGCCTTCGCAGTGTACATCCATGAATTTGCATCTACTAACTCTATACTTCTATATGTCACTTTATTTATCTCTTTCTCAAATGATGTTAACGCGGAAAACTCTTGATAAAGCGCCATTTCTATACTATTACGTGAAAATGTCGTTTCATAAAAATGTGCATCAAACGCATTCATAAACATCATTCTATTTGCTAAATGAAGCCCCTTCATTGGCTGTACTTCTCCATATTTCCCGCCCTTCCAATTAGAATCCATTTGTATTGCTTCAATCGCATTTTGCGCTACATTTACAGACGTTATAATTGGATTTTGCGGGTTCGTAATAACACCAATCATTCGTTCTACCATATGAGGATATTGAACAGCCCATTGCTGTGCAATCATTCCACCTGCCGATGGCCCCATGACAGCATGTAATCTTGAAATTCCCATATCTTTTATTAATCCATATTGCATACGAGCTACATCAAGAAATGTAAACACAGGGAAATCCATGGCATATTCATCCCCCGTTTCTGGATTAATCGACTTCGGCCCCGTAGTAATCACGTATGGGTTCTTCACCTGTACATTACAAAGATTATCAGTACATATAACAAAATACTTATTTGTATCAATTGCTTTTCCAGGTCCAATTAGCCCATCCCACCAACCAGACTCCTCATCATTCTCTGTATATTTTCCCGCAGCGTGACTTGTTGCACTAAAATAATGACAAACCAAAATTGCATTTGATCTTTCTCTATTTAAAGTACCATACGTCTCATACCCCATTTGAACAGGCATTGTCCTACCATTTTCAAACGTAAACTCTTTTAAAATAAACTTCTCCTTTTTTACAATTTGCACAGACTCGCCTTCTTCCCGCTATAGTATGAACTGCTTACTAAAGGATTTTTTCTATGCAAACCAATCTCCTTCTTCTTTTCATAAATAAATGAATAATATACAAAATTAGCCACAAAATAGCACTATATTACAAAATCAAAGAGGGCATACATATGATTTGGAATTGGTTACGTAAGAAAAAAAAATCAACTACAACAGAAACAAACGAAACAGATAACCAGGAGCAGCAACCTAACAAGCAAGAGGATACTAACAAAGAACAGACTAGAAGTATGAAACATAATAAAAATAACAATGAAGAGCAAAAACAAGAAGAACAAAAGGATTCGTCGCAAAACAAACAACAAAATTCCAAGCAAGATAACTCGTCTCAGAATAAGCAACAAAACTCGAAGCAAGATGACTCGTCTCAAAATAAACAACAAAACTCGGAGCAAGATGACTCGTCTCAAAATAAGCGACAAAACTCGAAGCAAGATGACTCGTCTCAAAATAAACAACAAAACTCGAAGCAAGATGACTCGTCTCAAAATAAGCAACAAAACTCGAAGCAAGATGACTCGTCTCAAAATAAACAACAAAGCTCGGAGCAAGATGACTCGTCTCA
>NZ_JBNNUI010000004.1:250453-330265 GCF_050279585.1 Bacillus sp. NPDC094064
CAAAATAAACAACAAAGCTCGGAGCAAGATGACTCGTCTCAAAATAAGCAACAAAACTCGAAGCAAGATGACTCGTCTCAAAATAAACAACAAAGCTCTGAAAGTAATAGTATTTATGATTTTACAAAACCAGAAACAGACCATATTCATTCGCTCCAAGATTTAATAGAGAAACTAAAAAGGTCTAGCGATTTTGTTAATTACCATACATCTGACGATGAAACGATGCCTTATTGGATTTCTTATTATCGTCCTTCACTTGATGGTGAGAAATTGCAAAAGTATTTAATGCCTATCCTTTTGGAACGACCTAATGCTTCACTAGAAGAGCTGAAAGAACATATTCCAATGAGCGGCATTACAATTACAAACGATTTACAAAAGATTGAGGACATGGTTTTAAAAGGTCATGCAATTATTCAATTAAATCAGCAAGATCAAAAGTGTATGCTCGCGAATATTGCGATTGATAATTATCGTGCACCAACTCCTCCATTAAATGAATCAACTGTTATCGGTCCTCAAGAGGGATTCGTAGAGGATGTTGATACAAATATTAATTTAGTTCGAAAACGCCTTCCCGTTTTAGATTTACAAACAAAAGAGATGATTATCGGCGAATTTTCAAAAACAAAAGTTGTCATGATGTATTTAGACAACCTCGCTGAAAAAGAGAATGTAGATTTTCTCGAGGAATCATTACGCGCTCTTGAGTATGATCAAATTAATGATAGTGCTTATATACAAGAATTAATGGGGGAAAAGTCGATTTTCCCTCTCTATATCAATACAGAACGCACTGATAGAGTTACAAAAGCACTTATTGATGGGAAAATCGCTATTTTTGTTGATGGTTCTCCAAGTGTTTTACTAACACCTGTATCATATTTCGATTTTTTCATTTCACCAGAAGACTATAACGTCTCTTGGTTATACGCTACATTTTCAAGAATTTTACGTCTAATCGCTGTTTTATTCTCAATTTGCGCGACACCATTATATGTTGCCACTTTAAACTATCACTATGAATTAATTCCTAGTGATTTATTAGAAACGTTAATTTTATCAAGGGCACAAGTACCGTTTCCACCTTTAATTGAAGCGCTATTCTTAGAACTTGCCATTGATTTATTAAGAGAAGCTGGTGCGAGATTACCGATGAAAGTTGGTCAAACACTTGGTATTGTAGGCGGTATCGTAATCGGACAAGCATCTGTACAAGCTGGTTTAACGAGTAATATTTTATTAATTATCGTTGCCTTATCAGCACTTGCATCCTTTATTACACCTATTTATAAAATGGGTAACGCGGTTCGGTTACTCCGTTTCCCATTTCTCATATTTGCAGAAATAGGAGGACTTCTCGGGATTTCTCTTGGATTCATCTTTTTATTTACCCATTTATTTAGACTTACTTCTTTACGTAAACCGTACGCGTTGTTTTATCCGACAAGACAACAATCTGTTAAAGACTCTTGGATTCGTTTTCCATTAACAATGATTGATACAAGAGATATACAAGCAAGGCCACAACATGTAAAAAAATCTGCAAAAGGGATTTCAACAAAACATAGATCCGATTTTGACGATTAAGAAATGAGGTGCATTGATGAGTAAAGTTCAAGAAAAATATCAAATATCTCCTATCTTTGTTTTCTTCTTAATTCACAGTGCACAGTTTGGTGCCGGAGTTCTCGGATTCGCTCGCATTATTGCAAAAGCCGCTGGATATGACGGCTGGATGGGAGTTCTAATTATAGGAGTTTGTGTCCATATTCTTATATGGATGATGTACTTTTTATTAAAAGAAACAAACGGAAACTTAGTTGATTTACATCGACAAACATTTGGAAAATGGCTAGGAAACGGCATTAGCCTCATCTTTATGGCTTATTTTTTCGCCGTCAGTATTTCAGTCATTCGAACATACGTTGAAATTATTCAAGTATGGATGTTTCCTACCGCTTCAACTTGGATGTTAACTCTCTTTTTATGCTTAGTTAGCTACTACATTATTTCTTCTGGATTTCGTGTCATTACTGGTATTTGCGTCATTTCAGTTGGCGGTACATTAGGATATTTATTTCTTAGCCTTTTCGTTTTGAAATACTCACATTGGGATAATCTACTACCTGTGTTCACACATTCTTTTTCAGATATTTTACAAGCTGCCCATCTTGCAGTTTATAGTATGACAGGGTTTGAGGTCTATCTCATGGTATATCCATTTGTAAAAAACCCTAAACAATCTCATAAATTTGCTCAATACGGGGCACTATTTTCAAACCTCTTATTTTTATTTAGTACCCTTTTAGCCTTTGTGTTTTTTAGTGAGAAGCAATTGTTAAAAACGATATGGTCACAACTTTCCATGACTCAAGTAATTCAATTACCATTCATAGAAAGGCTAGAATATATTGCGATTTCAGCTTATGCACTCGTTATTATTACGAGTTTTATCCTTCCGTTATGGGCAGCAACAAGGGGAATCCATGAAATATTTCGTGTAAAACAAAGAGGTGTACTACTTGCCTTATTGCTTATCACCCTCATTGTTTCACAATTGTTATCAAACAGACATGCTATTAATAACTTTATTAGCTATTCAGCGGAAGTTAGTTTTGGGCTTATCTATGTATACATCCCTATCCTATTTATTATTGTGTGGGTGAAAAGAAAATGGAAAAAATCAAAAGCAAATTAATACTTATTTCTTGTATAACACTCTTCAGTTTAACTGGATGTTTACAAAAAAATATTGTCGATGATGTACAGCTTATTCAAGGAACTGTTTTTGATGTAGCAAAAGATAATAAAGTAAAAGTGACGTTTGTTTGCCCTATTCAGCAAAAAGGAAATAAGGTTCAAATTTTTGAAGGAACAGCAAATGCGGTAAAACAAGTAAAAGCAAATACATCTTTAGAGTCTTCTCAACCATTTGCTAGCGGACAAATGCGGGTTGCTCTATTTACTACAAAACTTGCTAAAAAAGGAATGTCTACTTCATTTGACACATTAATTCGAGATGTAAATATAGGAAACGCTTTATATGTTTCTTTATTAGAGGGAAGTGGTACTGAACTTTTAAAAGGGAAATATACAACAGCATCCAACGTTGCAATCTATATAAAAAAATTGCTAGAACATAACATGGAAACCGGCCCTTTACCAAAGGATAACCTGCATTTAGGAGCATTCCGTTATTATCAAGAAGGCCAAGATTACTATATTCCGATTCTAAAAAAACATGCCGATAAAATAAAAATTGTCGGAATTGGTCTTTTTAAAAAGGATAAATATGTCGGTAAAATCGCTGAAAAAGATATGTTCCTATTTAAAGGACTGTTAGAGAAACATAAATTAGATTCGCATGAATTTAAAGCTGATTCTGGGTACGTAGTGGTTAATAATATTCGCTCCGTTCCAACTTACGATATAAAAATTAAAAACGGGAAACCTTCTTTTTTCATTCACGTTCACCTTGATGCCCGTATTCAAGAATTATCGAAACAAATTAACTTAGAAAACGAAAAAAACACAAGCAATATTGAAAAATCCATCCAAAAACAATTGGATACACAAGGTAACAAACTAATTAAACAGTTTAAATCTTTAGGTGTCGACCCTCTTGGGCTAGGAGCAAAATATAAACAGCATTATCGTCCATTCAAATTAGAAGAGTGGCGACGGATGTACAAAGATGTACCAATAAACTTAAAATACACTATGAATATTACAAATTCTGGTGTAATTGAATGAGAAATGATTGAACTCCTCTCTCCAGCATGATACAACGGAGAGAGGAGTTTTTTATTACCAAATAGAGAGAGAAGATATTTACGGGGGAGCTTATGTCAAAAAAATTAATAAAGCCTATTTTAAATGGTATTTTATTTCTCGGCGTCTTTTTATTTGCTCATACATACTTAAAAAATGTTTCCTTCACACGTTATTTACTCGTCGTTATACCAATGCTACTCGTTGGTATGTTTGGCATCGATCTTATTCTATCCATGTTAATAAAAAAAGAAGAATAACTAGCGAACATCTTATTTCTATAAGATGTTCTTTTCATTTCATAATCACCTTATGTTACAATGAAATTCGGCACAAAACGAGAAAGGATGAAACAACATGACAAACGAAAAAGGTTTAGATAAAGGGTACGAACTTGTTGCGAAAATGCATGAAGTATTCGGGCATCCTGTGACAAATACCCCAACAAAATTAACAGATGAGCGCGCAAAAATTCGTGCTAGCTTTATGCAAGAAGAACTAGAAGAATTTCTAGAAGCAACAACTGTTGAAGACCAATATGATGCACTTATTGACCTTATTTACTTTGCATTCGGAACGTTTGCAGAAATGGGCGTACGTCCAGATAAAGGATTTGAAATTGTAAACAACGCTAACATGGCAAAACTATTCCCTGATGGGAAACCTCGCTTCCGTGAAGGCGACGGCAAAATTCTAAAACCTGAAGGATGGCAAGCACCAGAACCACAACTTCGTGCTGAAATCGAACGCCAACGTCAAGAAGTATTGGCAAACGCTAGTAAATAATACAAGAGGAACTGCTAGGAATATTCTTAGCAGTTTTTTTTATACTCTTATTCACAAATCATGAACTTCATATTTTACTACTCCATATCACATTCCAAAATATAAATATATTTTCCCTCAAAATAAAAAATCCCCTTGCGCACAAGAGAATTTTTCATGTAATTCATTAATGTCCCACATGTCCAGCATGCCCCGCTGCTCCTGCTGTTGCAGCCGCCGCCCCAGCTGCTGTTCCGGCACCCATTCCACTAGCCCACGGCTGCTGTTGTTGCTGATATTGTTGTTGCTGATATTGTTGTTGACCTTGATGGTGTTGCTGGCCTTGGTGGTGTTGCTGGCCTTGGTGGTGTTGCTGGCCTTGGTGGTGTTGCTGGCCTTGGTGGTGTTGCTGGCCTTGGTGATGGTGTTGACCTTGATGATGGTGTTGACCTTGGTGATGGTGTTGACCTTGGTGATGGTGTTGACCTTGGTGATGGTGTTGACCTTGGTGTGTTTGATACAAAACCGCCTGCGGATGAAGCTGGTGATGGCCGTGATGATGTACTTGTTGTTGGTGGTGATGACCTTGGTGATGATGACCTTGGTGATGGTGACCGTGATGATGATGATGACCGTGATGCTGGTGACCGTGATGATGATGACCGTGAACACCTTGAGGGAAACCGCCGACACCACCAGCTACAACACCGATTCCAGGTACAGGAAATCCTGTCTGTACGCCTCCAACGAAAGGTGGAAACATAGTCGGCATACCTACAGGAACGCCCCCTTGTGCGCCTCCTACTAATGTTGGAATTCCTGTTTGTGCTCCAGCTACTGATGTTGGGAATCCTGTTTGTACTCCCGCTACTGACGACGGAAATCCTGTTTGTACTCCCGCTACCGACGACGGAAATCCTCCAGCTGTTCCTCCCATCCAACTTGGCATTCCACCATACCCGTGATGTCCATCTCCTCCCATGAACATCATTTGTCCATAACTATCCGATCCACCTCCGAAGAAGCCATGTGGTGCATTATTGTCCATCCCTTTCATTCCTTTCACCTCTTCTTCTCAATTTAGCCTACCTTTTTTATCATATTTCTTATAGAAGAATAGGTGTTTGTCTTTGTGGGAATTTCACATCTTTTTCTTCATTCATAATAAAAAAGCTCAGAGCGTAAAGGCTCTGAGCTTTTCATTCATTAGTTTGCAACAACGTTAACAAGTTTTCCAGGAACTACAATTACTTTACGAACTGTTTTCCCTTCAATTTGGTCTTGAATTGCTTCAAGTGCAAGTTGTTCCATTTCTTCTTTTGATGCGTCTTTACTCATTGTTAGTTTTGCGCGAACTTTACCCATAACTTGAACAACGATTTCAACTTCATCTTCTACAAGTTTAGACTCATCAAATGTTGGCCAGCTTGCATATGTGATTGTTTCATTGTATCCAAGTTTGCTCCATAGTTCTTCCCCGATGTGAGGTGCTACTGGTGCAATCATTTTCACGAAACCTTCTACATATTCTTTCGGAAGTGTTTCAGCTTTGTATGCATCGTTGATGAATACCATCATTTGAGAAATCGCTGTGTTGAAGCGAAGCTCTGCATAGTCTTCCGTTACTTTCTTCACTGTTTGGTGGTAAGCTTTTTCAAGCTCTTTATTTGGTGCATCAGTAATTTTCTCACTTAATTCACCGTTATCTTGAACGAATAGGCGCCATACGCGGTCTAGGAAACGACGAGCTCCGTCAAGACCATTTTCAGACCAAGCGATTGAAGCATCTAACGGTCCCATGAACATTTCGTATAGACGAAGTGTATCTGCACCGTGGCTTGCTACGATATCATCAGGGTTTACAACGTTACCTTTTGATTTACTCATTTTCTCGTTGTTTTCACCTAGAATCATACCTTGGTTGAATAATTGTTGGAACGGCTCTTTCGTTGGAACTACACCGATATCATATAATACTTTATGCCAGAAACGAGCATATAGTAAGTGAAGTACAGCGTGCTCTGCTCCGCCGATATAAATATCAACTGGAAGCCATTGTTTTACTTTTTCAGGGTCTACAAGTGCTTCGCTGTTGTTTGGATCGATGTAACGTAGGTAATACCAGCAGCTACCAGCCCATTGTGGCATTGTGTTCGTTTCACGACGACCTTTTTTACCAGTTTCAGGATCCACAACATTTACCCACTCTTCAATGTTAGCTAGTGGTGATTCACCTGTACCTGAAGGACGGATGTTTTCTGTTTTCGGAAGAACTAATGGTAACTCCTCTTCTTTCACAGCTGTCATTGTGCCATCTTCCCAGTGGATTACTGGAATTGGCTCACCCCAGTAACGTTGACGGCTAAATAGCCAATCACGTAGACGGTACGTTACTTTTTGATTTCCTGCGCTCGTTACTTCAAGCCATTCAATCATTTTTACGATTGCTTCTTCTTTATTTAAACCATCAAGGAATGCTGAGTTTACGTGAGCACCATCACCTGTGTATGCTTCTTTCGTAATGTCTCCACCTTTTACAACTTCCTTCATTGGAAGATTGAATGTTGATGCAAATTCATAGTCACGCTCATCGTGAGCTGGAACTGCCATTACAGCACCTGTTCCGTAAGTTGCAAGAACGTAATCAGCGATCCAGATTGGTAATTTCTCACCGTTTACCGGGTTAACTGCGTAAGCACCAGTGAATACACCAGTTTTCTCTTTTGCAAGTTCTGTACGCTCTAGGTCACTCTTCATTTTTACAGCGTTAATGTAAGCTTCTACAGCTTCTTTTTGTTCTGCTGTTGTAATGTCTGCAACAAGCGCATGCTCTGGAGCAAGTACACAGTAGCTTGCTCCAAATAGTGTATCAGGGCGCGTTGTGAAAACTGTGAACTTCTCATCTGTACCGTCGATGTTGAAGTGTACTTCTGCACCTTCAGAACGACCGATCCAGTTACGTTGCATATCTTTTAAGCTTTCTGGCCAATCAAGCTCATCTAGATCTTCTAATAGACGATCTCCGTAAGCTGTAATTTTTAACATCCACTGTCTCATCGGACGACGCTCAACTGGATGTCCACCGCGCTCACTTTTACCGTCAATGATTTCTTCGTTTGCAAGTACTGTACCAAGTGCTGGGCACCAGTTTACAGGTACTTCATCAACGTAAGCTAAGCCTTTTTCAAATAGTTTTAGGAAGATCCATTGTGTCCACTTGTAGTAGTTTGGATCCGTTGTATTTACTTCACGGTCCCAATCGTAAGAGAAACCTAATGATTTAATTTGATTACGGAATGTATTAATATTGTGCTCTGTAAATTCTGCTGGGCTGTTCCCAGTATCCAGTGCGTATTGCTCTGCTGGAAGACCGAATGCATCCCATCCCATTGGATGAAGAACGTTATATCCTTGCATACGCTTCATACGAGATAAAATATCTGTCGCTGTATAACCTTCTGGATGTCCTACGTGTAAACCTGCACCTGATGGATATGGGAACATATCTAGTGCATAAAATTTTGGTTTTTCTGTCTCATCTGGCGTACGGAATGTTTTATTCTCTTCCCAATACCCTTGCCACTTTTTCTCAATTTCTTGATGATTAAAGCTCATGAGATACCCTCCTTGAAATTCTATTTATTTTCACCGCCCAAAATACAAAAAACCTCTCATCCCTGGAAAGGGACGAGAGGTTATAGATTCCCGCGGTACCACCCTAAATTAATGTAAAAAATACATTCGCTTAGATCCGTAACGTGGATTAACGGCAATTGCTACTACTAGTTTCACAACTGCAACTCAAAGGCGAGTTCATAACGAAACGTGGATTGACTTGCACCGACCGTCAACTCTCTAAACCAGCTTCTATTACTACTACTCCTTCTCACTGTTATTACAAATATGAGTTAATGGGAACTACCCTCCGCCTCGTATCTCTTAAGAGCTTACTTGAAGCAGGGCTTCTCGGTTAATCGTTACTCTTAATAACTAACGAATTCGTCTTAGGACAGCCGAGCTATCTCCCTTGTTCCAAAGGTTGTTTTATTTAAATATATTCTAAAACATGTTACATGTTCCGTCAAACTAAACTGCAATTTTTTCTTCAACTGTTTCTTCTACTTTAACTCGTTTATCATAAATGCTCGTTGCAATAAGCGCTACTACAAGCATTACCATGATTGCTATAAACAATACTTCCATATTGTATAAATCAACAATTGCTCCACCAACGACCGGGCCGAACATTTTCCCTACAGTCGCCGCGCTATTTACGACCCCTTGATAAAAACCTAACTTATCTTTTGGCGCAAGTATATTGGCAATGGTCGGAACTGCTGGCCAAACAAATAATTCACCAATCGTTAATGTTACCATTGCAACGAGGAACATCGTAAATTGCTGCGCTTGACTTAACACAACGAATGACGCCGCAAAAATGATGATTCCAATCATAATTTGTTGTTTTAAAGAACGCTTCATCCAGCGAATTAGCATACTAACTAATGGCTGCGCAAAAACAATCATCGCTCCATTTATCGTCCATAATAAACTATAGTGACGAAGGCTAATATTTAACTCCTGCATATGTGTCGCAATCGCCCCTTGCCACTGTACGTATGTAACCCAGCATAAAGCATATGCTACACACACAATAAGAAGTGCTTTGAATCCTGGTGTAAGTGACCAGCCTTTTTCCGTTTCAGCTTCTTTTTGCGCTCCTGGCTCTTTTTTGTCTTCCATACCACGGAATCCAATAAAAGCAATCAAGAAGAAAACAAAGTATAAAATAAAGTTCGCTAAGAAAATATAATCAAAACGATACGATGCAACTAATCCACCACACGCTGTTCCGATCGCAATACCAACGTTTTGTCCAACATACATCGCATTAAATGCTCGTCTTCCGCCCTCTGGCCAAACCGTACCAACCATCGCATACATCGATGGGAAGACCATTCCAGAACCGAATCCGATTAACGCTAGCCACACAACGTATAAAGGCCAACCATGGAAGAACACGAGACCTAAAATTGATACGAGTGTAATAACAATCCCTACTAAAGTTGATTTATAACCGCCCCATTTATCAAATAAAACACCGCCGAGCAAGTTTCCGATTACACCAGTAAGCGAGTTGATCATTAATACCATTCCGGCCACAGATAAAGATTTTCCTAGGTGATCATGCAAATAAATTGTATTAAAAGGCCATAAAAAAGAAGCACCCGTGACATTAATAATCATCCCAGCTACTAATAGCCATACTTTCCTTGGCATAGTCTCCCCTCCTATTCTATTTTTTTCGTTCATCTATAACAGTAAAATTGTAGTCGTTTTTAAATGGGAAGGCAACTGATTAATAG
This sequence comes from Bacillus sp. NPDC094064, assembly GCF_050279585.1. NCBI lineage: Bacteria > Bacillati > Bacillota > Bacilli > Caryophanales > Bacillaceae > Bacillus > Bacillus sp. NPDC094064. Next base: position 260,362 of record NZ_JBNNUI010000004.1, read on the forward strand.
TTGATGAAATTCAGATAATAGATGTTGGTAAATGAAATTACATTGATTGCCGCTTGAAATATATCAGCGATTTTTGAAATATATCGACCGCAACTCAAAATATATCAGCGATTATTAAAATATATCGACTTACCGACAAAAAACGACATCAGTAACAATATATAAATAAATAGAGAATTCTCCGCGTGATACGGCCAAGGAAGGAAATAACTTCTCCGCTTTCAATAAATCTTAAATCGATAAGCCCTAAATCTGGGGCATGGGGCCCTACTAGCATACCGAGTATAATGAGAAACGGAATAAATTTGTCTCGCTTCAGAATCGCGAAGAGAAATGCTTGAAATACTCTCATCATGATCCGCGTCAAAATGATACATTTCTCTTCTTCCATCATCATGAATAACGATAACCATTTTTTCATTACCTTTTGTAATTACTTCAAACTTACAACCAATGCCCGGAAGTTCACTTTCTCTAATATTCATATTTTCCGCCTCCTAAAGTTTTTAGTTACGGCTTTTATAAATCTACATCAATCTCTGTTTTAAACTCTTCATCTTTTGAGATCCCCAAATACTTCAACGTCTCTGAAGGTGTCGCGTGATGAAAATGTTTTTGCAATAACGCAATCGCTACACCTCTTTTGTACGCGTGAAATCCAAATGTTTTTCTCATTGAGTTCGTTCCAATTTTTCCAGGGATTCCAACAGCTTCCGCAGCACTGTGAATCACACGATACGCTTGTTGGCGCGTAATTGCATTTGTCGTTTTATTAGATTGAAATACGTAGTTTTCTCTTTTCATATCAAAAGATTGTACATACTCTATAAGCGCTTCTTTTACTTTTGCATTTAAGTAAATATCTTGTTTAAACTTTTCATCTTTCACAGGAAGAGAATAAAACTCTTTAACAGTTCCATCTTCATGTAATACATCTTCAAATTTCATGCTCAGCAGTTCTGTAATTTTTAATCCCGTATTAATCCCAATAACGAATAAAAGATAATCTCGCTGCGAATGCTCTTTCAAATATTTTTTCATAGCCTCAATTTGGCTTATATCTTTTAACGCCTCTACAACTTCCATGCACGTATTCTCCTCATCTTATGAACGGTAATTTTCTCATCATGTTGTCCATTTTACCTTATCACGTTACTGAATTTCCATGTATTCTCCATTATTTTCACGCGGTATGCCTATTGATTATAATCATTTTCAATGCGGAAACTTACTTCTATACAAATATGGGTAAAAATAATAAAAACCGAGCAGTTTCGCTCGGCTTTTAAATTAATCTTCTTTCGGAAGAACAATTCCCTTATACAATTGAACTGTAATGAAGTAATAAATCGAGTAAATGATTACGAAAATAACAATCGGTAACCAAATACGGAAGTACGGATCGATTAAAATAAACCCGAAAATATTCATACCAACTAATACGTGAGCAATACCCACAATCCCCGGGAATAAGAATACTAAGAATAACTCTTTATAAATAGATTTTGTTAATAATTCACGGCGTACACCAATTTTACGAAGCATTTGATAACGTGTAATATCTTTTGATGCACCAGAAAGAATTTTAAACATAAGACAGCTTGCCATCATCGCTAAGAAAGCAATTCCAAGGAAGAAGCCCATAAACACTGTTCCGCTCGCAACGCCGTATAACATGTCGTAAGTTTGATATTTACTATCTAATCTTTCAGCTTTTACATTTTTATATTTAACTAGCTGCAACTCGTCAAGTTTTTTCCATTCTTTTGTGTGCGCTTCAAAATCATCTGTTTTTCCAGTAAATACGATTCCTTCTTTACCATTTACAGTATCATATAGTTTTTGATCTACAATTTTAATTGCATGATCTTCATATACGTAGAATGGCTGGATTGTTCGGAAAGCCTCATCCCATTCTTCTGGAAGTGCTTTAGCGTTCGCATCTTTTTCATTCATTTCTCGAGAAACTGCACCTACTGGCAGATCCGCTGAAACTTTCTTTGTATTCACTAAATCCTTCATCGACTTCATATTTGACATATCTTTTATTAAAGGACGATTTTTCTCTAAATCCTCTTTTACATAGTAAACGTATTTATCATCGACTTTGTAACGATATTCATTTTTTTCTTTAAATGTAATACCATCTAAAATTTTCTTTTCTTCAGCTGTAAGATTATGAACTACTGAATCATATGTTACTAAACCGTCAGCCATTTTTATAACGTTATTTTTAAATGCCATACCACCTGAAATTGCACCCGCTCCAAGAGCAACTAACATCGCTACTGTCGCAAGCACCTTTGTTAGGCTATTAATACGGAAGTTTAATTGTGCAAATGTAAAGGCATTAAGCCCTTTTTCGCTTCGTTTTTTATTACTTTTTAACTTTTTAATAAAGACTGGAAGAAGTGATCCAAATAGCATATAAGTACCAGCTGTTGTTGTAATTAATGCAATAAGGATTCCCATTTCTCTTAGTTTTTCCATGTAAACCATTGATGCATAGCCAATTCCTAATAAAATAACAGCAAGGAAAGCAACTACACCTGTCATTTTTCCTTTTACTGTAACACGCTCTGTTTGTGCATCTGCATGTACAAGTTGCAGTACAGAAATGCGAGATAATTTAATACTATTCATAATTGCTGATAGTACAAATAGTGCAAAGAAGAAGATGCAAGTAACAGTCATAGACGGAAGATAAAATGCTTTATAGCCTTCACCAGCAAATTCAAGTTGCTTCATTAATAACTGTCCGATACCTTCTGCAAGTCCTACACCAACTGCAAGTCCAATCACAAGAGATGCAGCACCTAATACAATTGTCTCAATAAACATAAGTAATGTAACTTTATGCTTTTTTGCTCCTAACATCATATACATACCAAACTCTTTTTGACGAAGAGATAATAAGAAAGAGTTCGCATATAAAATATAGAAGAACGTTATGATAGCTAATAAAAATGAACCTGCTTGGAATACAAATCCAATTGATTGAATAACTGAGTTAGATTCGATAAACGCTTTATTCAGCGCTAACGTTTGAAACATATAAAAAATTGAGATAGACATGACAAGACCGACAAGTAAGACGATATAATCTTTCAGCTTACTTTTTAGTCCTGACATGGAAAGTTTGAATAACATATCCTAGACCTCCTTTCTTACGCTTTTTGTGTACCTAAATCTGCAAGTACGTCTAAAATTTCTTTATAAAATTCTTCACGTGTACCACCGCGGTGAATTTCTTTATATAGCTCACCATCTTGAATGAATAAAATACGCTGACAGTAACTTGCACTGTACGGATCATGCGTGACCATCATAATAGACACACCTTGATCTTTGTTTAAGTTTGTCATCGCATCAAGTAAACTCGTTGCATTTTTAGAATCAAGAGCTCCTGTTGGCTCGTCTCCTAAAATAATTGCTGGCTCATGCACTAACGCACGCGCTGCTGCTGAACGCTGTTTCTGTCCACCAGATACTTCAGATGGATATTTTTGAAGAATTGCCGAAATGCCTAACATATCTGCTACTTTTTCTACTTTCGGTCCAATATTTCGTGACGAAACACCTTGAAGAGATAGTGGAAGTGCAATGTTTTCGTAAATAGATAAGTTCTCTAATAAGTTAAAGTCTTGGAAGATGAATCCTAACTTTTGTGAGCGGAAATCTGAAAGCTCACCTTGCTTCATTTTTGTAATATCCGTACCCGCAATCTCAACAACGCCGCCTGTCGCTTTATCAAGCGTTGAAATTACACTTAATAGTGTCGTTTTACCAGAACCAGATGGTCCCATAATTCCAACAAACTCACCCTCTTGAATTGAGAATGATACACCTTTTAACGCATGTGATTGATTCTCACCTTTTTTACCGTACACTTTTTGAACGTTTTTTACGTCTACAACTGGTTTCGTCATATATATCCTCCTACGCTTGTTTTTCCATTACCTATTTTGCGCCTTTTGGAGATGAACTGCTATTTGTTAACATTACATTTACCTTACAGTTTTGTAATGTCAAAAGGATGAGTGTGTAATGTTCATTGGTAAATGAAATTTTTATCGGCGATTTTTCAAATATATCGACCACAACTCCAAATATATCGGCGATTTTCAAATTATATCGACCACAACTCCAAATATATCGGCGATTCGACAAGGAATATCGATTTGCCGACAAAGAATGACAATAAAAATAGGCTGCTCCACAAAAGGAACAGCCCACTTCTCTCTTTATTTCTTTAAAGGTGTTACCGTCCAATACGTAATAACACGCCAAATCCATTCTAGTGGACCCATTTTAAAGATTTCCATCCAAATTACGCTAAAAATAATTTGGATTACATAAATTGCAATACATACGTATAACGTCTGCATGTAAGTTAAATTCCCTGCAAAATTAAATACACTTCCTGCAATTAAAATCATTGCAGTTTGTCCAATATAATTCGTTAACGCCATACGACCGTAATATTTCAGTGGCGCTAATACTGTTTGAACTGGTTTTAATTGAAGTAATAAAATTAATGCTCCAACATAGAAAGCTGAAATGATTGGTCCAACTGTAACGCCAATTTTTAAAAACTGACTTGCGGCATCCATTGTCCCATCCTCATTCATAAGTATCATGTTCACAAATGGATTAGCAGGAACGTGCCCATATTGATACCATACAGCTATGACACTTAAAACAAACATAATACCTGTAAAAATAGCGACTTGCTTTATTTTCGCTGAAAGATTTTCAAACACTTTATACTGTCCTGCAGCAAGCCCTAATAAAATTAGACCTAGCGGTAAAAATTCTTTAGCTCCCATTACACTGAAGGTAATTGTCAAAATAAGCCCTAGTACTAGGTTCACTTCTTTTTTCGCTTTATAAAACGGTAAAACGATCAATCCGCAAATTGCATATAACGCTAATGCCTCTCCAGGTTGAAACATTTGATGGATATAGCCAAAAATAAATAATGCCACTATGCGGCGTAAAAATAAAACATACCCATTTTTACCCTTTGCAATCGCTCTAGAGATAAAGATATAAAATCCTACTCCAAATAAGAATGAGAAGATTGAGAAGAAACGACCTTCTACAAATAAGTATAAAAACCTTTGATAGCTAGCATCCACTGTATTAGGATCTGGAATTTTAATGTTAAGTAGTGCAAGAATATTTACTAAAATAATCCCCAGTAATGCGAAGCCACGAATGTAATCTAACTCATCAATTCGTTTGTTTGTAATAGTGTTCCCCATAAAGCAACTCCTTGTCTAAAATTTAATCCTTCCCTACTCTATCGGAGAAAGCGGCTCACAACTATCGACAAACCTTACAGGAATCTTACATTATTGTAATATAACAAAATAAAACCAGGTCATATTGCGACCTGGTCTACTCTGATTGCTTCGATCTTTGAGGTTGTCCCTTTTTACTGTTACGCTGTTTCACTTGAACAACTGGATCAAGCTCATTCGAAAACTCAGCGTTATGTCCGTTTTGCGTTTTTTGCTCTGGGTTATTTTGATCTGAACGTTTCGCCATTACATTCACTCCTTATTAGTGCGGTGTAATAATCATTTGATGTTGCAATTGGCGAATTGCCATACGTGCTCTATTTAACTGCTCACGTTGCTCATCATTTGCATGTTGTTGCATTGTTTGTAAATCGTTATATGCTTGTTCTAATTGTAACTGCGCATCTGAATACTCCATCGTATTGTAATGCTCTTGTCTCATGCCAAGATTTAATTGTTCTTTCGCATATTCCACCGCTTGTTCCGCTTGTGTAATATACGATTCAAGTGATTGACGCTCTGCCATAATTGTCCCTCCTTGCTTCAATTCCCCTTTAGTGTGTCCCTTCCATCTGAACCTTATGAGTATGTTATAATGTATTTTGTTTCATTTTGACTCGGCTTAGGAGGGAAAATAATGAAGGTTCAAAACCCTTTTCCATATACAAACGACAATAAACGTTATCACACATGGAATTACCATTTACGAAATGAATTTGGTGAAAAAATCTTTAAAGTTTCATTAGATGCTGGCTTCGATTGTCCGAACCGTGACGGTACCGTTGCTTACGGCGGTTGTACATTTTGCAGTGCCGCTGGATCTGGTGACTTCGCTGGCGATCGCCGCGATGATGTTATAACGCAATATCATGAAATGAAAGAAAAAATGCGCTCAAAGTGGAAAGACGGGAAATGTATCGCTTATTTCCAAGCTTACACAAATACACACGCACCACTTGAAGTGCTAAAAGAAAAATTCGAACCGCTTCTAGCAGAAAAAGACGTTGTCGGTCTTTCTATCGCAACTCGTCCAGATTGCTTACCGGACGATGTCATTGAATATTTAGCGGACTTAAATAAACGCACGTACCTTTGGGTTGAACTCGGATTACAAACTGTTCATGAACGAACTGCAAACCTGATTAACCGCGCTCACGATTATCCGTCTTATGTGGAAGGTGTAAATAAATTACGTAAGCACGGTATTCGAGTTTGCTCTCATATTATTAACGGTCTTCCACTTGAAGATTACGACATGATGATGGAAACAGCTCGTGAAGTAGCGAAGCTTGACGTACAAGGAATTAAAATTCATTTACTTCATTTATTAAAAGGAACGCCAATGGTGAAGCAATATGAAAAAGGACAACTAGAATTCCTTTCTCTGGAGGATTACGTAAGTCTCGTTGTTGACCAACTTGAAATTATTCCAGAAGACGTAATTGTGCACCGCATCACAGGTGACGGTCCACCTGATTTAATGATCGGTCCAATGTGGAGCTTAAATAAATGGGAAGTATTAAATTCCATCGATGCAGAATTTGTACGCCGCGGAAGCTGGCAAGGAAAATATGCAAATGAGGAGAAACAAAAATGAAATTAGAACGTGTATTACCGTTTGCTCGCTCACTACTGCAAACGGCAGTAAAAGAAGGCGATTACGCTGTAGATGCAACACTCGGCAATGGGCATGACACTTGCTTCCTAGCTGAAATCGTTGGGGATAACGGAAAAGTATTTGGATTTGATATTCAAAAAGAGGCGATTGAAAGCTCTACTGTCCGCCTAAAAGAACAAGAACTTTTCGAACGTACTGTTTTAGTTCACGATAGTCACGACACACTTTTATCTGTACTACCAGAAGATGCAAAAGGAAAAGTAACAGGCGCCATTTTCAACTTAGGTTACCTTCCTGGCGGAGACAAACATATCGTTACAAAACCGAACTCAACAATCTCAGCGATTGAACAATTATTAGAAGTAATGGCACCTGAAGGTATCATCGTCCTTGTTATTTACCACGGACACCCAGAAGGCCAAGTAGAACGCGACGCTGTACTTAAATTTGCAGAAGAGCTAGACCAAAAACAAGCTCACGTTTTGCGATACGGCTTCATTAACCAGCAAAATAACCCGCCATTTATCGTGGCGATTGAGAAGCGATAATATATCGACGATTCAACACAACATATTGACTTATCGACAAAGCATAAGAAAAAGACGTGCAATCATTGCACGTCTGTTTGTTATTCTCCTATATAATGGATGTATACAATATTAAAGGAGATGAAACAATGATCGGAATACTAGCAGGAATGGGGCCAAAATCAACCGGATCATTCGTTGATACAGTTGTAGCAAAATGCCAAACAATATACGGAGCAAAGCATGATATGGACTTTCCTCATATGATGATTTATTCTTGCCCAACACCGTTTTATATGGATCACCCTATTGATCACGAAGCGATGAAAAAAGCGATTATTGAAGGAGCACAAAAACTTGAAAGTACTGGCGTTAACTTTATCGCTATGCCGTGTAATACGGCGCATCTTTATTTTGAAGAATTACAGCATTCTCTTTCCATTCCTATTTTGAATATAGTCGATGAAACGTTACAAACAATTCCTGAAAATATAAAAAGAGTCGCTCTTCTCGCAACAGAAGCAACTGTTCAAGCAGGGATTTACCAAGATGGCATTGCAAAGCGTAATATAGAATACATTCATCATGAAAAATGGCAAGAGGTGATTAATCAAATTATTACTTGGATTAAATCTGGAGAGATTGAAGAAGCCCGCAAATTATGGAGTACGCTCGTTTTACAATTGAGAGATGAAGTAGATACTGCTATTATCGCATGTACCGATTTGAATGTGGTAGCGAGTGAGGATTTTGTTGATTCTGCTCAATGTCTTGCTGAAGCGGTTGTTAGAATGTATGTATCAAATACAAAGAGGTCTTCATAAGCATAAAATTTTTAACTTTCTTCACAATTCTTTCAAAATATCCACACTTAATCTCGCTATATTAAATGAGTAATCTATTCATATAGGGAAGGTTAGGGGAACTGAAAGTATGAAACAAAATCGTTCGCTTCATTACATTTTTTGGCGTTGGCATTTTTATGCTGGGCTCTTTATTACGCCGCTTCTTATTACGTTGTCACTGAGCGGAATTGGGTATTTATTTCGGGAAGAGGTTGAAGATTTCATCTATAAAGATTTATATTTTGGGAAGAGCGCCCAAACAGAATCTATTTCGATGGCTGATTCGCTTTTATTAACAGAGAAAAAATATCCACATTACAGTGTGGCGAAAATTAGTGAATTTAATGGGGATTATAATACACGACTTACCATTGCAAATGAATATACTGGACAACAAAAATATGTGTATTTAGATAGCAATAATCAAATTGTCGGAGATCAAAACGCAAGTGAAACATTTGCTAATATAATGCGGGAATTACATAGTTCCCTTTTAGTTGGTGGTACTGTCGTCAACTATATTGTAGAACTTGCAGCGTGCTGGACAATCTTTTTAATTGTGACTGGGTTGTATATGAGTATACGCCAATTCAAAAACACACCATCATCCAATAAGCGAGAAAAAGCAAAACGACGTCATTCTATTATCGGTATTATATTTACAATTCCTCTCGTTCTGCTAGTCGCATCTGGATTGCCATGGTCAGGATTTATGGGAAACCAAATTTATAAAATCGCATCGTCGAATGAATCAATCGGATATCCAAAATTGTATATGGCACCACCTGAATCAAAGGTAAAAGAATTACCGTGGGCAACAAGAAAGGAAGCTCCTCCTGAATCGAATTCAAATGAGCCAAAAGCACTTTCTGTCGATGAATTACAAAAAGGAATTGAAATAAAGAAGCCTTATGTTATCTCTCTACCAACTGATCCGAAAGGTGTATTCACTGTTTCAAAATCGAGCGGTTCTGGTATTACAGGTATGCATGTCGCACCGAATGAAGAAATAACAGCTTACTTTGATCAGTATAGCGGAGAACTCATTTCCAAAACGGACTATCGTGATTATGGATTATTTGCACAATGGTTCACTTACGGTATCCCGCTTCATGAAGGGCATTTATTCGGATGGCCAAATAAAATAGTATGCTTACTAACGACATTATCTTTATTACTTCTCATTTATTACGGAATAAAAATGTGGTTAGCAAGAAAGCCGAAAGGAAAATTAGCAGCACCTCCAAAGCAAAGAGATAAGAAAAGCGTACTCGTTTTCTTTATCATGATGGTTATACTAGGCGCTGTCATGCCTTTATTTGGACTGTCTATTTTAGTTATTTTCGCGATTGAACTTCTTATATATGTATTTTCAAAAATACGATCTTAATAAAAAAGCATTTGTACTACCGTGTACAAATGCTTTTTATTTACTATTTTCTTTTTTTCTACCACTTATTAAAAAGACAATATCTACGGTAATAATCAATGCAATGATAACTTGAGCTACATAATCCATCGTTGTAGGACCGCCGGCTTTATTCATCATCATATACATTCCAGTTACAAATGAAATGGAAAGTAGCACGAGTAATGTTACTTCAATATGGTCATATAGCTTTTGAAACAATCGCTTCATTTCCGCCACTACCTTTACCATATTATAACAAAAACCACTCTATAAGAGTGGTTTTCTTCATCACTGCGCCATTTTCTTTCGGTACATCTTCCCGTTCCAGTAGAAGAATCGTGAAGTGAGACCTCCGTATTTTACGATTCGCCGTGCCATTTTGTGCATATTCTTTTGTGCTGATACTTTTTGATCTGATAAATAAATGCCAAGTAATCCTCGGCTTATGAGACGATGAAACTTCGCATGAGGCAAATCACCAATGCTCTTCTCTGCTTCTTCTACAAAATGTTTCATGCGATCTAATATAGCTTGCTCGTTTTCATAATAACTACAGAAATTCAAGTCCCCGCCGGCGCGGTCTTCTTCTTGATCGATGAAATAATCAAGTAAAATGTGAAGTCCTTGTACGTAAGGGAAATATCCTTGTCTAATTTTCGCAATATCTTCATCATGTAATTCATCATGGAATGCATATGCTACAAGACAGAAGATTCCAAGCGTAGAACCGGCACATGCTGAAAATTCAAACCAACTCATCTCAGGTAAGTTTTCTTTATGTGCTTCAAACCATGTTTGTAAGCGTGGTTCCCTTTCTTCTAACTTCACGTGTTTATGAATTTGCAAATCACAGTAATAACAAGCAAGTTCATGAAGAACAGGAGCGATTTTGTCATAATGCTTCGTTTTCTTTAAAACATCTTGGCACGTTTCAACAAGTTCATCTAAATAACCACCATCATCTTGATCATCACGGTAACGATAATAATTACCGCCACCTTCTACTTCAGGTGATAATGCCATTAACATCGATTCATGCAGCGCGGCAAAATCATTTGGGTCAAGTGATGTACTGCGATCACATAAATTATCTAAATAGTCGCTAATCGTTTGATACGCTACGATAAAACGAATACATTCCTCTCGGTGCTCATTCGCTAACAAGGCTAAAATGCCACCGCCCTCGCAATGAAACGTTTTATGCTCAATACTTGCGATTGCCTGACTATGAAGCTCATCATTCGGAATATGGTAGGCACGCTCTTTCCACATCGCTAGCTCATGGTGTACAACCGGAAACACATCACGGTATACTTTCGCCATGAGCGTTATGGGATTACTCGGTACGTTCACTTCTTCCTTCATCTCCTCTATTCAATGTACAAATAATTTACTTATTTGTTTCTATTATGTTATGGATACGTATTTCAGTAAATGCCTGAATATAATTCAAAATTTCATCACGCTCATATTCATTTAATAACTCATGATAACAATTCGGCCATTCTTTATATGCCTTATCACTTATTTTAACATTATCAAACCAGGTGCGGACACGTGTTTTATCTACAAGTTTATCCTCACATGCTTGCATTAGCAAGAGTGGAACATCTGGAAAATCGCCTATTTTTTTATGAGCAATTTCAATAGACTTAATTAATTCACTATACCAACGTACTGACACTTTGCGCAAGAACAACGAATCATTCTCCATCGCATCTCTCACTTCATGATTGCGTGTTGACATTTCCACCGTAAGATTCGTTGCAAATTGCAATTTTGGAGCAACGATGTTTAATATTTTTGACGCAGCTCGAAGCGGAGTAGCAGGTGAAGCTAATACACCTAAACATGGCGAACTTAAAACAATACCATCTATATCCTCTCTCTTCGTTTCTTGCATCATACGAATAACGATAAGGCCACCCATACTATGACCGAATAGAAAAATGGGTAATCGATACTTTCTTGCTTCTTTCACCCATACTTTAACTTCCTCTATATATTCATCAAATGAAGCAATATGTCCTCTATTTCTTGAGGTCGTTCCATGTGACGGAAGGTCCCCCATCACGACATGATAGCCGATATGATTCCACATTTCCGCGACTGCTTCGTAACGTCCGTGATACTCCATAGCGCCGTGCACAATAACGAATACAGCTTTCGCTTCCTCTGCTTCATAATTCCACATACGGACCTCCTCCATTTCACTCTTTTTCATAATTTGATACACTTAAACTAGTCTCTAGGAAAGGAAGGCTTTACATGATATATCCTTACAAAGAAAAAAATCCGAAAATTTCGAGTAGTGCTTTTATCGCTGACTACGTAACCATTACAGGTGATGTGACAATTGGTGAGGAAGCAAGTATTTGGTTTAATACAGTCATCCGAGGTGATGTATCACCAACAATCATCGGAGACCGGGTAAATGTACAAGACCAATGTACACTTCATCAAAGCCCACAGTATCCTCTTATTTTAGAAGATGACGTTACAGTTGGGCATCAAGTTATTTTACATAGCTGTCATATTAAAAAAGATGCTTTAATTGGAATGGGCTCTATTATATTAGATGGTGCTGAAATTGGCGAAGGAGCCTTTATCGGTGCTGGGAGCCTCGTTTCACAAGGAAAGAAAATCCCGCCAAACACATTAGCTTTCGGTCGTCCAGCGAAAGTCGTTCGTGAATTAACAGAAGAAGACCGTAAAGACATGGAGCGTATTCGCACACAATATGTTGAAAAAGGTCAATATTATAAATCACTGCAAAAATGATTTTATCGCTGCCATAATACTGGCAGCTTTTTTTATAAAATCTAACTTTTTCTTTACAAAACATTATTACTCCCTCAACAAAATCTTATTAAAATAAAAGCTAATATCTCCATATATATGTAAACGAGGGAGGAGAATTTTCATGAAGGCCAGTGGACTGTATAAAATAGAATGTTACATTTTCAAAGGAATTAACCGATACTTTGATCAAAAAACGTTAAATATCTTTTTCAGCAATATTACTCATATCGGTGGCGCGACTTTCTCCATCGCACTCACACTGTTCTTTTTAATTTTCGCAGATGGAACTTTGCACCAAGCTGCAATTGCAACTGCTATTTCGTTAGCAATTAGCCATATTCCAGTGCAAATATTAAAAAGATGGTATCCACGAAAACGTCCTTATTTAACAATTCAAGATGCGAAATATCCAGTCCATCCATTGAAAGATCACTCTTTCCCGTCTGGTCATACAACGGCTGTTTTCTCGGTCTTCATTCCTTTTATTTGCTATAATCCAAGCTTACTCGTTTTTCTATTACCGCTAGCACTATGCATCGGTATTTCTCGTATTTATTTAGGACTTCATTATCCGTCAGATGTATTCGTCGGTATGTGCCTCGGCACTTGCTCTGGCATTGTCTCTTATTATCAATTCATCCCACTTTTCACATAAAGGAGCGATATGATGAGAGTCGCCATATTTACCGATACTTTTACACCACAAGTGAACGGGGTTGCGAAAACGTTAGAGCGGTTAACACGATATTTTCAGAAAGAAAATATCGCCTACTCTGTTTTCGCCCCTCAGCATACGGCTGAAGATAATTTCGTAGCGAATGTGAACAAAATGAGAAGTATCCCGTTAACAATATTATATCCAGAATGTCGCTTTTCTTTTCCTACTCCGCGCATTAAGCGGGAACTTCTTGCCTTTAAACCTGATATGATTCACATTGCCACACCTTTCAACATGGGACTTTGTGGGTTATATTACGCAAAAAAGTTGAACATCCCGGTTGTCGGTTCTTATCATACTGATTTTGACGCCTATTTACGCTATTACAAAATCGAATTTCTCTCCAATATGCTTTGGAACTATTTAAAATGGTTTCATAGTCATATGCAAAAAAATTTCGTTCCATCCTCTGAAACATTACATCAATTAAAAAATAAAGGCTTTCAGGCTCTCTCTATATGGGGACGCGGGGTAGATTGCACAATCTTTCATCCATCTTACAATACAGACCTATTCCGAAAAAAATATAATATTACAGCGAAGTACGTTCTTTCCTACGTTGGAAGAATTGCTCCTGAAAAAGATATCGACACTCTTCAAACACTTATTCAAACGACAAACAAAGAACGTGACGATATTCATTGGCTCATCGCTGGAGATGGTCCTCTAGCACCAAATTTACGTGAAGCTGTTCCGCAAACAAATGTAACCTTTACTGGCTATTTACAAGGTGAGGATTTAGCTGAATCCTATGCTTCTTCTGATCTAATGGTATTTCCATCATCTACTGAGACCTTTGGAAATGTTGTACTTGAATCCCTTGCATGTGGCACACCTGTCATTGGTGCAAATAGTGGCGGGGTTAAAAATATTATTAAAGATGGAAAAACGGGAGTTCTATGTGAACCTAAAAATGAAGACTCATTTTTATCATCTATTTATAACTTGTTAAATAATGAAGAAACACGTAAACAAATGAGCCAAGATGCTCAATCCTATGCCGCTACACAAAGCTGGGATGAAATTTTCAATGATTTACTCATGCATTATGATGATGCGATTCAAAGTCGAAAAACGGAAATGCTAGCTTAAACTCAGCTTATGTATCATCAATTCACAATATAAAAAGAGGCCACCTTTCGAAGTGTGACCTCTTTTTACATTGCGTTTTTATTTAGCGGTTCATTTGGTACATAAATATAATAAATAAAATTTGAACTTATTTTTCTTTACCTTTTGTTTGGTTCGCATTAAACGTCCAGTTCAATTTCAATGTATCTCCTTGGAATACGTTTTGATCTTCTCCATTATCTTCAAATATGAATTTCACATAGAAACTGTCATCCTTGCCCGGAGCAAGTCCGTTTCCTTCCCAGTTTACGACACCTTTTTCTACAAGATCAGGAAAGCTGCCATCAGCAGTGGCCTTTTTCAATTCAGACAAAGTAGTTTCCCATACAGGAACTGTATTTTTGTCTATGTTCCATAAAAACTCTACTTTGACATGATCACCGAAATCAGCATTTCCATTATCACCTTTTGCATCTATTACAGTGTAATCAGTAAGAAGATGAACGTCCTTAATTTTCAAAGTACCGCTGTTGATTAAGTGGAAATCACGTTCTATTTGATCACCTGGTTTGATTTTGTCAACATCGATGATAACTTGTGGATCAATGCTCAAATCTAACGTACCAGCCGCAAACGTGTTTTCTGATACTTCTTTATCACTAAAGTACGCAAACGTTCCGCCTCCGATTAAAGATAAACCAAGAGCTGCAGATACAACACCCATACCAATTTTTTTCTTAAGACTCATTTTAATAATCCCCCTATTTTTATAATATTTAAACCACTCAAAAGCTGATAAGCCCATATGAAGTAAAAACGAATTATTTCCTTATTTGATGCCTTTTAGATAGCCACTAAGTTCTTAATAAAGAACTTAGTGTTTTATTTAAGAGCGACTATCGATATTTGCAGAAGATGAAATTCCCCCCTCTTTTATCAACAACCACTCCTAGGTCACCCTATTTTATTTCTTCGGTTCTAGACCGATCTGACGTAAGAAATCTGCCAGGCCTTTTTTACCGATTGTTTCTTTTGGTTTAACTACTTCTGGGACGCCGACTTCTTTTTGCAAGAAGTTTTTCTCAACGAACCGGACATCTGTCTCATCTACGACACCGTCTTGATTGATGTCTTGCGGCACGATAGATGCATCCTTCTTACCATATACATCGACTACACTTTGTATATCGCGAATGTCAATCAATCTATCACCATTCACGTCCCCTGCACGACCTTTTAGGGAAGCAAAATTAAAGTTTTGCCCACGCTGTTCACCGTTTACAAAATATCCAGGAATAAAATTCCTCATTGCTTTAAAATGTCCCGGAACCTCGGCAACAACTGTGAATACTTCATCAGAAGCCGGGATACCATCGATACGATATTTTCCTTTTGTATCAATGGTTCCCTTATATTTTTTACCGCTTGGAGACAGCGCATATACTTGGGCACCAATTTTTGTATAGTCTCCCTTTTTCAAATAACCGCCTTCTGTCAAAAAGGCTTCCGGCCCAATATAACCTGACACACTTGAATGCTTCGTAATGATGTTTACATTTTCCGTGTTGTAAAAAGGAATAGCAGTAGCGGCTGTTTGCCCCGCTTTCATATAAGATACCTGTTTTACATCCATAAAGATAGGGTCACTATACCATTCATCATGTACTGCTTTGAACGTAACATCAAGGAAAGGCATATCTCCGTCCATACCGCTGAACGTATCCCCTGTCATAGATGCACCGACTTTCACCGTACTAAAGTAATTTCCTTCCGTCACTACAGGCTCTTGCAGTGATACTTCCAAGCCCTTTTCCTTCGCATACTCGTTTGCCGCATTGTTCAGCTTCACATTTTCAAACTTAAACAAATCTTTGATGAACTCTACCTGGAATTCCCCAGATACAAGCTGCTTTACATTATTCAAGCTCAGTGTCATTGTTACAGGATCGCCGACTTTTAAATCCTTCTTATCGTAACTAGAAGTCGTATACTCTGTACCTTCTTTCATGAAGATATAGTTTTGTCTACCAACTGCCGTTGCGATATCAAACGTAGTCAACTTCAAACTTAAAGGTTTTGTTGCAATGTCGCTTTCCTCAATACCAAATTTCACATCTCCGTTTGCTTGTATCGGGAAGAATCCACCTATAAATCCAGACTCTAAATAGTAAGCCATTGTATTGGAAGATTGATCATAGTTTAAGCCTTTCGATTGTAATACATCTATTGTGTAATCTTTAGCTGTTCCATGGAGCCATACCGCTTTTTGTCCATCCTCTACTGTAAACATGGAGTCGTTAATCTCGATTATACCTGGTTTTTTATCCATGTTTACTTCTGGTGCTGTATTATCCACGATCATCGGTTTGCCTACCACATATGATTTTCCTTCCTCATCATGCCCGATCATTTCAATTGTATAGTCTCCTTCTGGAAGTTTTACAGGGACATCTCCGATTGGCTTGGAAGGATCATTTGTAAATGGATAGACATAGCTATTGAATACTATTCCAGCATAATCTATATCTGTCATCATATTGCTGGCGTCTATCGTTCCAGTCAATCCTACAGCTTTCCCCGATTTGCTGTCTTTGACAACGATATCGATTGTTTCCATTGGGCTATTCAACTTCATGAGTCCAAAGATGAATGGCCTCATGTATTGCCAGAAAGGCGTATTATTTGTTACTGATGGTCGTTCCGTTTCCATATAGGCAAATCCCTTTTCCGTCACCATGACGGCGAACGGAATTTGATACGTTTCGGCCGGATTGTTCGCATTCGTTACATGAATATATCCTTCGTATCTGCCTGCCGCGGCGCTAGAAGGAACCGTGATTTTCGGCTGTAGCTCCTGTGATTTTCCACTTGCTACTGTAAGAGATGCCGGCACCTCAACTTGTACACCGTTCTTCACCGCATCTTGAATACCTGTACGTTCGCCGTGATACTCTACTTCTACTTTAAATGATTTTTCTTCTTTGCCGTTGTTTTGGACATTTACTTTTTTGCTCGCTTCAATCGGTTTATCCCCTTGCCTAACATGTCTGCCAAACACGATAGAACCTGTTTGTTCATCAATTTCGACAACATTTCCATTCTCGACATTTTGTGTTTTGTCTAATACTTTAATGGATGTGTCCGTATGAACGGCTTCATACGCATCAATGCGCCCAGCACCCGCCTCGTATACGGAATAGTCCCCATTCAAATCATCAGATGTATTCATAAGAGCCGCTTTTACATCAAATGGTGTATATTCCGGATGCTCCTGCAGGATCAATGCTACTGTACCCGCTACGTGAGGAGTAGCCATAGAAGTACCAGACAAGCGTACATATGCATTGCTGTAATTTACGCCGTCCTGTGGATCATTAATATATTCCGGTGCAGTAGAGAAAACAGACACACCCGGAGCGACTACATCTGGCTTAATATCGTAGTTTCCTTCTACCGGTCCACGTGAACTAAAATCAGCTAAGTGATCGCCTTCCGTTTTTGTATTGCTCAGCGTTTCGAATTTGAAAGATACTTCACCTAGTCCTTTTAACCGTTCGCCATCCGCTTTTGACAGGCGGAAAGATGGAAGAAGACCTACCCCCTCACCTAAGTAGGCAGATATTTGTCCGTCTACATTGTTATACACGATAGCAGCCTTCGCTCCGGCTTTTTTGGCGTTTTTGATTTTTTCATCAAACGTTATTTCCCCGCGCTGAATCAACGCAATTTTTCCATTGAGGTCTTTTCCAGTAAAATCTGCTTCTTTACCAAGTCCTGCAAATACAACCGGTAAGGATTGTCCTTCGAAATCTTCTAACTTATCAGGAAAATCTTTACCTAATAGCTGCATACCTTCAAACTTTTCGTTCGCAGCACTCCCGCTGAATGTAGGAATAGACATGGCAGCATCACTTGCTCCTACTGAAATACCAAGAGCTGCCGTTCCCGGGGAACCGAGTGTTTTTTCGTTTGGCCCGGCGTTACCTGCAGCAACAACTGTTACCACACCTGAAAGCATGGCGTTATTTACTGCGACAGAAGTAGCGTATAGCGGATTGTTCGTCTGCGCACCTAGCGACATGTTGATAACGTCCATACCATCTGCAATCGCTTTATCGATTCCAGCAAGAATTCCTTCTGTAGATCCTGCTCCCCAAGGGCCTAGTACTCTGTAAGCATATAAATCTACTTCAGGTGCTACACCTTTCACAGCATAATCCGCGTTATTTTTCTTTTGAGCTGCAATCGTCCCCGCTACATGTGTACCATGATTTGTGTAATACTTATAGCCAGGATATTCTGGCTTACCAGCTTTTATCCAATCCTCGTATGTTGTTTCCATCGGATCTGCATCGTTATCAACAAAATCATATCCGCCTTTATAGGCACCTTTTAAGTCAGGATGATTGTAGTCAACACCTGTATCAAGAACGCCGACTTTAACCCCTTTACCCATAATATTTTCTGCATGAAGCTTGTCCACACCAATTTGCGGGATGCTGTCTGCCATTTTCGGATTGATTGTTTCCTTCGTTTCTACCGGCGGTTCCACTTTTACCTCGTAATCTTTATAAACACGTTTTACGACTCCAGATTGGATCAGCTCTTGCACTGCAACACCAGGTAGAGTCATCGCTACACCGTTGATTGCATTCTTATATTCGCGTGTGATTTCCACTTTTTGCGTATCATAAGTGCCAGCGTCCTTCTTCGATTTTAAAGATTCGACATGTTGCTTAAACACTTTATGTTCTTCATCCACTTTTGCTTGCGCAGTAGTAGCAGCGATTTTCTTTCCTTTCGCCGCTTGTTTCATCACTTCAATTTTCGCTGGCGCCTGATTGAATTCCACGATAACTTTGACTAGTTCAGGACTACTAGCATCAATATCAGGCGAAATTGTAAAGTTAGGGTTTACATCTAATTGCTCTAAAGCCTTTCTTTGATCTGCCGACAGGTTCGTCAAGATTTTCTCCACATTATCAACTGGATTCAGTTCAACCGGACTTTCTGCCAATACGTTATATGGAATACCTTGTGACAATAGCATGCCTACAGCTAACGTTCCTATAAGAAGCTTCCCTTTTTTTCTTCTCTTCATAGCTCATCCTCTTTTCCTCATATAATTGTTTTACAAACAATCTGTGAAGCTAGTAACTAAGATGCCATTCTGAAAATCAAACAAAAGAAGTAATCTTTAAAGCTATTGATCTCACTTTTTGTAAAGATATAGCGGATAAAATCTATCATTAGATTAAGTGAGGAATCATTAGTGGGGAATGAAGAAAGGCCCCACTAATGGAAGTTTCACTGCATTACTTTGATTTTGGCGCCAAACCGATCTGACGTAAGAAATCTGCCAGTCCTTTTTTACCAATTGTTTCTTTCGGTTTAACTACTTCTGGGACACCGACTTCTTTTTGCAAGAAGTTTTTCTCAATGAAGCGGACATCTGTCTCGTCTACGACACCGTCTTGGTTGAGATCTTGTGGCAAGATAGATGCATCTTTCTTGCCGTATGCTTCAACTACACTTTGCATATCGCGAATGTCAATCAATCTATCACCATTCACGTCCCCTGCAAGATTTTTCAGAGAAGAAGCACCGAATGTAAAATGTTGTCCGCGCATCTCACCGTTTACAGGATATCCAGGAATAAACTTCTTCATCGCTTTAAGATGTCCCGGAACATCTAAAACAACTGTGTATGCTTCAGTAGAAGCTGGGATACCGTTAATGACGTATCGTCCTTTATCATCAATTGTTCCCTGATATTTTTTCCCTTTTGGAGACATCGCATATATTTGAGCACCGACTTTTGTATAATCCACTTTTCTCAAATATTCATAGCTCCCATCCCGATTCAAAAATGCTTCCGGCCAGATAGAACCCTGTACTCTCGAATGCGTTGGAATGACTTTAAAGCTTTCCGTACTGAAATTGGGAATGGCAGTAGCTGCTGTTTGTCCTGCTTTCATATAAGACGCCTGCTTTACATCAAATTTAATATCATTATCGAAATCTGCATCACTTACTAATTTGAATGTTACATCAAGGAAAGGCATATCGCCGTCCATACCGCTAAATGCATTCCCTTTCATAGATGCGCCAACTTTCACCGTATTCTTGAAAGTTCCTTCTGTCACCACAGGTTCTTGCAGTGATACTTCCAAGCCTTTTTCCTTCGCGTACTCGTTTGCCGCATTGTTCAGCTTCACATTCTCAAACTTGAAAAAATCTTTGCTAAATTCGACTTGGAATTCTCCAGATACAAGCTGCTTTACATTATTGAGGCTCAGTGTCATCGTAACTGTATCGTCAATTTTTACATCCTTCTTATCGTAACTAGAAGTCGTATATTCCGTACCTTCTTTCACAAAGACATATTTTTGTGTATCAACTGCCGTTGCAATATCAAACGTAGTCAACTTCAATTGTAACGGTTTTGTTGCAATATCACTTTCTTCAATTCCGAATTTTACATCTCCATTCGGTTGAATCGGAAAATACCCATCATCTATGAACATAGGATTTACAGCGTAAGCCATGCTGTTGGAAGACTGATCATAGTTTAAACCTTTCGATTTCAATACATCTACTGTGGAATCTTTAGCTGTTCCATGCAGCCATACCGCTTTTTGTCCATCCTCTACTGTAAACATGGAGTCATTAACCTCAATTACACCCGGTTTTTTATCCATGTTCACTTCTGGTGCTGTATTGTCCACAATAAGCGGATTGTCTACAACATATGATTTCCCTTCCTCATCGTGCCCAATCGTTTCCAGTATATAATCGCCTGCTGGAAGCTTCACAGGAAGATCGCTAATCGGCTTGGAAGGATCATTTGTAAATGGATAGACAGTACCGCCGAATGCATTCATAAGATAAGTTTCTACGTCTGTCATTAATTTACTAGTATTCGCTGTTCCTATAAAACCTACAGCTTTCCCTGTTTTACTATCCTTAACAAGCACATCGATTGTTTGCATTGAGCTATTCATCTTCATTATTCCGTGAACCACAGGAGGGGCTAAATATAGCCAGAAAGGTGTATTATTTGTTACGGCTGGTGAAGTCGTTTTTAAATATTCAAATCCCTTTTCCGTCACCATGACAGCGAACGGGATTTGATATGTTTCAGCCGGATTGTTCGCATTCGTTACATGAATATATCCTTCGTATCTGCCTTTCGCTGCGCTAGCAGGAATCGTAATTTTCGGCTGTAGTTCCTGTGATTGTCCGCTTCCCACTGTAAGGGACGCCGGCACCTCAACTTGTATACCGTTCTTTACTGCATCTTGAATGCCTGTACGCTCACCGTGATACTCCACTTCTACTTTAAAGGATTTTTCGTCTTTACTATTGTTCTGGACAACCACCTTTTTGCTCGCTTCAATTGGTTTATCATCTTGCTTAACATGTCTGCCAAACACGATGGAACCTGTTTGTTCGTCAATTTCGACAACCTTGCCGTTCTCGACATTTTGTGTTTTGTCTAATACTTTAATGGATGTGTCCGTATGAACAGCTTCATATGCATCGATGCGCCCTGCGCCTACTTCGTATACAGAATTCTGGCCATTCAAATCATCAGATGTATTCATAAGAGCCGCTTTTACATCGAAAGGTGTGTATTCTGGATGCTGCTGCAGGATCAATGCTACTGTACCCGCTACGTGAGGAGTAGCCATAGAAGTACCAGACAAGCGTACATATGCATTGCCGTAATTTATGCCGTCCTGCGGATCGTTAATATATTCCGGTGCGGTAGAGAAAACCGACACACCAGGAGCGACTACATCTGGCTTAATGTCATAATTTCCGTTTACCGGTCCGCGTGAGCTGAAATCAGCTAAGTGATCACCTTCCGTTTTTGTATTGCTCAATGTTTCGAATTTGAAAGATACTTCACCTAGTGCCTTTAACCGTTCACCATCTGCTTTTGACAGGCGGAAGGATGGAATAAGACCTACTCCTTCACCTAAGTAGGCAGATATTTGTCCGTCAGCATTGTTATACACGATAACCGCTTTCGCTCCAGCTTTTTTAGCATTTTTAATTTTTTCATCAAACGTAATTTCCCCGCGCTGAATCAGCGCAATTTTTCCGTTTAAATCTTTACCTGTAAAATCAGCTTCTTTACCAAGTCCTGCAAATACAATCGGGAAGGATTGTCCCCCAAGATCTTCTAACTTATCAGGAAAATCTTTACCTAATAGCTGCATACCTTCAAATTTTTCATTAGATGCACTCCCGCTGAATGTAGGAATAGACATGGCAGCATCACTTGCCCCTACTGAAATACCAAGAGCCGCCGTTCCAGGAGAACCGAGTGTTTTTTCGTTTGGTCCAGCGTTACCTGCGGCAACAACTGTCACCACACCTGAAAGCATGGCGTTATTTACTGCGACAGAAGTAGCATATAGCGGATCATTTTTCTGCGCACCTAGTGACATGTTGATGACATCCATACCATCCGCAATTGCTTTATCCATCCCAGCAAGGATTCCCGCTGTATTTCCTCCGCCCCATGGTCCTAGTACTCTATAAGCATATAAATCTACATCAGGTGCCACACCTTTTACAGCGTAATCTGTATTGTTTTTCTTTTGGGCTGCAATTGTTCCTGCTACATGTGTACCATGGTTTGTATAGTACACTAAGCCTGGAGATTGTGGCTTACCAGCTTTTATCCAATCAGCGTAGGTCGTTTCCATTGGATCTGCATCGTTATCTACAAAATCATATCCGCCTTTATAAGCATCTTTTAAATCTGGATGATTATAGTCAACACCTGTATCAAGAACGCCGACTTTAATCCCTTTACCTGTAATGTTTTCTGCATGAAGCTTGTCCACACCAATTTGCGGAATACTGTCCGCCATTTTCGGATCAATTGTTTCTTTCGTTTCTACTGGAGGTTCCACTTTTACCTCATAGTCTTTAAAAACACGGTTTACTACTCCAGATTGGACCAACTCCTGCACAGCCACACCAGGTAAAGTCATCGCTACACCGTTGATTGCATTTTTATATTCGCGTGTGATTTCCATTTTTTTCGTATCGTAAATGCCAACATCTTTCTTCGATTTTAAAGATTCGACATGTTGTTTGAACACTTTATGCTCTTCATCCACTTTTGCTTGCGCAGTAGTAGCAGCTATTTTCTTTCCTTTCGCCGCTTGTTTCATCACTTCAATTTTCGCCGGAGCCTGCTTGAATTCCACGATAACGTTAACTAATTTAGAACTATTCGTATCAATATCAGGTGAAATCGTAAAGTTAGGATTTGCATCCAATTGCTCTAAAGCCTTTCTTTGTTCTGCCGATAGGCCCTTCAGGACTGTCTCCACATTATCAACTGACTTCAGTTCAGCCGGACTTTCTGCCAATACGTTATACGGAATACCCTGTGACAATAGCATACCCACAGCTAACGTTCCTATAAGAAGCTTCCCACTTTTTCTTCTCTTCATAGCTCATCCTCTTTTCTTCATATAATTGTTTTACAAACAATCCGTGAAACTAGTAAACTAAGATGCCATTCTGAAAATCAAACAAAAGAAGTAACCTTTAAAGCTATTGATCTTACTTTGTATAAAAATATAGTAGATACAATCTATCATTAGATTAAGTGAGAAATCATTAGTGAGGGATGAAGAAAATCCCCCACTAATAGAAGTTTCACTCTATTACTTTGATTTCGGCTCTAAACCAATCTGACGCAGGAAGTCTGCCAGACCTTTTTTACCGATTGTTTCTTTCGGCTTAACCACTTCTGGAACATCGACTTCTTTTTGCAAGAAGTTTTTCTCAATAAAGCGGACATCTGTCTCATCTACGACACCGTCTTGATTGAGATCTTGCGGCAAGATGGATGCATCCTTTTTACCGTATACATCAACTACGCTTTGCATATCTCGAATATCAATCAATCTGTCACCATTCACATCTCCTGCAAGACCTTTAGTGCCTAATCTGAAATATTGCCCGCGCACCTCACCGTTTACAGAATATCCAGGAATAAATTTATTCATCGCTTTCAGATGTCCCGGAACATCGACAACAACTGTGTGTGCTTCAGTAGAAGCTGGGATACCATTAATCGTATATGCCCCTTTACTATCAATTGTTCCCTTATATTTTTTACCTTTTGGGGACAGCACATATACTTCGGCACCTATTTTTGTATAATCTCCTGATTTCAAAGAACCGCTTGCTGTCAAGAATGCTTCTGGCTTGATAGGACCCAGCACTCTCGAATGCGTTGGAATGATGTTAAAGCTCTCCGTATTTAAATAAGAAATGGCAGTAGCAGCTGTTTGTCCCGCTTTCATATAAGACGCCTGTGGTACATTAAATTTGGTAGCATTATTGTAATATGCATCACTTACTAATTTGAGCGTTACATCAAGGAAAGGCATATCACCGTCCATACCGTTAAATGCATTCCCTTTCATAGATGCGCCGACTTTCACCGTATTGGTGTTAGTTCCTTCTTTCACCACAGGTTCTTGCAGCGATACTTCCAAGCCATTTTCTTTCGCGTACTCATTTACCGCATTGTTCAATTTCACATTCTCAAACTTATATAAATCGTTCATGAATTCGACCTGGAATTCCCCAGATACAAATTGCTTCACATTATTGAGACTAAGTGTCATCGTAACTGTATCGCCGACTCTTACGTCTTTCTTATCATAACTAGAAGTCGTATATTCCGTACCTTCTTTTACGAAGACATAGCTTTGCTTATTAAATGTCGTTGCAATATCAAACGTATTCAAAGTCAAATTTAGAGGTTTTTTTGCAATATCATTTGCCTCAATACCGAATTTCACATCTCCATTTGCTTGGATTGGGAAGCTTCCACCTACCATTCCAGAGTTTGCATAGTACTCCATGGTGTTGGATGATTGATCAACGTTCAAGCCTTTGGACTTCAATAGATCCACTGTCGCATCCTTAGCCGTTCCATGCACCCATACTGCTTTCTTTCCATCTTCTTCCGTAAACATGGAGTCATTCACTTCAATCACACCCGGTTTTTTATCCATGTTCACTTCCGGTGCTGTATTGTCCAAAATAAGCGGATTATGTGCAACATATGATTTTCCTTCCTCATCGTGCCCAATCGTTTCCAGTATATAATCGCCTGCTGGAAGCTTCACAGGAATATCACTAATCGGCTTGGAAGGATCATTTGTAAATGGATAGACAATACCATTGAATGCTCCTACAAGAAAAGTTTCTTTGTCCGTTTGCAACTTACTAGTGTTCGCTGTTCCTACAAAACCTACAGCTTTCCCTGTCTTACTGTCCTTAACAAGCACATCGATTGTTTGCATCGGACTATTCAACTTCATTATGCCGTGGACCGTAGTGTTTAAAAGATCCCAGAAAGGTGTATTATTCGTTACGGATGGTGTACTCGTTTTTATATATTCAAATCCCTTTTCTGTCACCATGACAGCGAATGGGATTTGATATGTTTCGGATGGATTGTTCGCATTCGTTACATGAATATATCCTTCATACCTGCCTTTCGCTGCACTAGAAGGAATCGTAATTTTTGGCTGCAGCTCCTGCGATTGTCCGCTTGCCACTGTAAGAGATGCAGGCACCTCAACTTGTATTCCATTCTTCACTGCATCTTGAATGCCTGTACGTTCACCGTGATACTCTACTTCTACTTTAAAGGATTTTTCTTCTTTACCGTTGTTTTGGACATTTACTTTTTTGCTTGCTTCAATTGGTTTATCATCTTGCTTAAAATGTCTGCCAAACATAATAGAACCTGTTTGTTCGTCAATTTCAACAACATTTCCGTTCTCAATATTTTTTGTTTTGTCCAATACTTTGATAGATGTATCCGTATGAACAGCTTGATACGCATCAATGCGCCCCGCACCTACTTCGTATACGGAGTTCTGGCCATTCAAATCATCCGATGTATTCATAAGAGCCGCTTTTACATCGAAAGGTGTGTATTCTGGATGCTCCTGCAAAATCAATGCAGCTGTACCCGCTACGTGAGGAGACGCCATAGAAGTACCAGACAAGCGTACATATGCATTGCCGTAATTTATGCCGTCCTGCGGATCATTGATGTATTCCGGTGCAGTAGAGAAAACCGACACACCCGGAGCGACTACATCCGGCTTAATGTCATAATTTCCGTTTACTGGTCCACGTGAGCTGAAATCAGCTAAGTGATCACCTTCCGTTTTTGTATTGCTCAGCGTTTCGAATTTGAAAGATACTTCACCTAGTCCTTTTAACCGTTCTCCATCCGCTTTTGACAGACGGAAAGATGGAATAAGACCTACTCCTTCACCTAAGTAGGCAGATATTTGTCCGTCGACATTGTTATATACGATAACCGCTTTTGCTCCAGCATTTTTTGCATTTTTAATTTTTTCATCAAACGTAATTTCTCCGCGCTGAATTAACGCAATTTTTCCGTTAAGATCTTTCCCCGTAAAATCAGCTGGTTTACCAAGTCCCGCAAATACAATTGGTAACGATTGTCCCTCTAAATCTTCTAACTTATCAGGAAAATCTTTACCTAATAGCTGCATATTTTCAAACTTTTCGTTAGATACACTCCCGCTGAATGTAGGAATAGACATGGCAGCATCACTTGCCCCTACTGAAATACCAAGAGCTGCCGTTCCCGGGGAACCTAGTGTTTTTTCGTTTGGCCCGGCGTTACCTGCAGCAACAACTGTCACCACACCTGAAAGCATGGCGTTATTTACTGCAACAGAAGTGGCATATAACGGATCGTTCGTCTGCGCACCTAGCGACATGTTGATGACATCCATACCATCTGCAATTGCTTTATCGATTCCAGCAAGGATTCCCGCAGAATTCCCTCCGCCCCAAGGGCCTAATACTCTGTAAGAATATAGGTCAACTTCAGGTGCTACACCTTTTACAGCGTAATCTGCATTGTTTTTCTTTTGAGCTGCAATTGTCCCCGCTACATGTGTACCATGGTTTGTATAGTACACTAAGCCTGGATATTGTGGCTTACCAGCTTTTATCCAATCCTCGTACGTCGTTTCCATCGGATCTGCATCGTTATCTACAAAATCATACCCACCTTTATAAGCATCTTTTAAGTCAGGATGATTGTAGTCCACACCTGTATCAAGAACGCCAACTTTAATTCCTTTACCCATAATATTTTCTGCATGAAGCTTGTCCACGCCAATTTGTGGAATGCTGTCCGCCATTTTCGGATCAACCGTTTCTTTCGTTTCTACCGGAGGTTCCACTTTTACCTCGTAATCTTTAAAGACGCGTTTTACGACTCCAGATTCGATCAACTCTTGCACTGCCACACCCGGTAACGTCATCGCTACGCCGTTAATCGCATTTTTATATTCACGTGTGATTTCCACTTTTTTCATATCGTACGTGCTAGCATCCTTCTTCGATTTTAAAGATTCGATATGTTGCTTAAACACTTTATGTTCTTCATCCACTTTTGCTTGCGCAGTAGTAGCAGCTATTTTCTTCCCTTTCGCCGCTTGTTTCATCACTTCAATTTTTGCTGGAGCCTGATTGAACTCCACGATAACGTTAACTAATTCAGAACTATTAGAGTCAATATCAGGTGAAATCGTAAAATTAGGACTTACATCTAACTGTTCCAACGCCTTTCTTTGTTCTGAAGACAGATTCATTAGTACCTGTTCCGCATTATCAACTGGCTTCAGTTCAACCGCGCTTTCTGCCAATACATTATACGGAACACCTTGTGACAATAGCATACCAGCAACTAACGTTCCTGTAAGAACCCTCCCAAATTTCCCTCTCTTCATACAAGTTCCCCCATCTAAATTTATTTATATCTGTAGTTATTGCATAACATAAATTTCCGAAGCTATTAGGCTACAAATCTACTTTCTTATCTTATAAAATTAAAACTTTTCTGAAAATTATCAAAAAGTAATATTTTTTTAGTTATTAGTTCTATACCGTATAGTACAAAAGAACTACCCCGTACTTTATTATTTTGAGTAAAATAATAAAGTGCAGGGTAGTTCTTTTAAATGATTTTTATTTAAGAAAATGGAACAAGCTGATTTCGCACAGCATATATGACTGCTTGTGAACGGCTTTTTACATTCAGTTTTCTGAAAATCTTATTAATATGGATTTTAACTGTCTTATCACTGATATATAGAGCTTCAGCAATTTCCTTATTACTAAGACCTTTAACCAATTCAAACAGTATTTCTTTTTCACGCTCTGTTAGTTCATTTTCATTTGATTCTGATTTCGTTTGCTGATGATATGTAATCAACTTTTTAGTCATACGCGGATGAATCACAGAATCTCCTTGTAATACCATTCGGATTGCCGCCACTACCTGCTCGGATGATGAATCCTTCAGTAAATAACCGTCTGCACCTGCCCGAAGAGCAGCCATCAAGTATTCATCATGTTCATACATAGTCAATACGAGAACACGGCAGCTCGGATACTGATCTTTCACGAGTGATGTAGCCTCGATACCATTTTTCCCCGGTAAATTAATATCCATTAAGATACAATCGGGCCTACACTCTTCCACTTTTTTTACTACTTCATCCCCGGAAACAGCTTCTCCAACTACTCGCATATCAGATTCGAGTTCCAATATACTTCGAATTCCATCACGCAAAACAGTATGATCATCCACTACTAATATTCGAATCATGGTAATCCTCCCCCATTTCTGAATCTGGAATTAACAATGTGATTTCTGTCCCTTTTCCTGCTGAACTATCTATTTGAAGGACAGCCCCTAGCTGTTCAGCCTGTTCATTCATATGTAATATACCATAGTGCGGCTCATGCTTTGCTTTAATCATCGATTCAAAAAGAGAAAAACCAATTCCGTTATCCTTTACCTTTAAAAGTACATGTTCCCGTTGATAGCTTAATAGAATGTCAACTTTATCTGCCCTTGCATGCTTTATAATGTTCTGCAAGCTTTCCTGCAAAGTATCGAAGATAACTCTTTCTTTCGTAAAACTAAGTTTTCGAGAACGGCCTCTTTCATGATATGTAATGGCTAGACCATATTCTTGTTTTAAGGATTGAACTTTATTTATAATTGCTTGTTTTAGTCCTAATCTTTGTGTTGGATATGGCTTTAAAGCATAAATAGAATAACGAACTTCACTTAAACTCTTCCGTAATTTTTTTATGCTTGTATCTACCACTTGCTGCATGTCTTTTGGTCGATCTGCATATTTTTTCTGAGCTGACTCCATCTGAAATATCACTCCGGCCAATGCTTGTGCGATTCCATCGTGGATTTCACGAGCAATTCGATTTCTTTCTTCTAAAATCGTTCTTTTTTCCTGTTCAGAAATGAGTGTCCGTGTTTTAAGCAAGCTGCCTAATTGATTGGCAAACGTAGCTAAAGTTTGTACATCTTCAGTAATAAAACTCGCACTTCTGCTTTTCCCTGCCACAAACATTCCAACTAATTCATGATTTACCTTAAGAGGTAAATACACAAGAGAGCGCATCGTATTTTCAAACACTTCATCTCCCGGAGCCATACCTGTTTTCCAATCAGTAACAACAACAGTTTCTGATATCTCTTCAAACTCCTTATGTAGGTCAGAATAATTAGAAATATCACGATGTACTTTTCCATCCTTTAATAAAAGTGTCCAGTTCTCTTCATCTTTCGCCCATAAAACATATGCCTGTATTCCTAGAAATCCTTTCAGTGATTGTTTCATCTGCTGTAAGTTGCCGGCAGATAGTCCACGACTTAATTCCGTCGTAATGGAAAAAAGCTTATATAATCTTTCTTTTTCCACCCGTATTTGTCTAACGAAAGAGCTAATGATACAGATTGCCACAAGCGGGAAAAAGAAGAACAGAACCATAATTTCATCCATCACTCCGCGATATCGGTAATCTAACATATGTATAAGTGAAGAATAAAACAAACAAAAACTCAAACTCAAGAGTACTAACATATTCTTATTACGCCACTCTTCTAGCGGATAGGGCTGAGGAAGCAGTATGATTAAAAGATCGTAAAATAAACTGTTAAAAAGGCACAGAAATGCGCTGAATAAAAACAAAATTATGAATTTTTCATACAAAACCGAAAGATTCATTCCAGAAATAAACAATGAGAAACATCCACTGGAAAACCATTCTGCCAATACGATACTAAGAGCAAGTTGCGCACAATTAAATACCGTCCTTTGCATAGGTAATCGGCGAAACAATTGGATACATAACATCACACCCACACACGAAACAACAGTTATATGCATTCCAAACTGCCAATTCATTGTATAAATAAGCGTAAGACTGAGTGTGATCCCCCCTCTCCAAATGCGGATAGGAAAATACTCAGTAATTCCCATAAACATAATTAACAACAAAAGTAGTATAAAATGGGAAGGCATTTCACTTAAAAATAAGGAAATGACAACAGCAATTAAACCAAGAAAAGAGATAGAATAAATATAAAAACTAGCTACTTTCTCTCTCATAGAAGTAAAATCTATCTTTTTCAAAACGATCCCTCCCTCAAAAAATTTATTACCATCATTATCTAATAAAAAACCGGCACTGGCAAAATGAGAATGTTCCCATTAGCCAATCACCGGTTGTGCACTGTCCCTTAGAAGGGGTGACACAATATTAGTATAAAACAGGACTCTCCATTTCAGCTACCCATCAAATGTTATATTTGTAAATATATTCTATGTCTATCGTATAGAACTAAAGATGTATATAAATCAATTTCATAACAAAAAAACTCCCTTCAACTAGACAGAGGGAGTTTCTTACACAATTATAAAACTTCGTTCACTAAATGATACATAAGGTGAAATATCATTTTATTTCTATATTCATTATAACGAAAATATACATAACTAAACAGACTTGTAATAAAAACCCATAAAAATTAAAATATGGTTATACAGTATTTTTACTGTATGATGATTTTAAGAAATTCCCCTTAAAATCAACTTACTCACATACCTTTATACAGTAATTGTTCCCCAATTTCTGTATATCAAAAAACCTTTCATTCATTTGAAAGGTTTTTTTGAGCCTGTACATACTCTTCTTTCGTATTCACATTCATAAACCAATCTGCATTCGCTTGTACATCTTCTCCAGCAACATATTTCACATTACATTGTGATAAAAGCTGCCCCATACTTCTTTTCTCTTCTTGAAGTAAAGTGTAAATCTTCTCTTTCACACGGTTATGATACGCTGCAAGTAACGGCTGTTTTCTTCCATTAATAATAGGTACAACCGCATCATACTCGTCACCCGTTTGCTTTAATAAAATAAGAAACCACTCTTTTGAAACATTTGGCGCATCGCAAGGCATAATCACGTACCAATCTGCTTCGATATATTCCATTCCTGATACAATTCCAGCAAGTGGGCCGTTTCCTTTATAATGCGGAATATCTTCTATAACAGGAACTTGTACGAATTGCTCTACTCGCTCTTTTATATCGGAGTGACTAA
The DNA here is from genome assembly GCF_050279585.1 of Bacillus sp. NPDC094064. Lineage (NCBI taxonomy): Bacteria > Bacillati > Bacillota > Bacilli > Caryophanales > Bacillaceae > Bacillus > Bacillus sp. NPDC094064. The sequence goes on from NZ_JBNNUI010000004.1 coordinate 292,186, forward strand.
TGACTACAACTTCTTGCATCGCAGTTATCATCACTTTTAAAATATGCTCAATAAAAGTACTCCCTTGCCAGCTCGCCAACGCTTTCGGTTCACCGAATCTGCTCGACATACCACCCGCTAATACAATTCCAGCAAACTTACTCATTGGCGATGCAACTCAAATGTAATATGACCTAATTCCGGTAAAATTAACTTATTCATCGCAAGACGAACTGCTCCGCTAGACCCTGGCATTGAAAAGACAACTTTGCGCCCAATTGTACCGCCGATTGCTCTACTTAACATTGCGCTGCTTCCGATATCTTCTAAATAACTAATCATGCGGAACAACTCACCAAATCCGACAATTTCTTTATCTAATAGCACTGATACTGCTTCAATCGTTACATCACGTTTCGTAATACCAGTTCCGCCATTCGTTAATACAACATCAACGTCTTCCCTATGATAACCAGCTAACACAGCTTGCTGAATACTCTCTTTATCATCTTTTACAATTTCATAAGCAGTAACGATATGCCCCGCCTCTTTTAACAGTTCATGTAATAGCTGGCCGCTCTTATCTGTCTCTTCCGTACGTGTATCGGAAATCGTCACGATCTTGCAGCGCACTTCTTTTGGCGCTTGTTTTTTATGTTCATTGACACTCATTTTTCATCTTCCCTTTCACTTTCTTGTAAAATTATGTATGAAGCAAATAATTCAACATGATACAATATAAGTATATTTATCCATATAAAGGAGTTTTTCGTGTTTTATAACATAAAACGATATGTACCTATTATACCATTCTTAATTATATTATCCCTTTTTCAATCCATCGCTTACGGGTTTGATATTAATTTTTTAAAATTGTATGTACTGATGCCTGATGGTGGTATTCGTTACTATTTGACTAGTACAGCCATTCCACTTGCCCTTGCCTATATAGTGGATTTTATTTTTAAGCGTTCTATTTCTAAATACGGAGGTCTACCTATTATGGAACTTTATAAAAAATTAACAACAACATTCATCCTCTTATTCGTCGCTTCCATTACTGTTGGCTTTTCTCTAAAAGGAGCAATTCCATACGCTACATTAGTGAGCATTATATTTGCAACGTTATTTTTACTAAGCAGTGCATTTTGCGCGGGTAAAGCACGTCAAATGAAAGGTTGATTACATATGTTCCAGAAGAAACCGATCCTTTGTAAATCATGCGAAAAAGAAATACAAACGCATGAAAAAGCATGGATTTATATGCCATTTCCGACAAGCGGACTGACAAATATGAAAAAGTATATTGAGCTAGAAGGAAAAACATATTGTAATTCATGTATCCAAATAATAAGTAAAACAAAATAAAAAAAGCTTTGCGCTCACCGCGCAAAGCTTTTTTTCATATATTATAGACCAGCTTGCTCTTTTAAAGCTGCAGCTTTGTCTGTACGTTCCCATGAAAGATCTACATCAGTACGTCCAAAGTGGCCGTAAGCTGCTGTTTGTTTGTAAATTGGGCGACGTAAGTCTAGCATTTTAATAATACCAGCTGGGCGAAGATCGAAGTTGTTACGAACTAGTTCTACTAGTACGTCTTCAGATACTTTACCAGTGCCAAATGTATCAACTGAAATTGATACCGGTTGTGCTACGCCAATTGCGTATGCAAGTTGTACTTCTGCTTTTTCAGCAAGACCAGCTGCTACGATGTTTTTCGCAACATAACGAGCTGCATATGCTGCTGAACGGTCAACTTTCGTTGCATCTTTACCAGAGAATGCACCGCCACCGTGGCGAGCGTATCCACCGTAAGTATCAACGATGATTTTACGTCCTGTTAAACCAGCATCACCTTGTGGTCCACCAATTACGAAGCGGCCAGTTGGATTAATGAAGAATTTCGTTTCTCCATCCATTAATTCTGCTGGAACTACAGCTTTAATTACGTGCTCTTTTAAGTCACGATCGATTTCTTCCCATGTAACATCTGGGTGATGCTGTGTAGAAATTACAATTGTATCCACACGTACAGGTTTACCATTTTCATCATACTCAACTGTAACTTGCGTTTTTCCATCCGGACGTAAGTATGATAATGTGTCATCTTTACGTACTTCAGTTAAACGGCGAGCTAATTTGTGAGCAAGCGAGATTGGAAGTGGCATTAATTCTTGTGTTTCATTACATGCAAAACCAAACATTAAACCTTGGTCTCCTGCACCAATTGCCTCAATCTCAGCGTCAGTCATTAGACCTTCGCGTGCTTCTAGCGCTTGGTCAACACCCATAGCGATGTCAGCAGATTGCTCATCGATAGATGTTAAAACTGCACAAGTTTCTGCATCGAATCCGTATTTTGCGCGTGTGTAACCAATGCCTTGAATTGTTTCACGAACGATTTTCGGAATGTCTACATAAGTAGAAGTCGTAATTTCCCCCGCTACCAATACTAAACCAGTTGTTACAGTTGTTTCACAAGCCACACGTGCATTTGCGTCTTTTGATAAGATCGCATCTAAAATTGAATCAGAAATTTGGTCACAAATTTTATCTGGATGTCCTTCAGTTACAGACTCAGATGTGAACAGATGACGTTTTTTTGTCATGTGGTAAACCTCCCTACAGTAATTGTATATATTGTACGGAACTCATCCTTAATTTGCCACAAACTGCGACATACATTTATTCTCCCACACAAGCATACAGAAAAACCTTTCCCACTTTACATAGAGGAAAGGTTTAATTTGCTACTTGCATACTGCTTTTTGCCCTTCGCTCTTATCGTTCGAGACCTGTAGCCTCGCACAGGTTTTAGCACCTATTCACCTGTATTTACCAATACAGATGAGGTTGCTGGGCTTCATCGGGCCTGTCCCTCCGCCAGCTCGGGATAAGAGAGTATCCGTCCCAACCTATACTAAAGAAATGATATTCATTTGTCAATTAATATTCACATTTTCCCGAAAGTTTTTCTCAATACGTATAGAATGAAATATTAATAAGGAAATCATACATTCACACAAACAAAAATAAATAAATAGTATACATTATTTATATAATTGTGTTATACTCTTGGTGGGGATTACGAGAAATATTTCATTAGATGAAAATGAAAATGAAAAGGATGGTATATAAATATGAGTACTGTGAATGTCCAAATTGGTTTACATGAATTATTGAACGGAAGCAATGCACAGATTCAATTAAGTGTTCCGCAATTAGTGGAAAAAGTATTAATGCGAAATGAAGGGAAATTAACTTCTACTGGTGCAGTTTCTGCTTCAACAGGAAAATACACAGGACGTTCTCCTAAAGATAAATTTATTGTGAAAGAAGCATCGGTTGCTGACAAAATTGCTTGGGGAGCAGTAAACCAACCGATTTCTGAAGAACATTTTAATAAATTATATACAAAAGTATTAGAATACTTAAAAGAAAAAGAAGAGTTATTCGTCTTCAAAGGATTTGCTGGCGCTGACCGTAACTATCGCCTACCAATTCAAGTTGTTAACGAATACGCATGGCATAATTTGTTCGTACACCAATTATTTATTCGTCCAACTGAAGAAGAATTAACAACTCACGAGTCAGAATTTACAATCGTTTCTGCACCGAACTTCAAAGCAGATCCAGCAATTGACGGCACAAATTCTGAAGCGTTCATTATGGTTTCATTCGAAAAACGTATCGTACTGATCGGTGGCACAGAGTACGCTGGAGAAATGAAAAAATCAATCTTCTCTATTATGAACTTCTTACTACCTGAACAAGATATTCTTTCTATGCATTGCTCTGCAAACGTAGGCGAAGAAGGCGACGTAGCACTATTCTTCGGTTTATCTGGAACAGGTAAAACAACATTATCTGCTGATCCAAACCGTAAATTAATCGGTGATGATGAGCATGGCTGGTCTGATAACGGCGTATTCAATATTGAAGGCGGTTGCTATGCGAAATGTGTAAACCTTTCTCATGAGAAAGAACCACAAATCTTCGATGCAATCAAATTCGGTTCAGTTTTAGAAAACGTTGTCATTAATGACCAAACACGTGTCGCTGACTATAACGATACTACTTTAACAGAAAATACACGTGCTGCATACCCTATGCATGCGATTGACAATATCGTACTGCCAAGTGTTGCTGGACATCCGAATACAATTATTTTCTTAACTGCTGATGCATCTGGCGTATTGCCTCCAATCAGTAAGTTATCAAAAGAACAAGCTATGTACCATTTCTTAAGTGGTTACACTAGTAAATTAGCGGGAACAGAGCGCGGCGTTACATCTCCGCAAGCTACATTCTCAACTTGCTTCGGTTCACCATTCTTACCACTTGATGCATCTCGCTATGCTGAAATGCTTGGTGAAAAAATCGAGAAACACGATGCGAAAGTATTCTTAGTAAACACTGGCTGGACTGGTGGCGAATACGGCGTTGGTAAGCGTATGAACTTAGGTTACACTCGTGCAATGATTCAAGCAGCACTAAGCGGTGAACTTGCAAAAGCTGAAACAGCAAAACACGACATCTTCGGTCTTGAAGTTCCACTTCACGTACCAGGTGTACCTGACGAAGTGTTAATGCCTGAACAAACATGGGCTGATAAAGATGCTTACAAAGTAAAAGCACTTGAACTTGCAAATGAATTCAAAGAGAACTTCAAAAAGTTCGAAAGCGTTTCTGAAGACATTATTAACTTAGGCGGTCCAATCGCTTAATTACAAATTTTCTGTTGAAATAACCCTTTACTCATATGAATAAGTGCTGTGTAACCGTAAAGTTTCGCGTACTCACCGACAAAACCCAATGCGGCTTAACGGTTACACACACTTACATAAAAAAGAAGCTTACGTGAAAACGTAAGCTTCTTTCTTTATATGTTTCATAAAAGGCTCTGACTGCTTTCATCCACCGCTAGATCCTCTATTCCAACTTAAACCAACTTTCAATTTATACACTTAGATTTTCACACATGCAAAACATAGCTTCGAACATATAAATTATATTTCTACTCACTACATCCTTCTGGTTTTACTCCGCATAGGGCTAAAATAGGCTCTGACCGCTTCTATCCCTCGCTGGATCCTCTATTCCAACTTAAACCAACTTTCAGTTCATATACTCAGATTTTCACACATGCAAAACATGGCTTCAAACATATAAATTATATTTCTACTCACTACATCCTTCTGGTTTTACTCCGCATGGGGCTAAAATAGGCTCTGACCGCTTCTATCCCTCGCTGGATCCTCTATTCCATCTAAAAAAGCTTTTTAGCTTTTTAGCTTTTTCTTCATCTTTTCGTTAATTCTTTCTCATCTTTCATGCTATAGTAGCCTAAATTAATAACGATTAAGAAATAACCGCCCATAATCCCTACTGCAAATGCCCACATAACCATATGATGCTCAATTTCGTACATAATAATAGCACCCAAAATGGCAGCGGCAAAACGATTAAACATACCGAGCGTCGGTGCTTTCGTCTTCTTTACAATGCTATCTCCAAGCTTCTCAATCCGTCTTCCTAAAAGCCAAACACAATACATACTTACAACAAGTCCAATTCCAGCACCTAAAAAATGCGCTGAAAATGGTGTTAACATCCATCCTAGCAACAAAATACCTAATAAATAATACGATTGAATTTTAAACGACCTTAATGACATACTAATCATGCTGTACTCCTCTTCATTAGTTTTTATCTATCCAACAACACATTCCTTTCCAGTTCATACTACTGAAATCCATTTCACTCAAATTAAAAACAACATAAACACAATGTTTATGTTGTTTGAATGTTTTTAGAAAATAATATTATACAAGATTTCAAACGTCATATTCTCATAATTTGTGACGTTTTTCCAAACATTTTTCGTCCATTTATGAAAAAAGTGATATCAATCTATGAACATATGGATATGATGTAATGAGTACACAAATAAAGGGGGCGTCTAATGATTTATTTTTTAATGGCTCTCATTCATCTCGTTGTCCCTGCACTTATTGGACTTTCATTGTATTGGTACACGAAAAATCATAGTATTTTCTATGCTGTCCTCGGTGTTCTTCTTCCAGGTATTATTCTTATTACACTCTTCCGTATTCCATTTTTAAACTTAATTCCACTTATTACTGCGATCTTATTTCTCATCTTCTTACCAAAAATAAAAAAATAGGAAAGCAGATCACAGGTGATCTGTTTTCCTATTTTGATATAGGCTCCCCCGCAGTAGAATGCACTTTTACTTTCTCTGATTTCACAAACCATAAACCGAAGAAAATAATCATCCCGCCGATTATTTGTTGTAACGATACATATTCCTTTGCCCATACAGCTGCAAATAAAACCGCTACAAGCGGTGTAATATACATATATACCATCGTATGTGATGCTCCAATTTTTTGGATACCAACATACCACATCACTAAGCCGAATACTGTTACAAAGAAAATAGAATATAGTAAGGCAAATAGTGTCATTCCGTGTGTAATGTGAAATGGCATAACAAATATATGTGGACCACTTAACAATAAAAGCGGAATCGCTCCAACTAATGCCGACCATGCTGTAACACGTAGTGCGGAATACTTTTTAATTAATGGCCCTGCTAAAACAGGATAAAGTCCCCAACAGATCGATGTAATAAGTCCAATTCCATTTCCGTAAAAAGAACTAGCAAGTGAATGCCCCGCTACTAAAACTAATGCAGCACCAGTAAAGGCAATGATAGAACCGATGAACTTTCGAGAAGAAAACTTTTCTTGTTTCAAGAAAATCGCAAATACAGTTGTGAAAATTGGTGAAATAGAAATGAGTAAAGAGGCATTTGTAGCGGATGTATATTGGACAGTTTCCATAAATAGCGTTTGATACAGTACAATCCCTACAACGCTAACAATGATTAATCTAGGTATATCCTTTCGCTCCATGTAAAGCGACTTTTCAATAAAGAATGTAAGTAATAACAGTAGTGGTGCCGCAGCCATCATTCGAAGCGCGGTAAACTCAATTGCGGTAAATTCTAAAAGTCCGTATTTTGCAATCGTATAGTTAATACCCCAAATAATAACGACACTTAAAATTAACAACTCAATTCCCCATCTTCTCATGCGTATCCCCTCCGCAAATAAAATTATACAGAAAATTCAATCATATGTACATTTCATTATGTGAAAAAAATCCTCGTAATTGTATGGAGGCCCTTGCTTTGGCACATGAAATTATATCGACTTATCAACAAAAAAAGGTGGTTCCAAAACACATTTTGGAACCACCTTTCCTTTCCTACACTCGAACATGTAACTTCATATTTGGATTATAAAACTGGCTCGGGCTTTTCAACTGAAAAGTTCCTCCACCTTCATGCCAATCGACCGTTAACTTATCATCCATAAATACAAGCTTTGTACGATCTGCGATAAAGCTAAGTAGGCTTGATTCAATATCTACATCACGCTCATCTTTTTCTGCTACAGCTACTAAATCGATAATTCCGCTCATAACACAACCGCAACCTTCATTATCGTAAAATAACTTTATATATTTCGCTTCGTTCGGAATCGTGTCCATAATCTTTTTATATGCTGCTTCTGTTACAGTAACGTACATATGTTAATGTTCATCCTCTCTCGTATCATTCATATATTGTACCACTATTTTTCTTGAATTTTATATACAGAAAATTAAGACTAATGATACAATAACAATGGTAAAGGAGGCATCACAATGCCATCATTAAAAATGATAGAACAATCACTCAATCATTTATTCCAAATCGAAAAATACGGAAAAGACACTGCCTTTAGTCGATTTATCCCGGCTGTATATGATCCTATCAAATTTCCATGGCAACAATTTTTTGAAGAAAATTTTGTAGAGCTATTTAACGGTCTTATGATACGAGGAGCTGAAAATGTAAATAAAGTATTTTTGGCTGTCTTCCCTACCGATGACGTTCTTGAAGCATTCATTTCACAATCTGCGCCCGGTGATTTACTCTTTATGCACCATCCAATTGTAATGGAGTGCGGTGATCCGCTTGGAAAATCAGGTCGTGGTTTTGTTCCCATTCCAGAAAAATATTTGCAGGCGATAAAAGAAAAACACCTTTCTATATATACATGTCACGGTCCAATGGATTTTCATCAAACGTATGGAACGAGCATTTCAATTGCGAAAGCATTAAATGCTCATGTAGTTGACGGCTTTGCATATGGAGGACCAGAACACGAACCAGTTGGCCTTATTTGCGAAATAGATGAAACATCAACAGAAGCACTCCAAAAGCGTCTAAAAAATCTCTTTCATATTCCTTACACAGACTTCGAAGGTAAACAACATGATTCCATCCAAAAAATTGCAATTATCGCTGGATGTGGCGATGTCGTCTCTTTAATGAAAGAAGCAGAAGAAAAAGGTGCGGAAGCATATATCACAGGAGAAATCCATTGCCATATCGACAATGATTACGGTAAACATAAATACTCGCTCATTATGGATTACGTAAAAGAAACGAATATGTCACTCATCGGTGTGTCACACTCTGCCTCTGAATATTTAGTGAAAAAGACATTGATATATGATTGGTTTAAAGAGCATTTTGATATGGATGTTATTTTCGTTCCGCAGGAGAAATGGTGGTTATAAACTCTTATATAAAGTAAATCTTTAATCAAAGATGTTCTGTCTATAATAATCAAAATTTTATTGACCTCAAATAGGGAGATAAAAAGGGAAATCACTCTCAAACAAGTGATTTCCCTTTTTTAAATTTCACCATTATATCGGCAACATAATGTTAACTGTCGTTCCAACCCCAACTTCACTTTCAAAACTCATCTTACCGTTGTGGTCTTTAATAATTTTTTCTGTGACCACTAATCCTAGGCCTGTTCCCGTTTCTTTCGTTGTATAAAAAGCTTCATTTAACTTCGGAAGTTTATCTTTTGGAATACCGCAACCTTCATCTTTCACTTGAACAATGATTCCATCTTCTACGGTAACTTTAATCGTAATCGTTCCGCCAATTGACATGGATTCAATCGCATTTTTAATTAAATTAAAAAATACTTGTTTTAATCTTTTTTCATCGCATGTGATTGACGGTATGTCTTTACTGTAAATACCTTGTATGTGTACCCCTTGTTCTAAAGCGGGTTTGCCCATCACTTGAATAACGTAAGAGATAATTTCTTGTATATTATGAGTTTCTGATTCTATCGAGTTAGATTTCTCCAATCCACTGAGTTCTGTAGCAATTGTATGAATTCGATCTACCTCTTGTTTCATAATATCACTATAAATCTTATCTTCTGGATATTTGTTCGCTTGCTTATTCACAAGTTTTTTCAAATTTGCTAGAGGTCTTCTAATTTTATAACTAATAACTGTCGCCATTTTCCCAACAGTTGCTAGTTTTTCTGTTTGTTTTATTTCTTTATCCATCATCTCAAGCGTACGAACGTAAGACTGCAATCTCAAAAATATAATCCAACATATAATAGCAAATACGCTACATAATACCATTGGGATTAATACGAGAGCAGATTGAATAATGATCCCTATAAGAGCGTACTTTCCAACTAATATCCCTGCAACTAACCAGAAATATCTTTTACTCACAAAGATTGGTGCAAAGAAAATAAAAAATCCTTCTACTATATTTCCACCATCAAACTCAGCATCGCTACCATAGTAAATCATAATATTATGGATAAAATCTAACAGATTATAGCCAATTAGAATCATATACTTTACCACAAATGGATTCTTCCATTTCATAAAATATATTCCGGTGCAAAATAAGATTACCATCAAAACATAAAGCCATAAACCTAAACCATCTTCAAATTCTCCTACCCCTTCTTGTTCTGCTCCTATTAAGGGTACGATAAATTCATAGGCAAGATCATACACAAAAAATATAATAAAAAATAAGCTTAAAAATGATTTGAGCGCCTTTATCTCTTCATTTTCAAATATATAGTCTTTATTCATATGGTAACTCCTAGCTTTTCCTCTACCTGTATTTCATTATTTCCATACTTTTTTGGGAGAAAAATGTCTATTCTCGTTCCAATATTTCTTTCACTTGAAATACGTAATTCACCAAAGTGCTCGGTAACAATTCGCTTGGCCACCGTCAGCCCCAGGCCGATTTTATCGTGTTTTGTTGTATAGAAAGCCTCTGTAACACGCGTTATATATTCTTCCTTAATTCCATAGCCATTATCGATTATACTGATCATTACATAATCTTGATTTTTATTTTCTATTCGTAAATCTAATATTCCGCCTTGCTCCATTGCCTCCAGAGCATTTTTTATAATATACATAAATACGCCTTTTATTTTTCGTTCATCACATTCAACTTCTAACTTTTTTTCTTCTACATTAGAAATAAGTTGAACATTTGACTCACACATTTTTTCGCGAAAAGTTGTTGCTGCTTGTAATACAATCTCCCCTACATCATGTTGCTTATAAACAGAAGGTTTGCATGTAGCAACTTCCATCAATTCGCTAATCATATTATTCATATTTTCTATTTCAAGAATCATCCGTTTATAAATTGGATCTTCCTCATGCTTCTCTCGCTGCAATTGTGTAAATCCTTTTAATGAAGCGAGTGGGTTTTTAATTTCATGTCCAACTGTCGCTGCCATTTTTCCGATCACTGCTAGTTTTTGTGATTCACCAGCAATCTTAATGCTTTCCTGTACAGCTGAAAGATATTGCAAAAATCGATTTAAAATGATGTATGCTGCTATTAATACAAGTGTGTACATAATAATAAACATAAACGCTTTTACTTCCTCTAATACAAATAAATAAATCAAATATTTCCCTATAATAGCCGCCAGTAAGCACACAAAATATTTTTTATTTAAAAATATAGGTACAAAGAAAATGAGAATAATTTCTATTACATTCGTCCCATCAAATGCCACCTTATTATAAATCATATACAAAAGTATATTAGCGATTTCTATCCCTATGTATACGAGGATCCCAGCGTATTTAATAAGATTTGCTTTCTCTTTTTTTATTAAGTATATATTCACGCACAGTATTGCTACTCCGCATATAGCTTGCCACATTTCTCGATGCCAATTTTCCATTGGGGCTTTATTTTCTAATAGGATTGCATAAAGAACTTGGTATACAACAACAATGACAGATAGCACCCATAAAAAGATTTTTGCATTCCTTTCTTCTTCTTTATATGATAGAAAACTTTCTCTCACTTCAACACCCCTTCAAAATAATATCTCGAAGAATACCATTTATTATAATAAATGATTTTCATAGACAAACAAAGATAAATCGAACATTTGAGGAAAATCATCCCAAAATAGCAATATCTTCAGGCTATATGTACGCATAAAAACTATAAACAATAATACGTATATTATGGGAGGTGTTTTATATGGACGGCAAAGAAAATAAGAAGACCGAACAGCTCGAATCCTTTACACGTAATAATGAAGGAAAGGAAATGACAACAAATACAGGTGTTAAAATTTCAAATGATGAAAACTCTTTAACCGTCGGCGATCGTGGTCCTACCCTTCTAGAAGATTTCCTTATGCGAGAAAAGCTTGCTCATTTTGATCGTGAACGAATTCCTGAAAGAGTCGTTCATGCACGTGGGTACGGCGCACATGGCATTTTCGAACTATATGAATCCTTAGAAGAATTAACAATGGCCCATTTTCTACAAGATCCTTCAAAAAAAACGCCACTTTTCGTTCGTTTCTCTGAAGTAGCGGGATCAAAAGGCGCAAATGAAACGAATCGAGATGTAAGAGGGTTCGCTGTTAAATTTTATACAGAAGAAGGTAATTTCGATTTAGTTGGTAACAACATCCCGATATTTTTCATTCAAGATGGCATTAAATTTCCCGATCTTATCCACGCTCTTAAATCCGAACCTCATAATGAAATTCCACAAGGACAAACAGCGCACGATACGTTTTGGGATTTCATCGCCAATAATCAAGAATCCGCTGCGATGATGATGTGGATTATGTCCGACCGTACGATTCCGCGAAGTTTTCGAATGATGCAAGGCTTCGGTGTTCATACATTCCGCTTAGTGAATAAAAATGGAAAGTCCCGTTTTGTAAAATTTCACTGGAAACCAAAGCTCGGTGTCCATTCATTAATTTGGGATGAAGCTCAAAAGTTAGGCGGTGCTGATCCAGATTATCATCGCCGTGATTTGTGGGAAAATATTAATGCTGGAAACTATCCTGAATATGAACTTGGCATTCAAATTTTAGAAGAAGAGGATGAATTTAAATACGATTTCGACATATTAGATGCAACGAAAATTTGGCCCGAAGAAGATTTTCCAGTTAAAATCATCGGAAAAATGACGTTAAATCGTAACGTCGATAATGTATTCGCCGAAACAGAACAAGTTGCACTACATCCCGGAAGTATCGTCCGCGGTATTGATTTTACCAATGATCCTCTCTTACAAGGTAGACTCTTTTCTTACACTGATACACAATTAGCACGCGTTGGTACAAATTATCAAGAGTTACCGATTAATCGTCCGGTATGTCCTTTTCATAATAACCAAAGAGATGGCGCTTCTAAATATATAATCGATAAAGGAAAAGTTGCTTACCATAATAACTCCTTAGCAAATAATTCTCCTTACACTGTGCCTGGGACAAAAGGCGGTTTCGTTACATATCCTTCTACTGTATCTGGGCATAAAACGAGAGAAACAGCCGCTAGTTTCAAAGACCATTTCTCTCAAGCTCGTTTATTTTGGAATAGTATGAGTCACGTCGAAAAAGTTCATATTATGCAAGCCTTCTCCTTTGAATTAGGAAAAGTTAAAAGTAAATCTGTCCGCCAACAAGTCGTAAATATGATCGGTCATATTAGTACAGAATTAGCCACATTAGTAGCCGAAGCAGTCGGAGCAAAAGTCCCAAATGTTCAAGAGTCCAACGTTACAACGGTCTCTCCAGCACTTAGCATGGCAAATACGACATTTAGTCCGAATACATTACGAGTAGGTATCATCGTTGCAAACGGATATGATGGCCAAAATGCACAATATATAATAAATCAATTGAAGCAAGTTGGCCTTCAACCAGTCATTATTTCTGAAAAACTAGGCACAGTGCAAGGAACACAAAATGTACAGTGGGAAGTAAATGATACTTTCCTAACCGGATCTCCACTTCTTTACGACGGTCTCCTTCTTATTGGTGGCAAGATGGATGATCATTTTCTTAATAAAGCAAGTTCATTTGTCGTAGAATCATATAACCACTTTAAACCAATTGGTGCTTTTCAAAATGGTTCTACTATTATTCAATCTTTACGTATTGAAGGAAAGCCTGGTGTCTTAACAGAATCAGCCCCTACACAACTTGCGAATGAATTTATTAAAGCGATGACAAAACAACGCTTTTGGGATAGAGCATTTTAATACACATAAGGGGGATACTACATGTTTGTTACGGTCGAGAAAGATGTGCATATTTTTGTGCAAGACGTTAATCCCGGTCCTGGTAGTAAAACTGTTTTTTTCGTCCATGGCTGGCCTTTAAATCATCAAATGTATCAATATCAACTCAATGTTTTACCACAGCATGGCTTTCGCTGCATCGCCATGGATATACGTGGAAATGGTCAATCTGATAAACCGTGGACTGGTTACACATATGATCGCTTAGCCGATGATATCGCGATTGTTCTAGAAGCACTCCAAGTAGAAAACGCTACGTTAGTCGGTTTTTCAGTCGGTGGTGCTCTTTCTATTCGCTACATGTCCCGCTATAATGGTCGCCGCATTTCTAAGCTCGCTTTAATTGATGCGGTCTCTCCTTCATTCGTTAAAAATCAAGAATCCCCTTACGGTGTATCAAAAGAACAAGCAGATGCGCTCATTAATCAAATGTATGCAAATTTACCAAAGTTTTTAAGTGACGTATCTTTATCATTTTTTAATAGAAACTTAGGGGCTGCTACGTTAGAATGGTTTTCTTATCTCGGTATGCAGTCCGCTTCCTATGCTCTCATCAAAATTTTGCAAGCAGCTGCAAACGAAGACGTAACGAAAGATTTAAGCAAAATTAAAGTTCCGACAAAAATATTTCACGGCGTTCACGATCAACTTATCCCGTATAAAAGTGCTGAGCTTACGCAAAAGCGGATTAAAAATGCACAACTACATGCTCTGACAAATAGTGGCCACGGCTCCCCAATCGATCAAGCAGATGAATTAAATACGGAACTTATAAAATTTTTAAATTCATAGTCCCGCTGCAGTAAAAAAAGAATTTGCCCTTACAGCAAATTCTTTTTTCTTAACTACCTTTTTCTATCGATTTAGACGATACCGGAATGAACAAAGCTTTATCTATTTCTTTCTTTTCCTTTCCTTGTTCATATGGCTCATTCTTTGTCTTTTTATCTATAGAATATAAGCCTCTACCTTGCTCTTTCTTTATTCCTTTAATCATTAGATGTAAAACGAATATAGAAACAGTAAAGAATAGTAGTGGCGCAATGACAATCCATGGTGCCGCTAAAAATTCATTTTTGTATAGACCAATTAACCCAGCCCATTCATTCGTAAGTGAGTATGGTTTCCTCGTATCATAATCTATACCTCGTCCCCCTATTAAAATCCCAAAAAACGCTAGATGAATTAATAACGTAAATAATTGAACAAACTGTTGTAAAAAAAGAACGACAAGAATTTCTTTTAAATACAACCATATATGCTTTCTAATAATCCGGAACCTTGAAGCACCTAATATTTTCGAAGTAGTAACAAACTCATTTTTCATAAATAAATTGATTTCTTGATTCACATAAAGAATAACAGCTGGCAGTAGCGCAAAACAAAGAACAGTAAACTGCTTTATAATGATATCTATATTAAATCCAGTTAATTCACTGTGCAACATGATTGGAAACATCCACAAAATCGCCCATAGCACTGTCGGGATAAAGAAATACACTTTACATATTTTTTGAAATAAATTTTGTACGATAGATGGTGTATGAGCTAATGCTACACCTAATATCGTACCGAGAAACACTTGTACAACACATATGCCAAATACGAATAAAATAGTAAACTTCGCCCCTACTAATAATTGAAAAAACAAATTAAAACCGTTACGATCTGTACCGAACGGTGGTATTGTAAGTGGACTAAACGGAGCGGCCCCAACAACATTCCCACTCTCATCTCTCATCCAGATTGTCTTACCCGTATATAAATCCTTACCAAACCACGTAATAAGATAACTAATTACAACAATCCCTACAAAGTACAGGACACCAAACAAAAAACGTTTGGAGCGAAAGTTTCTATATATCATGAGAAGCCCCTCCTGTAATACGATTTACTCGGTAATGTATAATGGCAAATAGAATATAGAATGGAACAAATAATAAAAGAATCCACCATGCCATCGTTAAAGGGTTTAAAGTGCCTGCCCTTACTAAGAAAGACATATATCCCGTAATATTAAAAGCTCCCTCTACCATTAAAAGGCTTGAAATCATGAATAAAAAAAGTGGCTGTAAGTGATTTAACAGGTGGTACATAATATTACGTAATAAATGCACATACAGTATATATTGATTACTAAACCCTTTCGCACGAGCAAATTCCACATAAGGCTTATTCTTCTCTTCCATTAAAAATAAAACGATAATACGGAAAAAATGCAGAGTTGGGACGATAGTCATACAAAGAATAGGTAAGAAATAGGCACGTTCATCATTAAACGCATAAATAGTAACGAGGCGATATCCTGTCTGTTTATACAACCATACAACGAATAATTGCAAACTAAAAAATAATAATAAATCTGGAACTGATTCTACTAAAATTAAACAACTCTCAATCCCCTTTTTAACTTTAGAGGAAACTAATAAGTATACGAATGAAAGGCTAATTGAAAACATAATTGTTAAACAAGTAGCAATTAAAAGAATGGTCATAGAATACGTATAAGGTTCAATAATTCGTTCAAAAAAAGGAATTGACTGCATAGTGTTTGTATCAATATGTGCAATATCCTTTGGCGAAGCTAATCTCTCTAAATATGTAATAAAATCAAGACTATTCCCTAAAAACAAAGAGAATGGTAAATAACTTACAGTAAGAATAACTGCGATACTAATAAGAAATTCTACTATTTTCCCACCCCAAAAACTTTTCAATATTCCACCTCTTTTTAGACTTTTTTAATGTACTCCTTATTTTAATTGATTTTTCTGATAATTAAAACTATATATGGAAAGTACTTTCAAAAAATCAAACTTTTAACTGGAAATTAGATAGGTTTACTATAGCTCTTTAATCAATAATTTCAAAAGAGGTGATAATTCACACATTTCTCACAAATCAATAAATAATACGATTACATTTTCATATATACTAAAGGCACAGGTAATACTCCCTAAACCCAGCTTGTCTGTTTACCCCGTTAAATCCTATAAAAAAGAACTTGTACTATGGTACAAGTTCTTTTTGTTTCCTCTATTTAAAGAGCGTTTCTTTACTATACTGCTTCCCAGCGAGCAAATCATATTGGATCATTTTATACTGCTCTAACATGTCTTCTTGTTTCTTTGTTAAATGTATCTCTTCTCCATCTTTATTAACCTTTAATTCATCTCTAAGCACCGGTATTTCTTTGTGCATTTCTGATAAAAATTGATAGTACGGTGATTTATTTAATCCTGCATAATCAAAAACAAGATTAGAAAAATAAATTGGACTTACTAAACCTAAATTGTCATTTGGCAAATCAAAATTTGCATACATTAGCAATGGTGTTTCTGCCATAGCTAATCTTTCACTTACAGTTTCTTCATTCTCTATATATCCTGCTTCTTTATAAATAGACTTATTAGTCCCTAACAAAGGCAAATGGTCTCCAAAGAAAACTACTAAAGTAGGTCTTTCTAGATTATCTAGCTGCTCTATTAAATATTGCAGCGCTTCATCCGACAATCTTACGCCTTCCGTATATGCTTCTAATTCCGCCTTCGATTCCTCTTCTGTTAATCCACTAATCTCTATTTTATTTTCACCAAACATATTTTCCTTATATGGAAAATGATTTTGCATCGTCACCGCATGAATAAACGTCGGTTGTTTTCTCTTATTTAATTCATCTATTATTTCTTTACTCATAGATAAATCACCAATATTGTCTCCAACTACTTCTGTGTTTTTCATCGTGTCTTCTGCATTAAAATGATCAAATCCCAATGTTTTATATACATCGTCTCTTTTATAAAACGATCGATTGAAAGCATGAATGGCACTTGCGTAGTACCCTTGTTTTTTCAATTCGCTTGCAATAGATGGAATTTCTTTCTGACTCGGAATGGCTTGTTGATATGGTATAGAACCAGGCATTAAGAGACTCATCGAGTAACCTGTTAATGCTTCAAATTCTGTATTCGCTGTATTTCCTCCAAATGTAGGGGATATCGTTTGTCCCCCTGGAAAATTCTCTATATAATGATGTAAATTCGGCACTGGATCTTCGCTAAATGAAAGATTCGTTAATTTTGTCGGATCCCAAAAAGCTTCACTCATAATAAATATAATATTCGGCTTCTCTACCTTTTTTTGTTCTCCTGTATTACCGCCATATGTTTTCTCTATATCCGTTGCAATACGCTGCATATTTTCCTTTGAATATCCCTGTGGTTCTTCGATGACTGTCGTATCTAAGTTACTTAAAAAACCTATAACAAAACCATTCACCTGATAATTTGTAGTTTGATTCCACGCACGAATGTCTACCCCACCTTTTTGAAACCAATTATTCATAAAGGTATTAGGATAATTACTATATGCATACACCATAAACGCAGATCCGCATACTAAAATAATCCTTATAATAATATGAGATTTTATAATTGGAATATACTTCCGTATATACATAACTATAAATATAATCAACCCAATACCAACTATTACGAGAAACATATTCCAAAAACTGAAAGATTCCATAACCATCGGTATAACGGAATCCATATGAGCAATCTGTGTGAAATCAGACGGATAAAACGGATCTCCTCTAAACATAATCTTAAAATAGTTCACAAGCACAAAAATAAGTAAGACTACACTAGTTATCGTTGTACTTAAGAAAATTCTTCCAAGCAAACTATACACAAAAATATATACCATATAAATAAACAATAGACTTAACATATACTGTCCATGTTGTAAATAAACCCACGTATTTACTAAAAGAAGGTTCATATCTTCCTGTATCATGATATACATCCAGTTCATTGTATGTGCAATTAAAAATAATACGATGTAAACTCGAATAGCTGGCCTAAGCCTATGGCTAATGCCTTTATGTAAATGAATGGCGTATAACAGTACTCCCCACAAAACAATAATGAGTATACTGAGTTGTATTTTCCCATCCAAAAATCCTTTCATTCTCTCGAATTCGAAAGAACTTAGCATGACAAAAAACAACGTTTCTAAACAAATTGCCCACATTCCACTAAGAATGATTGAAATTAATAAGTTCTTTTTCGGTTGCTGAGCCGAAAAACTAAAATGAAATTCATCTCTTCTTCGTCGTTGTGTTAAAACATTAAAATGCAATTTATTCCCTCTTTCCTTTACCCCTTCGCCTCGCATCAGCAAACATATTGTCCTATACAAAATACCATATTTGTATGCAGTTAGTCTCACATTGTGTTTGTATGTTACACACGTATCCTTAATTTCCCCGTGAAAATAACACTTTTTCTTCTCTATATTCTACTAACATAAATGAACTATACTTCATACAAATATTGCTATAAGAAAAGAACCCGTCCACTGACAGGTTCTTTTTCATTCTAACAGACATTTGTGCATTCATTTTATGAAAGAATATACCGATACTTTCCATATAATACATACGAGTACTATACATACAAAATCAAAAAAATATAATCTCGGCCCTTTTTTCATCGTCATATCTAACCACATATGAACCCACTTTACTTCCTTGTATTTATGAATATTTTTCTTTGCAAATTGGTAACTAAGAAATTGCATCATGAAAAATCCAACTATAAACATGAACAATAGAGTGAGAAAATCACTCGCGAAATTCCTACCTATTTTTGCAGCGCTTTTTCAACGATATGGTTCTTCAAAACCCACTCCTCAAACTGTGCACTTCCAAATTCCCAGCTTAAATCACGAGCATGTACAGAAAAAACGTAATAACCGGCATATTCGTCCATAAACCTACCTGTCTCTACCTCGTTGTTCTGAATACCATATACCCCAAAATTAAAATACACATCCCATACGTCTTCATGCTTCCTCTTATAAGCGATCGATTCCATATCACATTCTGTTCCAAAATAATCAAGATGTAAATGTACGCTATCATCGTATTCGTACTCCATTTTATCACCCCTTATATGTGTACTTCTTTATCACCCAAAAAATTCCTGCTATCTACACTCACATATGGGCACTTACCTACATATCATGCTTGTAGATTGACTTCTAGGAGGTGTCATATAGTGAAAAAATTAATAGCTATGTTTTGCATCATGTTGTTAGCTGTTTTTACATTCGCTGCTTGTAGTAGCACAAAAGACAATAAGAAAGAACAAACTCAAAACATTCGCGTTGGCGAAGTTACCCATTCTCTCTTCTATGCCCCGTTATATGTCGGGATTGAAAAAGGATTTTTTAAAGATGAAGGATTAAATATTGACCTACAAACAACAGCTGGTGGAGATAAAACGATGACTGCCCTATTATCTGGCGGTATTGATGTTGCTCTTGTCGGTTCTGAAACATCTATTTACGTTCATCAACAAGGAGCAAAAGATCCTGTCATTAACTTCGCACAGCTCACACAAACAGATGGAACATTTTTAGTTTCCCGAAAAAAATTAGATTCTTTTAATTGGAATGACGTAAAAGGTGTTACGTTTTTAGGACAGCGTAAAGGCGGCATGCCGCAAATGGTTGGAGAATATGTTTTAAAGAAAAATGGCATCGATCCTCATAAAGATACGAACTTAATTCAAAATATCGAGTTTGCTAATATTGCAAATGCCTTCTCATCTGGTACAGGGGAGTTCGTGCAGCTCTTTGAACCAACTGCAAGTATACTCGAAAAAGAAGGAAAAGGTTATATCGTCGCTTCGTTCGGAAATGAATCTGGTACTGTCCCTTATACAACGTTCATGGCAAAAGAAAGTTTCTTAAAGAAAGATAAAGCTGCTGCTGAAAAATTCACACGCGCACTATATAAAGCGCAGCAATGGGTTGATACACATAGTCCAGAAGAAATCGCTGATGCCGTTTCTCCGCTATTTAAAGACACTTCCAAAGACATTTCAGTAAAAGTAATTGAACGTTATAAAAAGCAACATTCTTATGCGACAAATCCGCTATTAGATGCTGAAGAATGGAAACAGCTCCAAACGATTATGAAAGATGCTGGCGAATTACAAAAAGAAGTCCCACATGAAGCGCTCGTCAATACGAAAATTGCCGAAAGCGTTATTAAGAAATAGAGGCGAAGTGTATGAGTTTTTTACAAATACGTAACGTTTCTCATTGCTTTTTCGCAAAAGAGAATGCCAAACTGATTCTCGAAGATATGAGCTTACAAGTGGAAGAAGGGGAATTTATTTCTATACTCGGTCCAAGTGGTTGCGGGAAAACGACGCTTCTCTCGATTATCGCAGGGCTACTTAATCCAATTGAAGGTATCGTCTTTTTAGATGGTGAACCGATTACAACGAAAACCCCATCTATGGGATATATGCTTCAGCAAGACTACTTGTTTCCTTGGAAAACAATTGAAGAAAACATTATGCTTGGGCTCCATATTCGCAAAATTTATGATGAACAGACGAAAGAACATACTTTACAGCTTTTGAAACAAGTCGGTCTGCATGATGTAGAAGCGCAATATCCTCGTGAATTATCCGGTGGTATGCGTCAACGCGCCGCCCTCGTTCGTACGTTAGCAACTGATCCGAAGATTTTATTGTTAGATGAACCATTTTCCGCTCTCGATTATCAAACGAAGTTGAAACTAGAGGATCTCGTCTTCACATTACTACGTAACTATAAAAAAACGTCACTCCTTGTAACACATGATATTGAAGAAGCAATCGCGATGAGTGACCGCATTTATTTACTTCAAGCGAACCCTGGAAAAATTGCAAAAACATTTATCGTCCCGGAAAGTATTCGTTCCTTATCACCGTTAGAAGCACGCCACCACTACGACTTCCCAGCCCTTTTTCAAGATATATGGAAGGAGCTGGAACGCCTTGGATAATATAAAACAACTGCATGAACAGTTTCGGAAAAAAGAACGCAGGCGCGCATGGTTAGCACGCTCTTTGCAGCTTTTACTGCTCATTCTTTTCTTTGCACTATGGGAAATAGCTAGTAAAAAAGAATGGATTGATCCTTTACTATTTAGCTCTCCTTCAAGTATTTGGGATCTCTTCCTTAATAAATGGAGTGACGGTTCTCTTTGGATTCACATATGGACGACATTACTTGAAACGGGAATAGGTTTCATTCTCGGAACAGTACTCGGGGCTATCATCGCAACTTTCCTTTGGTGGATACCACTTCTAGCCCGCGTACTTGATCCCTATCTCGTCGTCTTAAACGCAATGCCCAAAGTAGCACTTGGCCCTATTATCATTGTTATTTTCGGTCCAAATATTTCATCGTCTATTGCAATGGGCGTAATCATTTCCATCATTATTACCATCCTCGTTATTTACAGTGCATTTCAAGAAGTCGATTCTAACTATATAAAAGTGATGGACACATTTGGCGCAAATAAATGGCAATGTTATAAGCAAGTTATACTCCCCTCATCGTTCCCTGCCATTATTTCAACGCTAAAAGTAAACGTTGGATTGTCATGGGTCGGTGTTATTTTCGGTGAGCTTCTCGTGTCCAAACAAGGACTTGGCTATTTAATTAGCTACGGATTCCAGGTCTTTAACTTCACACTCGTCTTACTGAGTGTACTACTCACATGTGTCCTCGCAACACTGATGTATGTATTTGTCGAGGCATTTGAAAAACTTCTAATTGGAAAACGCAAAAAAAGCTGACTTAAAGCGATACACTAGAGTCAGCTTCTTTCCTCTTTCTTTTATCATTTATCACACATCTTTGTTTCATTTGTAACATTTCCATTTGCAACCGTAACTGTATGGAAACAATCTTTCACACGTACTGTAACGACATTATCTTGTCGATCTATCACATGATAATCATTGAACTTTTTATTTAATGCACTACGAATTTGCTCCCCTTCAAAAATCGGAAAACTGTGAGACATTACCCAAATGAGACTGAGACCAGCAACAGCAAGAATCGTTTTCATACGTTTCATTACCTCCTCGAGAGTAAACTTATAGCCCCTACAACACGCGCATTATAATTGTGTCTAAATTGTGACGTTTTTATACTAATTCTATTTTTTAGTGCCAGTTCCTTCTTCCTTCTCGATAAAAAGACAGAATTTTCAATTTTATTAACAAAAGAAAAAACGCAAAGATTTGGACGTCTTCGCGTTTTCGTTTCATCACTCATACATATATCGAGCATATAACTTGCATTAGTATCTACTTTATTGTTCTATCGTTTTTGAAACATCGTATAATCCCGATAATACTTCTGCTCTCATTTTGACAAGCTCAGGGAATTGATAGAAGAAGGCAATTTTCTTATACTTTAACGCTGTTCCTTCTTTCACTTCTTTTGAATCCTGTAAAATAAACGCTGTAAATGTATCTGCGATATCTTCTGCTACATTTGTTGTTCCGTATTCGGACACAAACTCATCTTGTCTCTCCTTGAAAAATTGCATTTGAGCTTCTTCACTTTCTTCCACTTTCTTCTCTGTCCACTCTTGCTCAATTTGTTTCCAGAAAGAATTATGAAATTGATTAATATAAGAACTCTCTTTCGCACATCCTTCTTGTAAGAAAAGCGATTTACATGTATTTTGGTATGATGAAATATCTTTATCTTCTTCAAAAGCCTTTAAGTACTTTTCATTAACTGGTATTTGTTTATGCCCTAATGTTAACACGTGAGCCGTCTCATGAATTAATGTTTTCATCACTTCATCGATATTTACTGCAGAATCAAGCGTATCTAAACTAAGAACCCATTCTTTCGGATATTCCATACTTGGCATAACATGGGCCACAATTCCGTCGTAACCGTCTGTCATCATATCGAACTCTTTTATATCACTGCGATATTTAGCTGGAATAAGAGTGCTATACATGTCCCATAACGATTCATGGTACCCTCTATCTTGGCGTTGTTGTAGTACCTCTTCTTTCGCTTCTTTATCTTCAGCGAATACTTTATTTAAACGTTTCCGTTCTATTTTTTCAAAATAAGGATCTACAATTTCATCACCATCAATATAATAAGAAGCTAAAAAGAAATAATTTTCATCATCGTCTTTTTTCTGCTCTGCTTTTTTCATATCGTTATTTGTAGTATGTTGCTCCGTTACATCCTCTTCTGACACTTCTGGTACTTCAAGTTCTGAAAGTCCATCTATCTTTTTATATACTTTTTGGAGCATTTTATCGCCTATTTCTGTACATTCTTCTGTCGTTTCGCACACATCTTTCTTCTCTCTTTTCAAAGTTTGCTCCGCCATATCACATCCGGCGACTAAACCAATTGAAATTATAAAACATGTTAACTTTCCATACAATTTTTTCATTTAAACCTCCGTCATTACAGCCTACAAAAATATGATAATCATTTTCTGACGAATATGCGATAATTATTTGTAAAAGCTTTGAGGAGGTTACATATGATTCATGCTGTGCTATTTGATTTAGATGGGACACTATTAGATCGACGACAATCTTTAGAGCGATTTATTCATGACCAATACAATCGCTTTTCTCTTCATTTTATGAACATTGAACAATCCGAGTATTGTTCTCGTTTTCTCGAACTCGACAACAATGGCTACACCTGGAAGGATAAAGTATATGCTACTCTCATTGGCGAATATAACATTACCACTTTAACACCAAAGCAACTGCTGCACGACTACATTACAAATTTTCAATATCATTGTATTCCTTTCCCAAACATGCATGAATTACTTCAACAATTAACAAAACAACGCATTAAAATCGGCATTATTACAAACGGCTTTACTAAATTTCAAATGAGTAATCTCAGTGCTCTGAACCTACATACGTATACAAACACCATTCTCATTTCAGAAGCTGAAGGAATGAAAAAACCACACCCTGACATTTTCAAACGAGCTTTGCAACAACTCAACGTAAAAGCAGAAGAATGTCTTTATGTTGGAGATCATCCAGAAAATGATGTACTTGGTTCTGAACAGATAGGAATTCATGGCGTTTGGAAGAAAGATTCGTTTTGGAGTGACTTTGAGCATTCACGTATGGTGGATGATTTACTGGAGGTTCTCTCGTTTTTAGGGGCAGAGATCAAAACAAACCAATAGTAAAAGGAGGCTTCGTTTCTCGAACGCCTCCTCTTCCTTTATTATTCATATACTGTAAACTGTGGTTTACTCGGATGATCTTTAACTAGCGCATCATCTGGAAACTTTGAAACTTTTTGATATAGGGCAATATCACCGATACAACCCGCTGTTAATAAAATTCCTAAAAATGAGAGTGGCTCCAGATTCATAGCTAATCCCAACACAATTGGCAAAATTCCAGTCGGTAAAAACGGTAACATTAATACTTTCTTCATTTGCTTTACTGTAATTTCTTTTTTAGAATGCGCATATGCAACACCTAATTTCCAATTGACACCCCATTTTAGTTCACTCCACGGAACACCGCCGATATAGCGAAACCCTATTAAATGTATCGCTTCATGAATACAAATGAGAGCAAGCATTGCGATAATAAAAAGAAACATAGTTGGTAACGTAATTTCAAATTGAACACCGCCTGAAAGAAGCGCATGCAAAAAACTAATTCCAAATGCCAAAACAAATATTATAAGAAATGCATAGACATTTAATTTCACCATAGAAACAGCAACAGTCGTTTCTTTTCTATTCTCCATCTTCCCCCTCCTAAAATGTAAATATATCTTTACAAAATTGTATAATATATCCAAATTGATGTAAATATATATTTACATCAATTCTTACACACAAAAAAAGAAACCGGCTACTTTACTTCGTAAAACAGCCGATTTCTTCTATATGTTTCATCGTACGCGCTAGTACATCGTCGCGCATAATAAAGCTAAATTTTCTATCCGTTTTAATGTTGTCAGGAATGTCTGTTAATAAAACAGATCCCTTCGTTTCTTCGTAATGCGTATGTGCTTCTACCGCACTAATTGTTGCAAAATAAATGTTTTTAATGATTATTTTGTCTTTTCCAGATACTTTATATTGTCCTAAGTAAGTTAAATCAGAAACGATGCCGCCAGTTTCTTCATGAACTTCTCGAACCGCCGCTTCTTCCGGTGTTTCCCCAAGTTCCACCTTACCACCTGGAAATTCAAGACCGCGACGTAAGTGATGCGTTAATAACCATTGATCCCCGTACCGGCATACAACCCAAACATGCCTTGGCTCAGGAGAAAATGGATAACGTTCAAACGATAATTGTACAGTGTTGTGGTAATAATCTTTAAATTTGTACATGCCATTACTCCCCTATTGATGGTTACAAGTTTTTCCTACCACAAATTGTAGCATATTCTCGCTTTTCTGCATAATATTATCCAATTATAATCCATTGATTATTCCCATTTGCGCGACTAATTCTTTCGTCTCATGATTTCCTAAATCGTAAATCATTTTATATGCTTTTTGTAGTTGTTCATCATATCGGTCATTATTTGAATCGTGATGATACTCAACAAATGGAACGTGGGAGCGTACAAATGAACCTAAATCCTCTACATATGCTTGATCGAAGTACTCTCTCAACTCCGTAATCTCCTCATCACTCGCGGAAATCTCAAAATTATACGTATCCGCCGTCTTCACTTGTGAAATTTGACCGTTTCCTATTGATATATAATATGTTTTTTTCTGTTCCATGTAACGCCCTTCTTTCATCCTTTTAATTTCTATTGTTTTCAGCAATTACAAAATTATGTAAAATAAAGAAAAGGAGGGATTTTATGTTCAAAATATTAATTATCGGGATTATCATCGTCCTAGTCATACTAGTACTCTCCGTCATGACGATTAATAAAGGCTATGCCTACAAACATTCCGTTGATAAACCAGAAGATAATCCTTATGCAAAAAAGAATAAGGAGAATTCATAATATGCTTCGTGTACTTCGCGTCGTACTTGCGCTCACTGTGATTATTATGTCAGCAATCGGTCTATATACAGGTCAAAATAACTTTCTACCACTTTCACAATTTCTATTAGGAGTTTTAATGTTCCTCATTGCAATGGAACAAATAAAAAAGAAGGATACAGGAACAGGAGTTATTTGCATTGCTGCTGGTGCTTTCATTTGGATTGTTCTCCTCATTAGCTACATAAAATAGAAGGAGGTTCCTTTATGTTAAAAGGAGTTCGAATCACTTTTTCACTTATTGCTTTATCAATAGCCATTTATAGTTTTATCAGCGGCAACAGAGACATTATGCCTTACCTGTTCATTTTCTTAGGGTTAATGGCATTTACTATAGGTATAGAAGAAATAAAAAAAGACCAAAAATCTAGCGGTACATTTGCTTTCATGGCTGGAACTGGTGCTTTATTTCTTAGTTTGTCAGAACGATTCCGGTAAATAATCTATTTAAAGGATGTTGTAAAATGTTAATTGGCTTACGGATTGTTTTAGGACTTCTCACGCTTCTCACAATCTCGCTTTGCACTTATTCTCTTATTACTGATAATTTCATATTTACCCCATACATACAATTTGCTCTCAGCTGTTCCTTTATTCTTCTAGGGATTAACGAACTGAAATCCGGACGAAAATCAATGAGCATTCCTTTTTTTTCTATTTCTATTCTTATAGTCTTCGTTCTCATATCAAACTACTTTCGCTACGTATAGAATGAAACCTTGAGCAATTTAGCATTTACAAGTACGGAATAAAATAGAGGATAATTTTGAAAAAAGGGGAGATTTGTATGCTAAAAACATTACGCATTATATCGGCTCTTATCGTTATCTCTCTCTCTCTCGCTCTCTATGGAACATTTACAAAACCTCTTGTGACAATGTCCTATATGCTGATTGCCTTATCAATTATGGCCTTTCTCATAAGCGCAGAAGAAAAACAGAAACAAAAGAAAGTAAACAGTACACTCTCCCTCTTTTCTGGCGTATTCACTTTAATCGTTGCTATTATAATTATTATCTCCAGGTAACTAACTCTTTCTATATTAAGGGGGGCTAAAATGCACATAAGACAAATACAACTCATCATCGTTTTTATTACTTTAATTCTATGTTTATACAGCTTATTTACAATGAACTTTCAAATCTTTTCACCTATCATTTTGTTCCTCTTTAGCTTATATGGCATTTTAGTAGGAGTTGAGACGATTCAAAAGCAGCAAAAACAAATTGGAGCTATTAGCATCGGTTTAAGTCTTTTTACGATTGTTTTTGTTATTCCATTTATACTGTTCTTTTAAAGGTGGATTACATATAAAAAACATTCGAATTATAATCGCCACTATTGCTCTTTCTCTCGCTCTATTTAGCTTCTTCACATTATTCGATTCATATTATTGTCAACATTTGTCGGTAAGTCGATATTCCGTGTCGAAACGTTGATATATTTCAAGTTGTGTTCGATATATTTGAAAAATCGTCGATATAATTTCATTTATCATCGTGCTACAAAAAAAACTGCCCTTTCACAGGCAGTTTTTCTACTTATCCAAATACTTTCTCAAGTTCATCTTTATCTTGGCTTAACCAGAAGTTCATTAAGCGTTTTGCTCCTTCTAAGTCGTGAAGCTTCGCTTGGCCGCATTGTGTTTCATTTGCAGCTGGAATTTCTGTAATTTGAACCGCATCTTTTAATGTTAGTTCTAATAAATCAATGATTTCTCGAACTGTCGGTGTTCCGCTTACTACAAGATAGTATCCTGTTTGGCAGCCCATCGGTGAAATATCGATAATATCGAAGTGCGGATAACGATCAATATATTTACGTAAATTAAATGCTAATAAATGTTCTAACGTATGAATAACATCTGGCTTCATTGCTTGTTTATTCGGTTGGCAAAAACGAATATCGAATTTATTTACAATACCGTCACTACCTACATTGTGAACTCCGCAATGTCTTACATAAGGTGCCTTTACAATCGTATGATCTAATTCAAAGCTTTCTACTGATGGCATACAACATCTCTCCCGCTTTTAATTTAATTCCGTTATATCCAATATGATATAACGGAAATCGACATTAGTAAAGTAATATGTACAGTCGTGCTATAATACTTTAAGACTATGCTGAAAAGGAGACCGTTATGAAACAGATTTTTATTGGCATTATACGCTTTTATCAAAAGTTCATTTCTCCGATGACACCACCAACGTGCCGCTTTTATCCGACTTGTTCTCATTACGGATTAGAGGCGTTTCAAAAACACGGTGCCCTCAAAGGTTTTTGGCTTACTTGTAAGCGTATATTAAAATGTCACCCTTTCCACCCGGGAGGATTTGATCCTGTCCCAGATAAAAAGGATGACAAAGTAAATTCTTAATTGTCGTAACCATTCACAACTAAATCTAATTTTCCTGTGTCAGGATCTATAACAAGACCGTGAACAGGTACTTCTTCTGGAAGTAATGGGTGGTTACGAAGTACTGATACGCTATGTTCTACACTTTCTTCTACACTAGAGAAGCCGCGCAGGAATTTTTCTAAATCGATTCCTGAGTAACGAAGTGTATCTAATTTCTCTTCTGTTATACCGCGTTCTTTCATCTTCTCAATCGTACTGCTTGCTTGAATTTTTGCCATACCACAATCGTGGTGACCAACTACACAAACTTCATCAGCACCAAGTTCGTACACAGCAACTAAAATACTACGCATAATACTTCCAAACGGATGTGAAATAACAGCGCCTGCTACTTTAATAATTTTCACATCACCGTTACGCATATTCATCGCTTTCGGTAATAATTCAACAAGACGAGTGTCCATACAAGAAATAATTACCATTTTTTTGTTTGGGAATTTCCCTGTTTCATACTCTTCGTATTTTTTCTCTTCAACGAATTTTTCATTGTATTGTAAAATCTCTTCTAATGACTTCATAGTAAAGGACCGATACGATAAACTTAACTAAATCTATACAATTCAATCAAATTTATACAAGTTAGTGCTTCACCGTGTTCTCGCAACCCCAAAGGGACGAGGGGTATAACACTCCACACGAGGCAGTATCGTTACCTCCTATTATCAAGCATTTATTTTACCCATCTTGATAAATTTATCGCAGCATTTACATCCCTATCGTGATAACTATTGCATGAAGCACAACACCACTCACGTATTTTTAAACTCCACTGTCCTTCTGGTTGAACTGAATGGTCGTATTTTACGCCGCAACATGAACAAATCTTGCTTGAGGCGAACCATTTATCAGCTTTTACATACTCAATGCCATACTTCTCGCACTTGTATGATAAACATTGAAAGAAGAAGTTTAATTTTTGAAAGGAAAATGCTTTCGATAGTTTTTTGTTTTTTAACAGGTTTGAGATAGATAAGTCTTCCACAACGATCCTCCTTGGTTTGGTTTTCACCAATTTAGCTGTTGCTTGATGGATATGGTTATTTCGGATATTCGTAATTTTCCTAGATAACCGCAGGTGCTCCGCTTTCGCTTTTTCATATCCGGCCGACTGAATTTTTACACCTTTTTTAAATCTCCTAGACATATCTCTTTGTGCTGATTTTTTCCTTTTCAAAAGCTTTTTAACCTTGGCATCTTTGTTTATATTTCGTTCTTTCATACCATTAGAAGCTACAAACAGCTCTTTTAAACCAACATCCACACCAATCAACTCATTGGTAGTTCTTGTGATTCAAGGTCTTCTTGGAATCCTACACTAATCCACCAGTGACGACCGTCAAATGTAACTCTTGGATTTGATGGCTTTTTGTTTCTTGGTAGTTGTTGGCTTGTTTTCACTTCTCCAATAGACTGAATATGAACGACTTTCTTTCCTATAATCAGTCTTTCATAATTGGTATAAAATCCTTGGATTAAATCTTTTTTGGATTTATAAGAAGTGTGAGAACCATTTTTGTACTTTTTGAACGAATATTTTCTCGCCGTATCAAAATCTTTTGAAGCCTGTTTAGGAACTTGTGCATTGATGTCTTTTAACCACTCATATTTCTTTCGCTTCTTGATCTTTGTAAATCGTTTCTGTAAAGCTAACTGTGAAACAGATTTTCCAAATAGCTTATAGTATCTATCACTCATTCTTTTACAATAGTTATAAGCGAATCTTGCAGCGCCAGCATGGTTTCTAAGCACTTTTTCTTGTTCAGGCGTTGGAATCAATCTAACTTTCTTCGCCAATATCATCAGAATTTAACTCCTTTAATGAAAAATTTGTTCTTCTGAATCGTAGCGTGTTCCACCAGCATTCTCCTGAGACTACTCGGATGCAAACCTGTTAATTCCGATACTTGACTAACTCGTAAAAATTTCATTATTATTCTTACCTCATTGAACCTAACATAGCACGTACGTTCGTTTTATTCAATGAGGTTTGATAGATTTAATTAAATGTATCTCGTTCAACTAAGGGCGCAATTCCTTAGCCAGTTCTCTTATGAACTTCTCCTGTTTTCACATGAGCGCAGACTATATGTTTATCTACTTAGAGATAGAGGATTTTTCCATCACCATAGGCTTGTGATGTACTCTCGTCAGTTATACGAGATAGTCGTTGAACGTTCATCTTATCACTTTTGACTTAGATGATTCGAGGCGGAAGACCCATTGTTCTAGTGTTTAGGATTTAACCTTGCACGATCTGATTGATTTTTTCTGCTTTCGCAACATTCACGCTCGCCATTTCTAGCCACGTTGTAGTTCAATCAGCTTTAGGGATTGCCCGCAGTTAACCCTCACTACTAGCCAATCACTTGACTAGCAGGGCTTACTGATATATTTAATTAACTTTCGTTATAATTGGTTAAATAAATCGTAACAGTTAGTTACCCTCTTTTCTCTCATTTACATTACATATATAGTGTACCAAAATTTAAAAAACTCAAAAAGGATATTGTTTTATTATAAAAGCAATATATTTTCAGATAACCGACATAATTCTTTCAAAATATACACACAGCTTTGTAACAAGTCTCACATACCTTACTCCTATTTTCACTATAAACTAATTGTAGATAATGTAAAAAGGAGTGAGTATTTATTATGTCCGACGTTCTGTTACTGAGTCGTTTTCAATTTGCAATTACTATTTTTTATCACTTTTTATTTGTACCTTTGACAATCGGACTTGTTATTTTAGTAGCATGTATGGAAACTCAATACGCCCGCACATTGAATCCAACATACCGCAAAATGGCAAATTTCTGGGGTAAATTATTTACAATTAACTTCGTAATGGGGATTATAACCGGGATTACGATGGAATTCCAATTTGGAACAAACTGGTCTGAGTACTCCAAATATATGGGAGATATTTTCGGATCACCTCTCGCAATCGAAGCACTTGTTGCCTTCTTCTTAGAATCTACCTTCATGGGGATATGGTTATTCGGTAAAGACAAAATTTCACCAAAGTTCCGTGCCTTCTGTATGTGGATGGTCGCACTTGGAACAAATATTTCTGCCCTTTGGATTATTACAGCGAACGGTTTCATGCAAAATCCTGTTGGCTACGTAGTACGTAACGGCCGCGCTGAATTAAATGATTTCTGGGCGCTAGTTACAAACCCATACGCTTGGAACATGTTCTTCCATACTGTAATTGGTTGTTATATCGTTGGTGCTTTCTTCGTTATGGCGATTAGTGCCTATCACTTACTACGTAAAAACGAAGTGGAATTCTTCAAAAAATCATTTAAGTTTGGTTTAATGTTAGGATTATTCGCTGCAACTGTTACACCATTTATGGGACATCAATCTGGTGTATCCGCAGCTAAATATCAACCAGCTAAAGGGGCTGCGATGGAAGCAGTTTGGGAAACTGGCAAAGGACAGGGTTTCTCAATCATTCAAATTCCTGATGTAGAAAATGAAAAGAATTTTGAATTCCTTACGATTCCAAAACTAGGAAGTTTCTTCTATACAAACTCATTTGATGGCGAAATTACTGGTTTAAAAGATATTCCGAAAGAAGATCGTCCAAACGTTAACCTCGTGTACTATAGCTTCCGCTTAATGGTTGCACTTGGTATGTTCTTTATGGCATTAACTTGGTATGGTTTCTATTTAAACCGAAAAGGAAAACTAGAAAACTCAACACGTTATTTAAAAATTACAATGTGGTCTGTCTTACTTCCATACATTGCGATTAATGCTGGCTGGGTTGTCGCTGAAGTAGGTCGCCAACCGTGGACAGTATATAAACTAATGCGTACAGCAGAATCTGTGTCACCTATATCCGTTCCACAAATTTGGTTCTCATTAATTAGTTTAATATTATTCTATACTCTACTCTTAATTGCAGACGTATACTTAATGCTAAAGTTCGCGAAAAAAGGACCTGCTGCATTAGAAGAACCTGCTGAAGGAGGTGCGGCTCATGTCTCATGATACACTTGCAATCATCTGGTTCGGTTTATGGGGTGTGATTTGGACAGTTTACTTTATCCTTGATGGCTACGCACTCGGTAACGGGATGATTTTCCCGTTCGTTGCGAAAGACCGACAAGAACGAAATCAATTACAAGAAGCAATTGGCCCGTTCTGGGGTGGTAATGAAGTATGGTTAATTACAGCTGGCGGCGCAACATTTGCTGCCTTTCCAATCACATATGCAAATATGTTTAGTTATCTATATACGCCGTTATTTTTAGTATTACTTGCACTATTTGCTCGCGCCGCTGGACTTGAATTTATGCACAAAGACGATTCACCAATTTGGCAAAAAACTTGTAAATGGGCATTTACAATTGGTAGTTTCCTAATCGCCTTCTTATTCGGCGTTACATTCGCTAATCTATATTACGGGCTAGAAATCGGAAAAAACGGTTATGAAGGAAACTTACTTAGCTTATTAAATCATTATGGTATTTTAGGTGGTCTCTTCTTCACTGCTATATTCGTCGTATCTGGTGCCCTTTGGGTAATGATTAAAACGACTGGTGAAGTATCTGATCGCGCTTATAAAATCGCACGACCATTTTCAATGGCAGCTGCTATCATTTTAGCCATCTTCTATGTAGCAACTGCCAATCGTACAAACCTATTCCAAAACTTTACGGAATATCCTGTACTATTTATTCTTCCAGTACTAGCAATGTTAATGAGTGTACTCGCACTTATTATGGTGTACAAACATAAAATCGGCCTTGCATTCACATTCGTTTGCTTAACAATCGCAATGTTTATGACAACTGGTTTTGCAGGTATGTTCCCAAGAATGTTACCATCTCGTATTAACGATGCGTATAGCACAACGTTATACAACGCAGCAGGTAGTGAATTAAACTTAAAAATTATGTTCTTCGTTGCAATGGTCATGGTACCAATCGTTATCGGTTACCAACTTTGGAGCTATAGCATCTTTAAAAATAAAATTCATAAAGACTCTGCTAAAGGGTATCACTAAGCTGAAAAAAGACACTTCGTTTGAAGTGTCTTTTTTATACGTATGATTTTCAATAATATAGTATATTTCTAATCTAACAACTATAAACAGCTTACAGCTAGATCGTAACACAGGGCAAATTCATCATTTTATACCCCTTTGCTACACTATAACGTAAATTGCAGTCCTTGGTCATTCGCATCACTATCCCCTACATCTGCTGTACTAACACCACTAAATGTTTGGACTTTCATTCCTGTATTCGATGATCCCGATCCATTATAAGCTTTCGTCTTTTCAATTGGCTGCACGTTATATTTATCGCCTAAATTAATCGTCCCATTGCAGTTTTCAATAATAACTCCTTCTACAACTGCCGGCATGTTGTCACCTACTTTCGTTTCGTTACTTTCATTTTATGAACATCGCCTACAAAAATAGCATGTATAAATAAGAAAAAGCACTCAGGCTGAGTGCTTTTTCTTATTTACCGCTCTTCTCTCTCTCACAAGCAATTCCATCTCCATCACGATCTAAATGCTTACCGTAGTATGGACTATCACTTGTAATATCATAAAACCCAGCATCATTTGCTTCTTTACAATTAGCAAAGCGCTTTGGTTCTTGATTTGCTCCTGGTCTTTCCTCATATGGTAATGTCGCATTATATAAGAATTGTACATATTGTTCACGAGTTACATTCATCTTAGGTGAAAACATATTATCGCCTGTTCCAGCGGCAATTTTATTAGATTGCACAGCGCTAATCGCTTTATTCGACCATGATTTTCTATCTACATCTACAAATGTATGCTCTGATTTTGCCACTAATTTATATGCATTTGTTAACACTTGAGCCATTTCTTCACGAGTCAAAGAAGCTTTTGGTCTAAAGTTTCCTTTTTCATCTCCTGCAAAAATCCCCATTTCTGTTAATGCTAAAATTTCCTTTTTAAAACTTGTTGAATGATCATTAATATCATTATACGGATTATTGTAATTCTCTTTCGATTCCGGCTTTAGTTGCAGATACATAAGTCTAGCAACTTGCTCACGAGTTACATCATCACCAAATCCAAAAATTCCATTTCCGTATCCAGTAACAATATTTTTACTTGCTAAATCTAAAATTGCTTTATAAGACCAATGACCAGCTGGAACATCTTTAAAGCTAATACTTGCTTGTGCAGTTCCAATTGATGTAAATGCAGTTGTTACGACAATCGCACCTGTTAAAAAGATTTTCTTTAAATTCATTCTAAGGTCCCCTTTTACTTTTCTTATTAACCATCTAACATAATAACAAAATATAAAAATACATTTTGTCATATCATGTCGAACACAAAAAAGAATCCAAAGGGATTCTTTTTTTGCTAAGCATGGATGGCAAGTTTAGAGACAGTTGACTTCTTCAAAAATTTATTAGGGATAATATAAAAAAAGAAAGCCATTCATATTTTAATCCTCTTTCATTCAAAATAGACATAATATGCAAACAGAAAAAACTCCCCTATCAAGTTCCTTTTCAGTCATTTTACTTTTACCATATGTTTCATCAAGAAAATTCAAAATCCTTTTTCTTTCATTTTCAATTATAAAATCATGTAATATAAAAGGTATGTCAAATTCTTATACAAATTGAGGTGTACTATATTTATGTATTTCGGAATTATTCCTCTTATATTGTTTATTATTTTTCTTATCTCTTACTTAAAAGATCCACGAAAAATAATAAACGGCTTTTTATTTAATGCCTTTTTCTGTTCATTTTTATTATTTTGCGTTATCGCCTCCTATGAGTCTGGTAGTAACTCCTTACATTTTATCGTTATTATTCCTATGATAGCACTAGTTGTAATGATCCCTTTTGCTATAGTCGCTTTAATGTTTGGACTATTTCTTAATGCTAGAATCTTGATGAGACGTGAAGGAAGACGCTTCACAAATTCTTTAACTTTAATTGCTGCTTTAGGTATTTTATTCTTTATGATGCTTCCTATCATAAATCCCGCAAGTTTATTCTCAGAGCATTTTCAATTTATTTTTGCTGCTATTTCTCTTATAACTATGTATTTCTTTGTACATTTGTCTAACTTCTTAAGCGCATATTTTTTATATCAATTCAACAGACCGAGACGTAACCAAGATTTCATCATCGTTCTTGGTAGCGGCTTAATTAACGACAAAGTGCCTCCTTTACTTGCAAGTCGCATTAATAAAGCGATCGACTTTTACTGGAAACAAGCTGCTGTGAATACACCACCAACAATCATTTTCTCTGGTGGACAAGGTCCAGATGAAGGTCTTCCAGAAGCGGAAGCAATGCAAAATTACGCGATTGAAAAAGGAATTCCAATTGAACATACTGTGCAGGAAAACCGCTCTGTCAACACATATCAAAACATGTCGTTCTCTAAAGAAATTATGGATTCGTTAAAACCAGACGGTAAATATAGAAGTATTTTTACAACGAATAATTTCCATCTTTTCCGTGCTGGCATATATGCAAAACAAGCTGGTCTGAATAGCCAAGGAATCGGGTCAAAAACAGCCTTTTATTATTGGCCTAATGCAATGATTCGCGAATATGTCGCAATCGTCGTGATGGGACGTAAGCGCCATATGAAAGTATGCGGAACAATTTTAGGCTTCGCTTTATTCCTAACAGTCATTAGTTTTTTATTTTCTTAACAACAGCCCATCCTTTTTAAGGATGGGTTTTCTTATACTCATTTCAAAAATATTTTAAAGACAATACGGTGATAATATCTCCTGCATACACCCAGTAAAGAGGAATTTTTTCAAATAAAATGTTAAAATGGAATTTAGGTGTGAATGATGTAACAAACAAGAAACTAGTTTGAAACGAGGACATTACATGGAAAAAATTATCAAAAACAAGCCCAATAAGCTAAAATTCGCTTCAAAATCTTTGATGATTATTATTGGGGCACTTATCACAGCGTACGGATTAGAAGCGGTATTAATTCCAAATAACGTATCCGACGGTGGTGTGACTGGTTTAAGTATCGTTAGTTCAAGATTATTTGGATTGCCATTAGGGGCTCTAATCGCAGTTATTAACATTCCTTTCGTTTGGTTAGGATATAAGCAAATCGGTAGAAGCTTTGCAATTTATTCCATTATCGGGATTGCTTCATTAGCAGTAGGTACCGTTGTCATGCACGGAGTACCAACTATTATTGAAGGCGATACATTATTAGTTACAGTTGCTGGCGGTATTATTATCGGTTTTGGTATGGGACTAGCATTACGTAACGGCGGAGCATTAGATGGAATCGATATGCTAGCTGTATTACTTTCTCGTAAATTACCTTTCGGAACAAGTGACCTTATTTTATTCTTAAACATGTTCGTATTTATTTTCGTATCAACAGTATTCGGTCTTCAAGGCGCTATCCTTTCGGCAATTGCTTACTTTATTGCTTCAAGAGTGATTCATATCGTTGAAGTTGGTTTAAGTGGTTCGAAAACATTTAAAATCATCACAAAAGAGCCTGAATTAATGGTAGAAACCATTCGCGATCGTTTAGGCCGAAGTGCAACATACAATGAAGTGTATGGTGGTTATTCAAGAGAGCAATTTAAAGAAATTTCTTGTGTAATTAACCGTTTAGAAGAAAGTAAAATGAAAGACCTTATTAATGAAATTGATCCCAATGCCTTTATTACAGTTTATGACGTAGCAGAAGTAAAAGGCGGTAACTTTAAGAAACGTGATATTCATTAATCATTATGAAAAACGAGGGTGTGCCAATATGTTGGCACACCCTCTTCTTATTATTAAGTTGCTATCGTTGTCAGTTTTTGTCGGTAAGTCGATATATTCCGATAATCGCTGATATATTTCGAGTTACGATCGATATATTCCGATAATCGCTGATATATTTTGAGTTGTGGTCGATATATTCCGATAATCGCTGATATATTTCGAGTTGTGGTCGATATATTTCATTAATCGCTGATATATTTCGAGTTGTGGTCGATATATGCCGATAATCGCTGATATATTTCGAGTTACGGTCGATATATTCTAATAATCGCTGATATATTTCGAGTTGCGGTCGATATATTCCGATAATCGCTGATATATTTTGAGTTGCGGTCGATATATTTCATTAATCGCTGATATATTTCGAGTTGCGGTCGATATATTCTAATAATCGCTGATATATTTCGAGTTACGGTCGATATATTCTAATAATCGCTGATATATTTCGAGTTGCGGTCGATATATTCCGATAATCGCTGATAA
>NZ_JBNNUI010000004.1:330363-393522 GCF_050279585.1 Bacillus sp. NPDC094064
ATATTTTTACTCGCCCCATCTTCCCCCGCTTTTAATCCATGCTACGTATTTTTGAAAGGCAGGCACTTCCTGTTGAAAGCGTAGCGGAATATATAGAAAGAGAGTACATGTACATAATATCCATAGAATACCTACTAAAAAGTGAAATCTCATCGTTGTACTAATAAACAAACTGAGGAATAAGACGAGGAACATAATTACACTAAATCTTTTATACATAGTCATAACAATCTCCTCCTTATGCCTTAATTGTACCAGCTACAAGGAATTAATTCCCATAACGAAAAAGACCGAAAAGTAAATCCCACTTCTCGGTCTCTATACTATCTTCTCTTCGTAACTTTCCCTGAACCACCAACCCTTGTTTTCGGGGGAGATGTATTCTTTGGCGGCGTTTTAATAGATGATTTCGGCTTCACATCTGATCCGCTTGACCCACCTGGATTTTTCGTGATTTTCCCTTTGCTTCCAGTAGAAGGCGGAGGCGTGTTACTTCCTTTTTTCGTAATACTTCCTGTATCTCCTACAGAAGATTTCGAATCTACATTATCGCCTCGCTTAATGATAGATCCTTTCCCTTCCTTCGTAATTGGAGGCGGGGTTTTCTTTTCTTCTTTCGTAGGTGGCCTTTCCGGTATAACTGGTTTATGATTTTGTCTGTCATTATATCCGCGGTAATCACCAGATGATGATTTTTTTGAACCGAATATATCGTTTAATATACTTCCCATAAGATATCCTTGCAGGAAGGACGGTTGGTAATTTTGACGGACAAATTCTTCATTACTTACTTCAATTAACGTATCAGACGGTTTCTCTTTATCCTTTTGAAGGTTATACATTTTATCCGAATAAACGAGAAACATTTGATTTTCGTCTTCTTTGGATGCTTGCTTCGGTTTCCTTTCGGCTATAAGTTCCTTCGCGACTTCAGGAACTGACCGATTGGCGGCCCTATACACGTAAGATTCTTGTTTACCTTCCTTTGCGACAGACTCGAGTGGATAACGGTCTTGAATTGACTTTGTCTGCCCGCCTTGACAACCTGATAAGGCATAACCAGCAACAACAAGTAATGTAACGATAGCAAGTATAGGGATCACAAACGATTTAATCATGGTAAACAATCGGTTTGACATGATTACGCCCCCTTACGTTGCTCTTATAATTTGTACATCAGCAGGAATAATTGCTTCTCCCTCATACATCATTGTGCGACCATTTTGCCATTCAATACGTAATAATTTTCGGTTATCAGATTGGAATTCCCACACGTACTGTTCCTCTGAAGCAGAAAATGGTGTTTTCCCCATCACAACAACACGTCCGTTATATTGTTCTTCCATATGGTACTCCATATCATCCATTTCAATTGTCGTCGGAATTTCATCAATTGAATCTAAACGACCATCAATTGGCGTATATAATTTGTAATACGTATTTTCACGATCTTCAATTTTTAAATAACGAATATCTTTCCCGTCCTGCAACGTTAAAACAATTTCCTTGCGAGAATGCATACTCGTTTTCCCCGTTAACTCATACATGACTAACGAAACTTCAATCATATCGCCAGGAGCTAACGTTAAAAGACTCTTTTCTGGCTTCGGCGGCTCTGGGCTTTTCATTATATTTTTAATACGTTTAAATAAACTCATGATCTACCCCTCCTTTTCTCTTTATAAACAAGCACCTAAAATAAGTGCCCCAACAATATGTAAGGATCCAGCTAACATCGCATGCGCAACACT
The DNA here is from genome assembly GCF_050279585.1 of Bacillus sp. NPDC094064. Lineage (NCBI taxonomy): Bacteria > Bacillati > Bacillota > Bacilli > Caryophanales > Bacillaceae > Bacillus > Bacillus sp. NPDC094064. Next base: position 332,115 of record NZ_JBNNUI010000004.1, read on the forward strand.
GCCTTCTTTCGTACCTTCTTCTAAATCAAGACCAGCCATTTTCTTTAATACAAATTCAATAAACATTTCGACTACTAATAAAATGACGAAAGAAACTGCTGAAGCAAGAAGCGCCTGCCATAAGTCATTTGCTTTCGTAATCGATTGAGATAAAATGTACCCTTGCGCAAATAATTTCATGACGAAACGAGTTGCTACAGCGGTATTCCCATTTTTTATTTCTTTTAAATCATTGTATTTTGTAAAAATCGAATCAACCCACATAATTGCAAATAAAAGTGCTGCACTCGCTCCAGTCCATACAAGCATGGCTACTACATTCATCCACGACATTGCAAAACCTCCTCTAACTGTAATAGAAAACCGACATGAATGTATTTAGACATGTCGGTTCATTTGTCTCTATTCTATATTATTTCTCATACTGCTTCATAATACGAGCTAATTCATCGTCAACAGCAGAATTCTTGTTTAAGCTTGCGAATTCATCATCTAATGATTTTTCTTTTTTATAAACTTCACCGCTTGCTTCTGCTTCAGCCTCTAATTGAAGAGCTTTCTCTTCCATACGGCTTAAACCAGCTTTTGCTGAATTCGAATCAAATCCAGACATCGCCTGATTAATATTCTTTTGTGCTTTCGCTGCATTTACACGCGCTACAAGTGTTTCACGTTTATTTTTCAGCTCCGTTAATTGCTTACGCATTTCTTCTAACTTCGCACGAAGATTATCAGCAGCAGCTTTGTTTTGCTCATAGCTTGCTTTATACTCATTCATCTTTTGCTCTGCGTTTTGTTTTTCTTCTAGTGCACGGCGCGCAAGGTCTAAGTTACTAGCTTGAACAGCCATATGAGCTTGTTCTTCACGTTTTTTCACAAGTGCTTCTTGCTCTTCAAATAATAATTTAAATTTCTTCTCAAGTGCGATTTGAGCTGCTACACTTTTCTCAGCTTCTTGTACATCCGCTTGCATATCACGTAAATATTGATCCGTCATCTTAACTGGATCTTCCGCTTTTTCAATTAATGAATACACATTTGACATTGTTAAATCTCGTAATCGTTTAAATACAGACATCCGAATTCCTCCTATGATATACCTCATATTTCAAATTCACTACTTGGAAAACGTAAAAATCTTCCTTTACAGTAAAGAATATTCATTTTTACAGCCTATGTGTTCATTATAACAAAACAAAGATGTCCTTACATGTTATTTCCAAAATATATCTAATATAATATGACATTCCATATATAATATTGTATTCCTAATATATTCTCATTATTTATCCTTAGAATTAACTTATTTCACGTACTTTCTCTAAATTACATTATTGTAATGTTACTGTAAGCTAACTCGATAGTTACGTTTCCATATTTCTTATACACTAATACCAGAAGCAGCAAACAAGCTTCTCCATATGTAAGTACTAATACAAAAATTGTATTTTCTATATAACAGACAAAAAGGAGAAATCATCATGAAAAAATTAGTAGGTATCGGATTAGCGGCAGCAATTTCACTTGGAGCATTATCAGGTTGTTCTTTATTAGGAGATAAAGCGAACGGCTTTGTACTGTACGGATCAGAAGAGCAGGTTCAGCAAATTACAGATAAAAACAAAAAAGAAGTGAAAGAAAAAGACTTCTATAAAATGAAAATGACAACATTAGATGGTAAAAAAGTTCTTGTAATGGATAAAAAAACTGGTGAAGAACTCGTAAAAAAAGAGTTACTTAGCAAAGTGGATGAAAATGACAACACGAAACCACTTGATAAATTACCCGCTGTAACGACAGAACAAGGTGTATTATTTGCAAAAGAGAAAGTTGAAAATACTACACTTGATGGTGCGAAATTAAAATATGAAGGCAACACAATTATCGGAAGTGGCCGCGCATATACAGATATGTACGCAATTGTTGATGACGCAACTTACAGCAATGTAAAAGGTGATGAAAAATCTGTAGGTGTATTAAAATTCGATAAAGACCCAAGTAAAGAATTCCCTGGTTACAACGGAGTAGAAGCTTCTCAACTTGTAAAAATTAAAAAATAATAGAAAAAAAGCTTTGCGAAATCGCAAAGCTCTTTTCTATTTGTGAGCAATTTGCTCCATATCCGGACTACACGTTTGTGACTGACATGACTTATTTAAAGAACATGCTGCGCATTTTCCTTTTTTACTTCTCTTTACAAAATTCACTAGCGTATATGCTGCATAACCAAAAATGATAGCTCCAATTATAATATTGACCATCACCTTAATACATCTCCTTCTAGAATCCGAGTAAGGATCCAACTTGGTATATAATGAGCGTTAATACATAAGCAACAACTAATGGATAAACGACAGAGAAAATCGTCCATTTCGCTGATCCCGTTTCACGTTTAATAACAGCTACTGTCGCTAAGCATGGAACATATAATAAAACAAAGAACATAAATGCGTACGCTGATAATGCCGTATAATGTGCCCCCATTACATTTCCTAGCACATCTTCTTTCACCGCATAAATAATCGCCATTGTTGAAACGACAACTTCTTTCGCTAAAAATCCTGTTAAAAGGGATGCCCCAGCTTGCCACGTTCCAAAGCCGAGCGGTGCAAATAATGGTGCGATAAATCCACCAATCATCGCTAAATAACTGTCGCCCATATCAACACCAAATCCTGATGGACCTGCATAGTTTAATAACCAAATGACAACAGAACCACCGAAAATGAATGTACCAGCTTTACGAACAAATCCTTTCCCTTTCTCCCATGTGCTCAGCCATAACGTTTTCGCTTGCGGCACACGGTAAGGAGGTAATTCAATTACGAAAATAGATTTTTCCGCTTTCAAAATCGTAAGAGACATAATTTTTGTAACGAGTAATGCCAGAACAATCCCTGCAACATATAAAGAAAATACAACAGTCGCCTGACTATTAGGGAAGAATACTCCTGCAAATAATGCATATACAGGTAAACGTGCTGAACAAGACATAAATGGTGTTACTAAAATTGTAAGTAAACGCTCTTTCTCCTGTTCAATTGTTCTTGCCGCCATAATACCTGGAACGTTACATCCAAAACCGATAATCATCGGAATAAAAGCTTTACCGTTTAAGCCAAAGAACTCCATAATTCTATCCATAACAACTGCAATTCGCGCCATATATCCTGAGTCTTCTAATAATGAAATGAAAAAGAATAGTGCAAAGATTTGTGGCACGAATACTAACACAGCACCAACGCCGGCGATAATACCTTCTGTAACGAGTGCTTGAATAAAATCAGAGGCACCAACACTTGTAAGTCCAGCCGTTACCCAATCCGTAAGCTGCCCACCAAAAAAGCCATCTAACATATCAGATAACGGTGTCCCAATCCACGTAAACGTAACCTGAAAAATAAAAAACATAACTGCTAAAAAGATTGGAAGTCCTAAAATTTTATGTGTAATTAACTTATCGATTTTTTCCGAAAAAGGAATTTTCCCTTCTTTCTCATGCTTCATAACATTTGTTTTTAACTTTTCAATATACGCTTCACGAGTTTTGTAAATGTGCTCCTCCAACGTACAATCAAGTTTTCCTTCTAAGCGAGATCGAACGGCTACAAGTTCCTTATAAATTGGTAGTGCTTTCATTTCTTTTTCTACTACTTCGTTATTGCTTAGAAATTGAAGGGCTAACCATCTCGGATGCTCATAATTCGCTGTCTCTAAAAGAGCAATTACTTCTCCAATTCCTTCATCCATTTGTACACCATATGAAATAATGAATGGTTCTTTCTCTTTTTTGCCATTCTCTTTAAGAGTCGTAAGTAATTCTTCACAGCCTTTTCCGGTTCTTGCGATGACAGGAACGACTGTTACACCTAATATTTCTGATAATCGTTTTACATCAATAACAATTCCTCTTTGCTTCGCCACATCAACCATATTTAAACCAATTGAAACCGGCTTACCAAACTCAAGTAATTGCAACGTTAAATGCATATTTCGCTCAAATTGCGAAGAATCCACAATATTTAACATATGATGAAATTCGTCTGTTAGTAGAAAATTCGTAACGACACCTTCATCACGTGAAACTGGATTTAAATCATAGACGCCTGGTAAATCAATTAATGTTCCTTGCTTATCTTTTAATTTACCAACCTTTTTTTCTACTGTTACACCGCTCCAATTTCCTACATACTCATAAGAACCAGTAAGCGCATTAAATAATGATGTTTTCCCTGTATTCGGATTCCCTAGCAAAGCTACCTTATTCACGCTAATTCCACCTTTATCATTTTCGCGTCACAATGACGAATACTAATTAACTGCCCACGACACTCCAATGTACAAGGACCTTTAAACATCGCTTTCTGCTTTATACGAAGCTCGCTTCCTTCAGAAAGACCAAAAGCAGCCAGTCTTCTTTTTAATAACTGATCTAACGACTGAATACTTTTTACTAACACTTTCTCACCAATCTTAATATCTACTAAACTCATAACCTTCCCCCTCAGAAGAGAATGATAATTATTTTCAAGAAAATTATAGCATACTCTATTTCATTTGGACTATACCTTTTTGCTTCATATTTATTAACATTTCAATACAATTATATTTCAATAATTGTCATACTAGATTCATTTGCCATTCTCATCCATTTCGCTTACAATAAACAATAGCAAATAAAGAATCTCGTTATTACAGGGGGAGCCATGCCGCTGAGAGGGAACACTTCGTTCCGACCCTTCGAACCTGTTAGTTAATGCTAACGCAGGGATTGTGCAAACGTCCGAAATACATACCTCTTTTTTATTTACGTATTTCGTATCCTCCTATGATATCTATTCTTTTTTGTATAACTTGGATTTAGGGGGAGACAACATGCGTAACACCAATTTACAAGCGATGATCGAATCTGCTATTCTTGCAGCCTTCGCCATGATTATCGACATTTTACCACTATCACTTAAACTTCCAACAGGTGGTTCCATTTCATTTGCAATGATTCCTATTTTTATTATCGCATACCGCTGGGGCTTCAAAATGGCTTTCTTAGGAGGCTTAATTTGGGGACTATTACAAATTGTTGTAGGTGATGCTTACATTTTAACACCTATTCAAGCATTCATTGAATACTTCATTGCCTTTGCTTTTATCGGATTTGCTGGTTTATTCTATCGTCCAATTCAAAAAGCACTTGCAGTATCTAACGAAGACCAATCCAGTTTGGGTAGCCGTAAAGATAAACCCGCATCAAAACAAAACAAAAAAAAGAACGCACTTGTTTACATTATTCTTGCCACATTTGTCGGTAGTTTCGCTCGCTACTTCTGTCACTTTATCGCCGGTATTATTTTCTGGGGACAATATGCACCAAAAGGTCAATCTGCTGTGCTATATTCATTAATTGTAAACGGTAGTACAATGATTGGTTCTTTCGCTTTATGTACAGTATTACTACTCCTTTTATTTAGAACTTCACCACGCTTATTCAAAAGCATCGGTGCTTCTCAAATGAATACATCAAAGAAGAGCGCTTAATTAGCGCTCTTCTTTCATATCGTAATATCAATTAAAAATACAATAAATGCGCAAAAGAAAATAAATACCATTATACTTAGCCACTTGCTATGCACGGTTTATCGACTCCTTACACAACCTCATTTTCTAACTAAATTATACCCTTTAAAAATAAAGATTAGATAAAGATAATATAAAAATAAATAAAAAAAGCGTAGATCATATTGTCTACGCCTTTTTCGGTAAATAGAAGTAAAATAACACACCATCCCCTGTATTCTTTACCCCATATTCAGCATCGTGTAGTTCTAAAATATTCTTCGAAATGGCAAGACCAAGCCCCGTTCCACCTTGTGAACGCTGACGAGCTACATCCACACGATAAAAACGATCCCAAATTTTATCTAATTGTTCTTCTTCAATGTGAGTACCTGTATTTTCAATACATACTTTTATGCGATCCTTCTCATCTATTGTAGAAATAATAATATCCTCTTTATTTGGTGTATAACGAATTGCATTCGTAATGAAATTTACGATGACTTGTTCAATCCGACCTTGATTTGCTATCACTTCAAATGAACGTATATTTTTATGAACACAAAGTTCTTTTTTTTCTATGTCCACAGAAAGGTATTCACATATATCTTCAATTACTGTATCAATATAAAATGAATCCTTTTTCATTTTGTATGTACCTGACTCAAATTTAGCTAACTCAAGCATATCCAAAATTAACGTATCCATTTTGTCTACTTCTCGTTCCATCGCTTGAAAATAGTATTCTTTTTTATGTTCAGCTACCCCATCTTTTAAAATAGAAATACAGCTTTTCATAATACTCAGCGGTGTTTTTAATTCATGTGAAACACCAGAAATAAATTCTTTCCGCGTCTTTTCTAACTTTCTTTCCTTTTCAATATCTTGTTCTAGCTGTCCAATATGGGAATGGAGTTTATTCGATAGCGTATTAATATTTTTCGATAAATCACCAATTTCATCTTTTGAAGTAATCGGTATTTTTTCTGTAAAATCTAAATGTGCTATTTTCTTCGTTGTATCATTTATTTTTAATAACGGTTTTGCGATTTGTTTTGAGTAATAAAACGAAGCTAGAAAAATGAGAACGACTACAAATGCAATAATGTAGATATAATAATCTTGCACCATTTGTACAGCTTCATCTACAGGCTGTAAGGAAGCCATCGCATATATATACGTTACGGAGCCATCTTTTTCTTTTATCGGTTTCATTAATAATTTATATTTTATATCATTCTTTTCATAATCCATTGTCTTTGTTGAATACTCTATTTGGTTACTCTCTTTTAGTAATACATCCGTTTGAAATTCTTTTATACTATCTAAGAATAAAGTATTTTTATAAATTGGATTTACGGAGCCTTTTATATCTGGAAACTGTACTTTCGTAACACGTCCTCCTATGTAAACATCTGGTGCTTGAGCAGCTTGCTCCTGAACGGCCGGCTTCTTTTTCTCCTTAAATGCTTTTTCTAACGGTTTATTCGAGCCGCTTAAATTCTGCTTAGATAACGAGAAAGAGAATGGAATAAAACTATCTTCTTTTTTCAATCCAGAAAAATAAATTTCTTGGCCTAAAAACTGCTCTGATGATTTATTATCAATCTCCTCTATATTGACGAGATTATATAAGGGCATTTTGAATATTTGTTGTCCAAAGCTCTTTTGTTGCCTACGATCTATCGTTACCTCAAAATAAAAATCATCTGCATGCTTTAAATTCCCATTCTGATCTAATGTCGTAATCCACGTATTATTTTCTCTTAAAAAGTCTTGCTCCAGTTTCTGAACTTCTTCTTTATTTCCTGCGTCATTCAAATAATTTTTCTCAAAGGAATTTAAATTCACTTTAATATCTTCTACTTTTCGATTCGCATAATATTGTTTAAAAAATATCGTTTGTCCAATAAATATTGTCACTAAAATTAGCATGCATAATGCTGTCGTAAGAGTAAATAATTTTAGTACAATCCCTTTTCTCATACATTCCCCTCAAATTTATATCCCGTTCGTACTACAGTTGTAATGTACTTTGCTTTCTCTCCTAATTTATTTCGCAAATTACGAATATGGCTATTAACCGTTCGATCATCGCCAGCGAATTCATATCCCCAAATTCTTGAAATGAGTTGCTCTCTCGTTAAAACAATCCCTTGATTTTTCATAAAATACGCTAATATTTCAAATTCAGTATGTGTTAAATTAATGTCTGCTCTATCTACAGTAACCGTACGCGACGGGAAATGGACGTGAATACCATGGATTGATAATGTATCATCTTCATTCTCTAAAAGTTGCTTTGTCACTTTTCTGCTTTCTAATAGCCTTTTCGCTCTTGCTAATAAAATTGGCGGGCTATACGGCTTCGTCACATAATCATCTGCTCCAAGTTCAAATCCAAGTAATGTATCATCTTCATCTACACGTGCCGTCAGCATAATAATAGGAACCTCGGATGTCTTACGGATTCTTCGGCAAACGGACCACCCATCAAGTTCCGGCAACATTATATCTAGAATAACTAAATCAACCTCTTCTTCCTCAAATACAACTAAAGCTTCTTTCCCATCTCTTGCTTCAAACACTACATATTGCTCACTTAAAAAATAGTCTTTTAATATTTCACGCAATATATCTTCATCTTCCACAATTAAAATGTTTTTTGACATAACTTATGTATCCCCCTCCCGCTTTCAGAAACTACAATTTTATTTTGAATAACTAGCAGTTAGCTTCGCCTCGATAATATATCTATCTGGTGCATCACCTATATAATCAAATGGATAGCAAGTTGTCAGTGTTAATATTGGTTCTTCTTTTTTTATAATAACAGTACGATCATCCGCACGGGTAATCCATATTTTCTGAATTTCATATGTGTAATTTTTATTATCATACTCTAACATAAGGGTATCCTTTTCTTTTAACTCTCCTAAATCTGTAAATACAGTATCTCGATGCCCACTAAGTACAGTATGTCCTCCTCCAGATGGCGTTGTCGTTAAATCACTAACGAACATACCAACTCCTTTTTTCAAAGTCACATCATTCGCTTCCCAATATATAGAAAACCTCTTCTTTATTTTCGGTATATTTAACATCGCTACCTTTTCTCCTTCTTTATGTTCTGTTTGAGAAGAAGGCACTTGGGAAGTTACAGGCGCTTCATGAGAAAGTTGATTATGTTGTATATTTTCAAGGTTCTTTATTTCTTCTGTCGTTAATTGTTGAGCAGAGCTTTTTCCTCTATACCATTCCAAAGTGTAATACGATCCCATGAATAGCCCTATAGCCATCAATATGATACCGATATAATTGCGTAACTTCATGTTTCATCCCTCCATGCAAAAAATGGTAGGAATAACCTACCATTTTTAATATATGAAATTATCCCATTCTTTATAGGACAATATTTTAATTACGCCTTAACTTTATTACGACGATTCCAACCAAATAATGTACCTATCGCTATAAGAGAGCCACTTAAACCCATCATTGCGACATTATTTGATGCTGTGTTTGGTAATTTTTCACCTTGTACAACTGGCTTTGCTACTTCTTTTTTAGCGGTAGCATTTTTTTGTTCGGCTTTTATCGCTTCTTCTTTTTTTGCCATATCACTTTTTTCTTGTACTTGGGCGGCTTGCTTTTTCGCTACATCATTTTTTTGCTGTTCCTTAATCGCGGCTTCTTTTTTAGCTTTATCTTGCTGCAGTTGCGTCGCTTCTTCCTTTGTTACTGTGCCAGTATCTGCGCTTGCTACTGATGAATATCCTACTGTTAAAAGTGCCATTGCACAGATTGGTAATAGTTTCTTTTTCATTTTATCCTTCTCCTCTTATACGTTTTACATCACTTCACATCGGATGTATCACTAGAATAAACAAGAGATATAAATATAAGATGCAGATGAAATATAGTTCATTTAAAGATTTCATTGTAAAAAAAGAAAAAACATCGTAATCTATACGATGTTTTTTCGGGTGTGTGTCTCAATATTTACATGTTACTTTCGCGTGATTCAGAAGTAGAATGGGCCGGAGCGATAACTAATTGTCTCGGCTCAGTTTTCTTGAAGTGATTTTTGACGTTACACTTGCGACGTTGAACAACCCACGCTTTAATAGGATTTGTTAAAATAATTCTTTGCTCTTCGTTAGGGGCCTCTTCTTCCAATCTACAACTTTCGCTCCATTTACGCCATTTCATTGTAAATTTGGGAGAAGAATGATCTTCTTCTTGATCAAACAAGTGCAAAAAATCCATTTCTCCAGCTAGCATTACGGTGTTACTAGTCGCTAAAAAAGAAAAGGTTGTCCAACGTTTCTCCATGCCCTCCTACTCCTTCTTCACATATAGAGTGCCTAAAACTTCATTTACCTAAAATATGCTTGCCTTTTACCTTACACCCATAGTTTATCCAAAACACTACTATGCAACTATCGATTTGCCTTACAACTACCTTACATTTTTGTAAGAAAAGAAAAAACCTTCATTATATATACATGAAGGTTTCTCACTCTTTATCTATATGATTTTTCATATTATCAAGTCCAGCTTCTTGCAGCTGCGACATCATGCCATGGGAAATTGCACCTAATACTAGCGTCATTCCAATGAGTGAAATGCGAATTGCAGGTACATCAATTATATAAGCCAACAGACCAAGAACAATTGTTAAAAGTAATGCCTTTATAAATGTTACACTTGTGTACTGCTTCTTCTTCATCATAATCACCCTTTTTGGAAACGTTTTCCTTCTGTGATTAGTATATCATATCATCAGATGATTTTGTCGTTGTTTTCGTGAAAAATTACTATCCTCTTTGACTTTTTCTATTCTATCCTTTACAGTCGAAATGTTCACAAGTTTTACACTGTAGGAGGATTCCAATGAATATTGAAATAAAAGACACTTTAATTTCTGAAGAACAATTACAAACAAAAGTAAAAGAACTAGCACTTCAAATCGAGCGTGACTTTGAAGGAGAAGAAATCGTAGTCATCGCAGTATTAAAAGGTTCATTCGTATTTGCTGCTGATTTAATTCGTCACATTAAAAATGATGTAACAATTGATTTCATCTCTGCATCTAGCTACGGAAATCAAACAGAAACAACAGGAAAAGTGAAACTACTAAAAGATATCGACGTAAACATTACTGGGAAAAACGTAATTGTCGTAGAAGATATTATCGATTCTGGTTTAACGCTTCACTTCTTAAAAGATCACTTCTTTATGCATAAACCAAAGGCACTCAAATTCTGTACGTTACTTGATAAGCCAGAACGTCGTAAAGTTGATTTAACAGCTGAATACGTTGGCTTCCAAATTCCAGATGAGTTCATCGTTGGATACGGTATCGACTGTGCAGAAAAATATCGTAACTTACCGTTTATCGCTTCAGTTGTAACAGAGTAATTGTTTAGCTTTTAAAAAATTGATAGTACATGAAATTTATATCGGCGATTCTTTACATATATCGACCGTAACTTAAATTATATCGGCGATTTTTTAAATATATCGACTTACCGACAATAATTGACAATCTTAGCACCCTATTAATAGGAAGGGGCTGTTCTGAAATACACCGGAACAGCTCCTTTCTTTCTATTACAAACTACAGGGAGAGATGAAAAATGACAAAGACAAAATTTGAAAAAGTACTCCTCATCGTAAATCCGAAAGCCGGGCAAGGTGACTTACATACAAATTTAGCGAAAATCGTACCACCTCTTGCCGCAGCTTTTCCTAACCTACATATCCTTCATACGAAAAAGCAAGGTGATGCAACAAAATATTGCCAAGAGTTTGCTAGTAAAGTAGATTTAATTATCGTCTTTGGTGGTGACGGAACTGTATTTGAATGCACAAACGGCTTAGCACCGCTTGAAGCTAGACCTACACTGGCAATCATTCCAGGCGGAACTTGCAACGACTTCTCTCGCACACTCGGCGTTCCGCAAAATATTGCAGAAGCAGCAAAACTCATTACAAAAGGGCATGTAAAACCAGTTGATGTCGCAAAAGCAAACGGCCAACATTTCTTAAACTTCTGGGGCATTGGACTCGTATCTGAAGTATCAAACAATATTGATGCAGAAGAAAAAGCAAAGCTTGGTAAAATCGGTTACTACTTAAGCACCATTCGAACTGTCAAAAATGCTGAAACATTCCCAGTAAAAATCACTTACGACGAACAAGTATATGAAGACGAAGCTGTCCTTGTTATGGTTGGAAACGGTGAATATCTTGGCGGTATCCCATCCTTTATTCCGAACGTAAAATGTGACGACGGAACACTTGATATTTTCGTAGTCAAATCAACAGGCATTCAAGCATTTAAAGATTATATCGGAAAGAAACTATTTGAAGACTCAAATGAAAATGACATCTTCCACGTAAAAGCGAAATCCATTCATATTGAAACAGAAGAAGAAAAAGAAGTAGATACAGATGGAGAAAGTTCGCTGCATACGCCTTGTCATATTGAATTATTACAAGGACACTTTACGATGGTTTATAATCCTGCGGTTGTGTAATACAAAAAGACGAGCTAAAGTTTTAACATGTTAGCTCGTCTTTTTTATTAGAAAGGTATTTTAATCTACGCTTTCATTTTTAATATGAGTTTTCATAATCAAACTCCACCCAATTTTTCCAATGCGTATTACAATCCTTATTCACAATAACACTTGGATCTTTCTTCTCTATTGCAGCAGCTACTGATTGGAAAAATTCATTTTCACTTACTTTCTCTTCTTCAACGTGTTTCCACTCTTCCGTTTCATACGCTACTTCCCAATCACCTTCTAAACCGCACTCTTCTAAAATTTCTTCTTTATCCCACCATACTAATTTTCGAGCTTCTTCATAAGTAGCAAGCATACGCATGAAATATGTTGGATAAGACTCTGTCGTTTGTACTTCTATTCCATGATTCACATAATCTTCTTCTGTAAATTCATATTCAAAATGATGATCCCGAATTTTCACAATGCCTTTATGAATATCCGGTATAAATTCACCTTCATCATCAAATAATTCATCATCACCATCATTTAATTGCAAAATGCCATCATCACCAATTAAATGATCCACCCCATCACCATATATTTGAATATCATTACATATGCCTAATGATCCTACACCGACAACCTGAAACACCATTAACCAATCTTTATTATCTTTAAAGAAAAGAGAGAATTTCACTTGCGAAATATCCATATCTTCATTATCAAAGGCAGGAAATTCATAGTTACTTTGCTTTTTATCTAATAGTTTCAAAATATCTTTTTGCATCTGTATCATCTTCACCTCTATATAAACTTTTCAAATTCACTAGAGTATAACATAGCCACACTTGCCTGTGAAATTCTAATAATACTACTTAAAAATAGCAGAATGGTCTATTTGCATGCCCTAGTTATTTTTAGGTAAAATGAAGGAAAGAAGCACCTTGATATAAGGGAGAGGACAAACTTTGTTCAACCAACAGTTAGTTAATTTACGCATTGATTTTGCATTTAAACAATTGTTTGGTACGAATGGTAGTGAAGATATCCTAATTACATTTTTAAACGCTATGTTACAAGAGTCTTTAGAATCGCCTATCGCTTCTCTACAACTAGAAGATCCACATTTACACCGGGAATATGAAGAGGATAAGTTATCAATTCTAGACATTTCAGCTACGTTAAACACGGGAACAAAAGTAAATGTAGAAATACAACTTAATAATAATCACGATATGATGAAACGCAGTTTATATTATTGGGGAAAATTATACACATCTCAATTACAAAAAGGGATGCCCTACAGTTCGCTTCATAAAACCATCACCATTAATTTATTGAACTTCATAATGTTTTCAGATCACAAAGAATTTCATACAGCGGGCACATTATGGAATACACAACAACAAAAACTCCTGAGTGACGACATAGAAATACACATTGTAGAAATTCCAAAGTTAACAGAACAATGGCATGAAGAAAAAGTCAATCCGTGGAAGGATCCATTTGCTCGTTGGCTTTTATTACTTTCAGCAAATGAGGATGAGCACTTAACTAAAACATTGGAGGACATTGCTATGAATCGAGATCCTATTTTACAAAAAGCAATAAACAAGTGGGAACGTATGAGTCAAGATTCCTCTTTCCGACAAGCCTATGACGCAAGAGAAAAGGTTTTAATGGATGAGGCTGCAAAATTCGCCCACGCAGAAAAAGAAGGAATGAAAAGAGGCATGGAAAGAGGCATGGAAAAGGGCATGGAAAAAGGCATGGAAAAAGGTCGAAAAGAAGGCGTTCAACAGGGAAGAATGCAAATGATTAAAAGCATGTATGATCTTGGTATGCCAATTGAAACGATTGCTAAGGCAAGTAAATTAAGTGTGCATGAGGTTGAACATATTTTAGAACATAAATAATAATGATGTGTTAGCATCTTTACCTTCTTTAACACGGATTGTAGATAAATAATTCGTCACAGGGAATGGCGCTTGCATAATTGAATATGTGTAGTAGCGCTCTTTCTCATTAAATGCTTCTAAACGCTCTAAGATCGCATCACCATCAGGATTGGCCAAATGACGTAAACGTCCGCCTTCAGTTACTTTACTGCTAGGGATATATGGTAACCAATCTGGAAGTGCATCAAAACCTCCAATTAATTGCCATACTTGTTCAGGTGACGCTGGAATTTCAATAGAGATAACTGTAGAAATTATCAGTGGAACATAGAAATTTGTTATTATTCTTCATTCAAAAAAGGCCACAACGAACTGAAATATGTTCGTTGTGGCCTTTTTATCTTCTTTAAAATATTAAATTACCCTTCGAACAAAAAGGAGCAGAGTTTCCTCTTCTAATTTTCGCATCACATTTTGAGCAATATACATATCGCTCCACTATTATTTGTCGTTCTATCATATGTAAGGACACTATTCTCATACTACACATAATCCCAATTAATATAAGGCTAACAATAAGTAGCATACCTCCCGCCCCCTTTTTCTATACTTTACCATGAAATAACAACTCGATTATTTCAACTAATAATTAGGGAGTAGTTTTGGATATAAATACCTCTTTTGCATTTGTTTATTTGGTATAATAGATATAAAAGAAAACTTTTATGGAAGCCACCATCAATACGTCTATTGTTATACAACACCTAAGTAAATGAATCCGTAAATATATGCAATCTTTTTATAAAAAGTAAGAATAAGTAAATATTATGTCTAAAAAATATACTGACATGAAAGACATACGAGAAGTATCACCATACGATGATAGAGAAAGAATTGAAGACACTTTATTGCGCTCCTTCATTTCAGAAGTAGAAGTATTGATCACGTATTATAAAAATGGTTATTTTCCTACAATGTACATGACCGTATTGGAAATACATCCTTTAAAACGTACTGTAATATGCATAGATATCTTTGGTCATAAACATGCTTTTAGTCTTATAGACATAATTGATGCGCGTTAAGTATGTCTGTCGCACTTATATACAAAAACAAAAAGCCATTTACCTCATAAAAAATTAGGTAAATGGCTCTTTAGCTTCTTACGGTTATCCCCTATTACTTCGCACTCACAATCTTATGATACGAACGAACTGTTATGAAGTAATATCCAATATAAATAATACTGTATACCCCGATACTAATTAGGAGCGGGATCATAATTTCAAATGGTAATAAGTTTGCTAAACCCTTTAGTGCAAATAAGCTATGCAGAATTCCGACTACTAACGGGATTGCAAAGATAAAGCTTACTTGTTTTGCGATAGCCTTTTTCATTTCTTGTTTCGTTACTCCGACTTTACGAAGTACAACGTAACGCTCACGGTCAGCATTTGCTTCCGTTAATTGCTTGAAGTAAATGATAGAACCTGTTGCTAATAAGAATACAAGACCTAAGAACATTCCAATAAACATCATTAATCCTGTTCCTTCAAGCCCCATATGGAAACCAGTATAGAAATCTCTAAACGATGGTACCATTTCTGATTCACCAGCTGGCATCACTTTTGTTAATTTTTCTGTTAACACTTTACTATCTTTTTCATCTTTTACATCAATATTTTTTACAACGCGTGTTCCAAATGTTTGCTTCGCTTGTTCATACATTTCATCTGAAACGACAACAACTAATTCTCCTAAGTTTGTAATCGCAACGTCATTTGCACCTTGAATTTTTAATTGCTTCGTTTCGTCTCCAATTTGGAATACCACTTTATTTCCTTTATAGTGAGGACTAAACTCATGCCCTTCAATATACGAACTATCATATATAAATGCTTCACCAGTAGCTACATTCACTGTTTCCGCATCGATTTTTTTAGCGAGTTTGTTAAATTCCGACTGAGACATAAACTGATATTTCTCTGAAATCGTATAGTTCATATTAAGAATGAAATCAACTTTATCTCCTTCAAACTTCCCTTTTACAGGAACTGTCTCAATTTCAAATTGATCTTTGATCGGGTGATCTTTCTTCTCTTCTGCAAAAATCGCATTTACTTTCTTATCAAGTGCTGCATCTTTTTTCTCATAAGAATAACTGTACGGCGTGAATGCTTTTGATTGCGTAAATGTGTTGTAATACATCGTAACTGACGTACCAACCGCTGTTAATGTTACCGCGCTTAAAATAGAAATTGTCGCAAGTGACTTTGCATTTCCTTTAATACGATATAGTAACTGTGACGTTGTTACCATATTCATACCGTTATAAAACGACGATTTATTATTTCGTGCACGCTTTAATACGAATACTGTAAAGAACATAAATAGTAAGTACGTACCTAATACTGTCGCCAGCAAAATGTAAAGTGCGACTGCCATAAAGTCTGCATACTTAAGTGCCTTCACATACATTAACGCTAAGAAATAACCTGAACCGATTAAGAACAATGAAATTAATGCCATAACGACTGATCCCTTTGGCATTGCTTCCCCTTCGCGTTCTGCACGGAAAAGTTCAATTAACTTAAAGCGATAAATTAAACGATATCCTTGAAGTGATGTATATAAAATAATCACAAAGAAAATAATTGCTGTATCAATAATTGCACCCATCGGTACTTCAAAATGAACATTTAAGTTTAGTCCCATCATGCTTACTAATAACTCAAGGAATAATTTTGAAAGGACGCTTCCAATCGCAATCCCGATAATTAAAGACATTAACCCCATTAACATATTTTCATAAAAAAGCATTTTACCAATTTGTCTTTTACGAATACCTAGTAAAGAATATAATCCAACTTCTTTTTTACGTTTACGTGTAAAGAATCCGTTTGAATATATAATAAACACTGCTACGAAAATGATAAGCATGACACTTGAAACTTGGAATGCGCCACTAATTTTTTTAGAAGCTTCCGCTGCTTTTTCCATTTGGGAATTGTACTGCAGTGCTTTAAATGTAAAATAAATTACAATACTAAAAATCATAGATGCAAAATATACAAAGTAGTCTTTAAAATTCCGCTGTATGTTGCGGAGGGCAATGCTAGATAAGGTCATCAGCCATACCTCCAGAAATAGAAGACATTACGTCAACGACTTGTTGGAAGAACTGTTTACGTGTTAATTCGCCGCGGTGCAATTCTTTATATAACTCACCATCTTTAATGAAAATAACTCGTTTACAATAACTTGCTGCAAATGCATCGTGCGTTACCATTAAAATTGTTGAGTTATCATATTCATTTAACGACTTCATACTTTCAAGTAAATCTGTTGCAGATTTAGAATCAAGCGCTCCAGTCGGCTCGTCCCCGAAAATCATACTTGGATTTGTAACAATCGCACGCGATGCCGCGCATCTTTGCTTCTGTCCACCAGATACTTGATATGGGAACTGACTTAAAATATGATCAATGCCAAATTTCTTTGAGATTTCAAGAACGCGGCGATCAATCTCATTTGCCTTTACTTTCGATAACGCAAGTGGTAAAGCAATATTCTCTTTCACCGTTAACGTATCTAATAAGTTATAATCTTGGAAAATGAAACCTAAATGATCGCGGCGGAACAACGCTAACTTATCATCATTCATCTTCACGATATCTTTTCCATCAATTAAAATTTCACCGTCCGTCGCATTATCAATTGTAGAAAGAACATTTAAAAGAGTCGTCTTACCAGAACCAGAAGGTCCCATAATTCCAACGAACTCTCCTTCTTTTACTTGTAAGTTAATACCTTTTAACGCTTCAAATTTATTTCCACCTGTGTCATATACTTTTTTAATATTTTTTGCTTCTAACACTGTTTTCATCTCGACATCCCTCATTTCTTCTATTCTCTATTTTCAACTATATACACTCTCTACCCTTGCCACTATCGATGTTTCTTACACAAACATGACAGTTATGTAAGGCGCATAAGTAAAGACATCAAAATTTAACCTCATGAATGAAAGTACTTTGTTACTATAACATTGGGATAACATACCATCCATTCATTCTCCTTACAGGAACATTACATTTTTGTAAGGTGAAAAAACTACCTACAAAGTTGTGCACGAAATGTCGGATGGGGCTATTTCGTTCCTGCTATTCTATGTACAGAGGAGGTCATAGTATGGATTCACTTAAAAATATGAATGCAGCAATGCAATATATTGAAGACAACCTGACAGATGAAATTGATTTTAAAGAAGTTGCGAGGCTAGCTCTCTGCTCTGAATATCACTTTAAAAGGATGTTTTCATTTCTAGCTGGCATATCACTATCTGATTATATTCGCTGTAGACGTCTTACTCTCGCTGCCTTTGAACTAAAAAACAGCAATGTAAAGGTCATTGATGTCGCTATTAAATATGGCTACAACTCACCAGATTCATTCTCTCGTGCCTTTCAAAACTTACACGGCATAACACCTTCAGAGGCCCGAAATAGTAGTCATTCTTTGAAAGCATATTCCCCAATGACCTTCCAATTATCGATTCAAGGAGGACATGAAATGAATTATCGAATTGAAGAAAAAGAACCATTTCGAATTATAGGCATTACAAAACGAGTACCGATTGTATTTAACGGTGTAAATGAAGAAATTGCTTCGATGTGGAAAAGTTTAGATCCGGGGGCTATTCAAACATTAAAGTCACTTTCAAATGTGGAACCAAACGGAATCATTAGTGCCTCTACTAATTTCTCTGAAGGAAGAATGGAGGAAAAAGGCGAACTTGATCACTACATTGGAGTAGCCACAACAAAGGATTGTCCAGAGCAATTCGCACAACTGGAAGTTGCAGCTTCAACGTGGGCTATATTTGAAGCGGTCGGTCCATTTCCTGATGCACTGCAAAATGTATGGGGGCGTATTTATTCCGAATGGTTCCCTTCTTCGAATTATGAACTAGCAGAAGGACCGGAAATATTGTGGAATGAAAGTAAAGACGTATCCTCGCCGAATTTCAAAAGCGAGATATGGGTACCTGTTTTGAAAAAGTAATATACAGGGCTAAACTGTTTCAAAATAAAGAAGCTGCTCTTCCTCTTTAAAGGAAAAGCAGCTTCTTATTTTATACTTCTTCTCGACTCGTTCTTATACAAGAAAATAGTAATAATCGCAAGCACTATAACAACTAAAAAAGTAAATACTCTGTAGTTCGAGATAGCAGCCGTACCGATTAATAAGGCAGGTATAACAGCCACAATTAAGCCACCAAACATACCAACAAATGATCCTACACTTTGTTTTACTACTTGCGTTTCTGATACCCAATCATAATAACCAAATCGATTATTAATAAAAATCCCCCATACTGCCGAAAATACTGAATATGTTATCGGTGTTATTATGATTAAAAAAGAACTCCAAACATCTAATTTTAACCCTATTATTAGTAATACAGCACTAATAAGTGATGCAGGTATACTTAATGAAAGATTCATAAGAATTTTACTGTCATAAATCATCTTTGGCGCTATAGGCAATGACTTAATAATCCATACATTTTTTCCTTCTAAAGACAATGACACACATGTTGTACATGTCATCGAAATCGCTGCTGCAATAGTAAATGGCGCAATCTTTTGCAAAATCGACTCAATTCCAGGATACGCTATTAATTGACTTGGCCCTACTACAACTATAGCCAGCGAGAAAGCTATCGCCATCACGACTCCCATTCCACTATTTATGACATACACTGTAGAAGAGAAGAAACGCTTCAGTTCTTTTTTATACAATGCGACCAATACACTTTCTTTTCTCATACTATTAATCTTATAATTTGAAAGCATATGATAAGTGGAAATTCCTGTGTTTATTTGCTTATATTTAAACGAAAGTATTTTTATAAAAAGATAATACCAAATAACTGATATCCCAACGAATAGGATGAAAGCTACAATATCAGCATGAACAATTGCTTTTTGAAACATGTTAGCTAATGGATACACTTTCGTTAATTGCTCCGAAACAATCGCACCAATTCCGTTCATATCAGTAAGGCTATATTGAGCATTTCCGTTTTTTAGCATAAAGAAGCCGAATGTAATAATTACTATAAAACTTAAAATCGTAGTTATTTTATTCGTATTTTTAAATTTAGAAGCGATTGCCGTAATCACAGCTCCAAAAATCGCTGCTATTGTGGTTGGAATTAAAGATGCTATAAACATACTGATGAACCACATAAAGTAAAAAGAAAATGATGGATTCTCATAGATGCCATACACAACTCCCATTGGTAGCATGATTATGATTGAGAAGAGTGTATTCAGCAAGTATAAATACAAAAATCTACTTGCGATAACCGTACTTACACGAATCGGTAATGACATTAAAAAATCGTAATCCTTAAAAGCAAAAATTTCTCCATTTGCCTTAAATATAGTGAAAAACAACGTTAATACACTGCTAATAACTAGTGCATAGACTGGAATAATTTCACTCATTCCTAGTTTCACCAATCCATATGCCGAGGCTCCGCAATATAACATGAACAGGACACCAGCTAAGGCAATAGATGCTGTCAGTAAAATTTTATTCTGCCTCTTTTTCTTATCTTTTTCGTATTTAAAAGTGTTTAAACCGAGCTGCGTTATCAACCGGATTTTCAAAAGACCTAAACTATTAGTATTCATTAGCAAGCTCCTTCATAAAGAGCTCTTCTAATGAGCCTTCCTTTATTAAAGAATTCACTTCCCCTGAAAGTGCTAATTTCCCTCTATTAATCATCGCTATTTTATTACATAACTTCTCAGCTACATCTAAAACGTGCGTAGAAAAGAAAATCGCACTTCCTTTTTCACAAAGCTCTTTCATAATACCTTTCAATACTACGGCTGCCTTTGGATCAAGACCAACGAAAGGTTCATCTAAAACTAATAATTTCGGTTTATGCAAAACCGCCGATATAATCGCTACTTTTTGTTTCATACCGTGTGAATAAGAAGATATTAAGTCTCCTAAATAAGGTGTAATCTCAAAGGCATCCCCATATTTCTGTATCTGTTCTTCCCGATCCTTCGCAGACACTTTAAATACATCCGCAACAAAGTTCAAATATTGAATTCCTGTTAATTGCTCATACAAATCTGGATTATCAGGAATATACGCCATTACTCTCTTACATGCAATTGGATCCTTTTTTACTGAATGGCCATCAACAAAAATTTCACCCTCTTCAAACTCGATAACTCCTACTAATGACTTAATTGTTGTACTTTTCCCCGCGCCGTTATGTCCGATAAATCCAAAGATATCTCCTGCTTGCACAGTAATATTTAAATGATCTACTGCTTTCTTACCACCTTTGTATGTCTTGCTAAAATTCACAATTTCTAACATGTGATTTCCTCCAAACCATCTGTTTTTTGACTGAATTTTCAGACCTCTTGATAAAAAATTTACTCAGTGGCCTTTGTTATCTCCACTGAGTATTTAAATCTCTTAAAGCCTAGAAACTATAACTATAAAATTTGACGAATATAGCTCACAGTTGTACTTCTTTTTTATATAAAACGTAAGAATATAAATTCGTTATAATGACAGCAACTACTATAATCCCAAGCATCATATAAGATCTCCAATCAGCCGGAGCGAAAACACTTATAATCATAATAAGTCCCAAAGCCACAAATACTTTCCCGCTAAATCGATGTGTCTTTCTCCATACTTCTTCATTACTTAATGTCCAAGGATTACGCATCCCGACGAAAAAGTTAGGCTTGCATTGTGGTAAATAATTTCCTATTACTATAAACAAAACACCCACTAATAATTCCGGTACACGATTAATGAATAAGTTATATCCGAGTCCACTTGTAATAATATCTATATTCCCTACAAATAGTAGTAGCAGTATCCCGTTATTCATCATCATAAAAGCTTTAGAAAATTTCTCGTAATTTGCTTTCCTTGGATCAATCTTTGGTAACACGTTTAGAAAAATATATAAAACAATCATAATTCCAACCATAGAAATCATTCCGTAAAGTTTAGATGAATAACCATCTACCTTACCACCACTCCAATGTGTCGCGATTGTATCCGGCAAATGTGGCCAAGCAAACGCCCATGCGATACAAGTTATAAGAATTAATATAATTGCAAAAAGATGTTTTTTCATTTCCCCTCTTCCCCCTTATTCGTAAACGTAAACACCCAATTCAATACATCCTGAAAAACAGTCGTGTTTAAAGAATACAAAACAAATTGCCCTTTCTTCTCATCTTGAATAAGTTCAGCATTTTTAAGTGCGTTTAAATGGTGTGAAATACTTGGTTTTGTCATATTGAAATGTTCAGCGATTTCACCAGCGGTTAAATCACCTTCTTTTAATAAGTCTAAAATTTTTCGCCTTGTTGGATCTGCTAATGCTTTGAATGCTTGATTCAATGTCTTTCTTCCTTTCACTAATTAGACATTTAGATATTTATCTAAATATTAAACCGATTACTAACATCTGTCAATCACATCCAGCGCCCTTTTTACTTTTCACACTTTTGACCTATACTGTTTACTAGCTTATATTTCAACATAATGAAAAGACTTGAAACACATGATACACTATAGCTACAATTGTTTTTTTAGGAGGAATATACATATGTACAAAATTTTAATCGTTGAAGACGATCCAAATATTTCATCATTACTGCAATCTCACATTCAAAAGTACGGTTATGAAGCTGTTGTAGCGGAGAATTTCGATGATATTATGGAATCGTTTAACGCTGTGAAACCACATCTTGTTTTACTGGATGTAAACTTACCGAAATTCGATGGTTTCTACTGGTGCCGTCAAATTCGTCATGAATCTACTTGTCCAATTATTTTCATTTCCGCGCGTGCTGGTGAGATGGAACAAATTATGGCGATTGAAAGCGGTGCTGATGATTACATTACAAAACCGTTCCACTATGACGTTGTAATGGCGAAAATTAAAGGACAATTACGCCGTATTTACGGTGATTATGCACCAAACATTTCTGAGCGTATCGTTGAAGTAGAAGGCTTAAAACTCTTCCCAGAACGCCCTGAAATTCACTTCGGATCTGAACAAGTTCTTTTAACGAAGAAAGAGGCAATTTTAGCTGAAATGTTATTATCTAAATTCCCGCGTACAGCAAGCCGTGAAGATTTATTAGCTGCGCTTTGGGACGATGAAAGCTTCGTGGAAGAAAATACATTAAACGTAAATATTACGCGTCTTCGTAAGAAGTTTAATGAGCTTGGTATTGAGAACTCTATTGAAACAGTACGTGGACTTGGATATCGTTTTAACGCAACTTGGAGTGAATAAGCATGAAGCTATTTTTACGTGATCATTTTGCATTTTTTCTACTGTACGTATTAAACTTCGGTATCATTTTCGTTCTCTATGATGCAGTAGATGGATTTCAAAATAATAAATTTTACTTCGTAGTTTTAAGCTTATACTTATTCATTTGTTTTCTCGCTTATCGTTACGTTCGCAATCGTAGAATGTATCATAGATTAAGTGAGCAACCAGAAAAAATGGAAGACGCATTTATTGAAAGAGCAACCGCTCCAATGCCTCACGGTGTCAATGAACTCGTACGTACGCAGTACCGTCTCTTCCAAAAAGAACTACAATCATATGAAGTAAAACAACAAGAACATCAATTATTCATTAACCACTGGGTGCATCAAATGAAGACACCTGTTTCTGTCATGCAGCTTATGGTGCTCGAAATGGAAGATGAACATTTAATTCCAAAGTTCAAGAAGGAATTAGAGCGCCTAAACCAAGGGCTTGATATGGCTTTATACATGGCTCGGTTAAATAACTTCCATGAAGATTTCCATGTCGAGACGATTTCATTAAAAGATACGGTAACAAAAAATATTAACGGTCTAAAAGAACTATTCATTCGTAATGGCGTCTTCCCCGTTTTAGAAGTTCATTCTGATTTAAAAGTTGCGTCTGATGCGAAATGGTTAAAATTCATTATCTATCAGTTAATGACCAATGCTGTTCGTTACTCTGGTGAGCGCGGGAAGAAGGTATTCTTATCAGCTTATCGAAACGGAAAAGATATTATTTTAGAAGTTCGTGATGAAGGCGTAGGTATTCCGCAAGAAGATATTCGAAGAGTATTTGAACCATTTTACACAGGGAAAAATGGTCGTACCTTCGGAGAATCTACTGGTATGGGCCTTTATATTGTAAGTAAAATTTGTGATTATTTAGGGCACTCTGTCAAACTAGATTCTGAAGTTGGTAAAGGAACGACGATTAAAATCATCTTCCATAACGCCGCAAACAATCCGTTAGAGAAGGTGACTGAGGAATGAACTTAGTTACTCCTGAAATGTATGAGAATTTACTCTCATACATTTTTTGTAATACAAATAGGGCTATCCTTTCGACTTGGAGGTATAGCATATGAATTTTTGGCAATTTGCATTTAAAAATGTAACACGTAATGCAAGAGCTTACTTCGCTTATTTCGTAAGTAGCTCGTTTTCAATTGCTGTTTTCTTTTCATTCGCTGTTTATTTGTTTCATCCGAAATTACAAAATTTCAGTATGATCTCTGAAATTTCAGGATTAATGATGTTTTCAGAAGTTGTCATTGTCTTGTTCTCGTTCTTCTTTCTACTTTATTCAATCGGATCGTTTTTAAAAGTTCGTAAAAAACAATTTGGTGTGTTAACCGTTTTAGGTATATCAAAAAAGCAATTACATCGACTCATTTTCACTGAAAATATGTTAATTGGGATTTTATCTATCTTTTTCGGTATGCAGTTCGGTCTTATCTTTTCGCAATTTTTCTTATTAGTAACAGCGAAAATTACACATCTACCAGGACTATATTTATATTGGCCTACGAATGCTTTTATTTTAACAACGATTGTATTTCTTAGTCTCTTTATCGCTGTATCTTCATTGACACCAATGCTAATTCGTACGAAAAAAACGGTACATCTTTTAAAAGTTAATGGTGGAAAACAAAAAGAAAGAAAACCATCCATATTCGTCTCTCTATTTGGTGCTATCTGCTTATTAGGTGGTTATCTTTTAGCAGCGAACCCTAAATATTTCGTTTCAATAAATCCACAAGTAGGCGTTATATATATGGTTTCAAGTATTTTCGTGATTCCAACGCTTGTTACAATTGGGACGTATTTCTTCTTTTCTCAAATTAGTTTTTTACTTATTTATATTTTAAAGAAAAGAAGAACGTTTTATATGAAACGAATTAATATGCTTTGGATTTCTGATTTAGCAAGCCGTATTCGAACGAATATTAATATGCTTTTTATTGTGGCGATGCTCTCTACTGTCGCTTTTACAATGATTACGTTTTTATATGGGCTCGGGAAATTTACGAAATTAGAAGTTACGAGAAACTCCCCCTTCCCAATTTCTTATTTTTCTTATGATGCGAATCCTTTTGTTACAGAGCATTTAAATTGGCTTGAGCAACAATTACAAAAAGAACATTTCTCTTATAAGAAAATAAAAGTTGATATATATGAAGCACCACTAGAGGAAGATAAAGATATAGCTATTTATAATGACGTATACGCAATTAAGCAAAGTGACTATAACAAACTTGCAGATTCTTTACGAATGAAACAACTATTCATAGATGATAACGAAGCATATGTTTTAAATGGGACATCTTATATCACCATATTCAACGAATTTGAGCAAAGCTACCACAGAGATTACATTACACTCTCTAGTACAAATACGAAATTACGAGTAAAAGGCTATGAACCTGTCAATGCAATTCCATCTAGTTTTTCCTATCAAACGTTGGTTGTACCTGACGCTGTTATAAACAACTTACCAAATACAACAATGCATATATCAGCGTACAATTACAAAATACAAAACTGGGAACAGACGTATAAAATTGCCGATGATTTTATACAAAAAATACAAAAAGACCGACAAAATTCTCAGCACGAAGGGTCTCTCATTCGCTACTTTGAATCAGCAGGCTCATTATATAGAATCACATCTGGTAGTGCCGCATACTTCCTAATCGGGACATTCCTAGGAGTCATTTTCTTTATTGGAGCAGGCAGCGTTCTTTACTTCAGAATGTATACCGATTTAACGAACGAGCAAGAAAAATACGTGGCGATTTCTAAAATAGGTGTAACCGATGCAGAAATGCGAAGTTCTGCGACCATTCAACTTAGCATTTTATTTTTTGTTCCGTACGTTATGGCATCCATTCATACAATGTTTGCGACAAAAATGCTCCAAGATGTAATTGATCTATCATTATTCAAAGAAGTTTCAGCCGTTCTTATTATTTTTGGCATAGTTGAAATCATCTTTTTCTTATTCATTCGTTCGCTTTATATGCAAAAGTTATCACAATATACGAATGGACAAAATATTTAAAGCAAATTTGATGAAAGGAGTATCTCTTATACTCTTTTCATCTTTACTCTATTAGGAGGTTTAGGTGAATGACATTTTGGCAGTTTGCATTTAAAAACGTCACAAGGAACGCCAGAGCTTATTTCGCCTATTTTGTAAGCAGTGCGTTTTCCATCGCCATTTTTTTCTCATTTGCAGTTTATTTATTTCATCCGAAATTGCACATGACAGACGTAAATTATGCTCTGAACGTATTAATGACAATTTCAGAAGTTGTCATTGTGTTCTTTTCATTTTTCTTTTTACTCTATTCTATTGGTACGTTTTTAAAAGTACGAAAAAAACAGTTCGGGATATTAACAGTACTTGGCATATCCCAAAAACAATTAAAAAGACTCGTCTTTTTAGAAAACATGTTAATTGGTATTCTTTCTATATTTTTTGGCATACAACTTGGACTTGTCTTTTCACAGTTCTTTTTATTAGTTACCGCCAAAATTACGCATGTGCCTGGTCTATATTTATATTGGCCTACAGGCGCTATTATTTTAACAACTGTAATCTTTCTCGGTCTCTTTATTCTCGTATCGTCTTTTACACCGATGCTGATCCGCACGAGAAAAGCTGTACGACTTTTAAAAGAAGGAAAACAACATAAAGAAAGAAAAGCATCCGTGCTTATTTCTTTATTTGGTGCGCTATGTTTAATATCTGGATACGTATTAGCAGCAAATCCGTTATATTTCATGTCACTTGGAACTGTAATTGGACTTTTGTACGCCGTCTCTAGTATATTGGTCATTCCATCACTCGTTGCAGCTGGAACATATTTTTTCTTTTCACAGATTAGTTTTTTACTCATTCGTATATTAAAAACGCGAAGAAAATTTTATATGAAACGAATTAATATGCTTTGGATTTCTGATTTAGCAACGCGCATTCGAACAAATATTAATATGTTGTTTATCGTCGCGATGCTATCAACGCTCGCTTTTACAATGATTACATTCTTATATGGATTCGGGAAATTTACAAAGTTTGATGAAATTAGGCAAAACCCTTTCCCTTTTACATATTTATCACATACTGAAAATACGTTGGCTAACGAACATTTAAACTGGTTAGAGCAAAAATTTAATGAAGAGCACTTTACGTATACAAAATTTAAAACGGATATATATGAAGTATCTTCAGCTGAAGATAACCCGCAGCTCTATTATGCCATTAAACAAAGTGACTATAATGTACTTGCTAAGGCGTTAAATTGGGAAACT
The DNA here is from genome assembly GCF_050279585.1 of Bacillus sp. NPDC094064. Taxonomy (NCBI): domain Bacteria; kingdom Bacillati; phylum Bacillota; class Bacilli; order Caryophanales; family Bacillaceae; genus Bacillus; species Bacillus sp. NPDC094064. Next base: position 359,788 of record NZ_JBNNUI010000004.1, read on the forward strand.
CTTACGTTGAATAAGGATGAATCTTATATTCTTATGAAAGACTTAGATGATCAAGTCTTTGGAACACTTCAAAATAACGAAAAGAAAAATACTCTTACACTTACTCAAAACAATTTACAACTACAAGTGAAAGAATATAAAAGTTATAACCCATTACCAAATAACTTAATATACCAATTGCTCATACTATCTGATGAAAATGTAGAAGCCCTATCAACTATTTCAAAACAAATGAGTGTATATAGCTTCAAAGTTATGGATTGGGAAAAAGCACATAACATCGGTTCAGCATTTATAACAAAAATCGCTAACGACAATGCAGCTATCCAAGCAGAGCACCCGCCGTTCCATGCAAGTGAAGCGAGTAACTCTCTATATAACACGAAACTAAATGTCGCTTCATTCTTTTTAATCGGAACCTTCCTTGGCGTTATTTTCTTTATCGGTGCTGGTAGTGTCCTTTACTTCCGCATGTATACAGATTTAACAAACGAGCAAGAAAAGTATATAACGATCACGAAAATCGGCTTAACTGAATCTGAAATGAAACGTTCAGCGACAATTCAGCTGGCTATTTTATTCTTCGTCCCTTATATTATGGCATCGATCCATACGATGTTTGCGACAAAGATGCTACAAGAAATATTACATCTCTCGTTCTTCGCTGAAATTACAGTCGTACTTATGATTTTTGGAACAGTTGAAATTTTATTTTTCCTTTTAATTCGTTCCTTTTATATGCAAAAATTATCACAACACATTAAGTTTTAGAAAATAGAAAGGTGATTACTATGGAAGAAGTATTACACATTAAAAACGTCTCAAAAGTGTATGAGGGGAAGGTCTCTCATACTGCTTTAAAAAATATAAATTTACACGTAGATAAAGGTGAATTCGTTGCGATTATGGGGCCATCTGGTAGCGGTAAATCTACGTTTTTAAACGTTATTTCTACAATTGATTCTCCTACTTCTGGTGATGTCGTTATTAACGGAAAAAAACCGCACACATTTCGTAGAGAGAAGTTAGCTATTTTCCGTCGCCAAGAATTAGGATTTGTTTTCCAAAACTTTAACCTACTAGATACACTAACAATCGGTGAAAATATCGTACTACCTTTAACATTAGATAATGTTCCATTAAAAGAAATGGATGAAAAGCTTGATAACATTTCAAAAAAACTTGGAATTGATCATATTTTAGACAAGCGTATCTTTGAAGTATCAGGAGGACAAGCACAGCGTACTGCAGTAGCACGTGCTGTTATTCATCATCCGTCTCTTTTACTAGCTGATGAACCGACAGGAAACTTGGACTCAAAAGCAGCCATCGATGTAATGGAGCTATTTACGAAGTTAAACAAAGAAGAAGATGCAACAATTTTAATGGTTACACACGATCCATTTGCAGCAAGTTATTGTAACCGTGTTATTTTCATTAAAGATGGAGAACTTTACAATGAACTACACCGCGGATTGTACCGTGAGAAATTTTATCAAGAAATATTAGATGTTTTAGCCTTATTAGGAGGAAGACGTGGATGACATTTTGGCAATTCGCATTTAAAAATGTCTCGCGTAATTCGAAAGCATATTTCGCCTACTTTGTAAGTAGTGCGTTTGCTATCATGGTTTTCTTTTCATTTACTGTATACGCATATCACCCACAGTTACAAATTATGAATCAATCACATGAACAAGACCCTCTCATGAACTTAGCTGGCATGGCACAGTTTGTTATCGTTTTGTTCTCGTTCTTCTTTCTCTTATATTCTATTGGAACATTTTTAAATGTCCGGAAACAGCAATTTGGCGTTTTAACTGTTCTCGGTATATCTCAAAAACAATTAAAACGTCTTTTGTTTACTGAAAATATGATTATCGGAATGCTCGCTATTTTTGCTGGTATTCAAGGCGGGCTTGTATTTTCTAACCTTTTCTTACTCGTTACTTCTAAATTAACAAATGCTAAAGGCCTCTATTTATATTGGCCAACAGAAGCAATTATCGTTACAACAGTAACATTTATTATTTTATTTTTCATCGTTTCTACATTTACACCGATGTTCATTCGTACTCGTAAAACAACTCGATTAATTAAAAATAATAAAAATGAAAAAGACGAAAAAAGGCCGTCTATACTCATTTCATTATTTGCCTTAATTTGTTTAGGACTGTGCTATTATATTGCTGGTTATCCGCAAGGCTACGTAACAGAAAAAAATGTACGGAATGGATCGGTAGCCTTTATTATATTATCTATTTTACCGCTCGTAGTAGTCGGGACATATTTATTCTTTTCACAAACATTTCTCCTCTTTATCTTTATCTTAAAAAAGCGGAGAAAGTTTTATATGAAACAAATAAACATGTTATGGATTTCAGATTTAGCTAGCCGTACGCGTAGTAATATTAATGTGCTCTTTATCGTTTCTATGTTGTCAGCACTTGCATTCACAATTATCATTGGGCTATTTGCTGCTAATAATAATACGAAAGCATCGACATTAGAACGATATCCTTTCCCCTTCACCTATACGTCCAAAGGTGAAAATTCATTTGAACAAAAGCACATTACTACAATTGAAACGGAGCTTACAAATGCTAATTTTCAATACAATAAGCATAAGTTCACAGTGTTACAAGATACAGCTTTAAAAGAAGACATTACTCTTATGAAAATGAGTGACTATAACACACTTGCGAAACAATTACAGAGGCCGGAAATAACCCTTGATTCTACACAAGTTTATATTATTTCTCGGTACTCGCCAGAACTATTAAACCTTGTATCCAATCCATTTGCAAAACAAAATACAATTACACTCGGATCAAATAAAAAAGAATTTCATATTAAAGGATTTATTAATAAAGGGATCGAACCAGCCTATGCATTCCCACATATAATTGTTGTACAAGATTATGCATTTAATAATGTGATTCCTCATATTGAAACGACCACAGTTTATAACTACTTCGTTGAAAACTGGGAAGATGCAATTGTTCCGACAAAAAATATGTTAAAACATATTAGTAATGATGCGGATAGCTTCTATAAGGCATATAAAGATATAGAATCGGCTCCTAACACTCCATTTAATATTCATACAGCTACTGATTATCTAAACTACAGTAAAGGAAATTCAATTGCTACTTTCTTTATTTGGACATTTCTTGGCTTTATGTTCTTTATCGGGGCAGCTAGTGTTTTATACTTCCGTATGTATAATGATTTAACGACTGAAAAACAAAAGTACATTACAATTACAAAACTTGGCTTAACAGAATCGGAAATGTTTCGTTCTGCAACGATTCAATTAGGAATTTTATTTTTCATTCCTTATATCGTTGCTGGTGTTCATACAATATTTGCGATTCAGTTTTTACAAAGCATGTTCTCTTTCTCTTTATTAAAGGAATTAGTGATTATACTTACTTTGTTCGGGATTATCGAGATTATTTTCTTCTTCTTAATCCGTTCTCTGTACATTAATAAATTATCACAGCATATAAAAATATGAATAAAATGGCCTTGTGCAATACGCACAAAGCCATTTTCAATAGTTTTTAATAATTAGCAGCAGTATCCACCATAGCCGCCGCCATATCCACCATAACCGCCGTAACCACAACCACCGCCACCGCCGAAGCAGCTAGCACCGATAATGATTAATAAAATAAACAATACGATTAGAAGCGCAAAACCGCCTCCACAACCATGTCTACGGTGACAATCATCATGTCTGTGTTCACACTTTTCGCTCATTACTCTATTCCTCCTTTAGTATCATTCATAACAAGTTCACCTTGCTCTAAATGAGGGGATTCCATTTATATTATGTTTTCAGGGCGAATAGGAAGCTTGGCTCATCTAAAAACGGGCTTGTTTTAGAAATTGAGCTTCATTCGTAAAAGTAAAAATCGATACTCCTTTCCTATAGATTTCCGCAAAAAAAGAGGAAGCATTTGCTTCCTCTTTATCGTAATTCACTACATAATGCTGCATTTCTGTATTGTAGTAGCCTTCACTATATTCAATTACTTCGCCAACTTCATCTCTAAAGTTTTCTAAATGTATACCTCGTTACGTTCACCGTTACACCCACTACCTTTCTACATCACCTACTGATGCCATCATTGCCCGAAGTATATCTTTCTCTGATGACATTGGCGTATCACCGACGATTGTATGTGCAAGCATTCCAGTTGCTGACGCAAATGAAACAGCTTTCTCTGGTGCAAACTCTTCTATCTCGCCATGAATAACCCCGCTCGTATAAGTATCCCCAGCACCAGCTTTCGTCACCTCAGCGATTTTATTATTTTCAACTACAATGTCTATCAAGCTAAATAACCGATGTATGGGGTATACATGGTCTCCCCTTAAATAAAGTGAAACTTTAATCAGCGGGGATTCATCCTCCACTGATTATTAGCCCTCACCAATCGGAATATCCACAAATAGCGGGATAAAATGAACTTTAAACATACTAGCATCCATCTAACAATATCTTGAGGTAATTATTAATAATATGTAGTGTAGAATACAACAATCTATCTACCTCAGATATTTTTTCACTATTCCTGAACCGTCACAATAACCCCGTCCATATTGTTCCCCGAAATTTCATACTGCTTATTTACTGGAACATTCACTTTCATGTTCCCAGAAACTTTATGATAAGAAACCGTGTATTTCTTACCTTCTACATTCGTTGAAATTTCTTTTTTCTCTTTTAAGAAGTCCAAATATTCCTCTAACGTAATTTTCTTCTTTTGCATAATTGCGCTATGTGGTAAGCCGACATAACGAATGTGCCAAGGCTCATATTGTATGCCTGTAATGTTACTTTTATTTTTCGGATAGCGTAATACAAAGCCGTGCTTCCACACGTTCTCTTCAATCCATTTTCCTTCAGGAGCTTTCTCCATTTTCATTTGAGTAGACCCAACGTCCAGTGATAACCCTAAATTATGCTCACTGTATCCTGCTGGGAGTGCATAATCAGATCCCCTTTCTTTATATAATTTACTTTGTTCTTTAAAATTTCGATACCCGCTACTCATTAAGAAATGCTGTATTCCATCTTTCCCAGCTGCATCGACAACGTTCAAAAACTTTTTCACAACATCCTTTGATAAACGAAGGTTTCTATCAAATATTACATAGCCTCTTACTAATTCACTATTATGATTTACATTTATAATATCAGACCTGATACTATCTTTTTTTACTGGGTAATCTTTGTTAACTAATAATAGATCCCCTTTATAAATTTGTTCTTCTGTAATCTCTATCTTTTCCGTATTTACAGCCTTTACCGTACTATCTTTCCCGCCGATTTTCACATCAATTTTCTTTTGAAATAACGGTGATATATAAAAGCCTACACATACTGTGCATGCTATAAAAAGAAAAACAAATACCCACTTTTTCATTTCTAGTTCCTCCTTAACGTAACTTACGTATAGAATAGAAAAAACTATTAAAATAAAAAGTGGGGTAAAGTTTAAATTTTTATTAAATTGTTAAGTTCTCATCTTTTGGCAATCTCACTTCAAATATCGTTCTAACTACATTACTTTCAGCAGAGATTGTCCCGTTATGTTGCTCGATGATATTTTTTGCAATAAATAGTCCCAAACCTGTCCCGCCACGGTTCTCTGTTCTCGCTTTATCACCTGTATAAAACATATCAAAAAGAAACGGTAAATCATCTTCTGGAATGCTATCTCCGTAATTGATAATTTGTACTACTACCTCTTCTTGGTCCATATATCCGTTCATATCAACAAACTGTCCATCATATCCGTAACGAATCGCATTCGTTAAAAGATTTTCAAATACCCTTGCTAGTAATTTCCCATCACCGTTAATCGGTAAATGGGGATCAATATTCAATCTAGCTTCTAAATGATGTTTCTCTAGTGACGGATACAATTCTTCGTCTAGCTGCATAAGCAGCTCACCTACATCAATCGGTTGTTTATTTAATTTCAACATACTATAATTCATACGTGTAATTTCAAATAGCTCATCTATTAAACTTTCCAGCCTTTGTGATTTCGTATAAGCAATCTTGGAAAAATGTTCAATTTGTTCCTTCGTCAAATTCTCATCTTTAAGAATTAAATCTAAATAACCTAAAACAGATGTTAACGGTGTTCTTAAATCATGAGCTAAGTTAACAATAAGCTGATCTTTACTACTTTCTGCAAAGTCTCCTCGTTCCACTGCTTCCTTTAATTTTTCACTCGCTACGTTTATTTCACGTGCGATATATCCAAACTCATCATTCGATGAAACGCGCACTTGATTTGTAAAATCTCCATTCGCAAGATGATGGATCCCGCTTGAAATCTCATTAAAATATTTTAAATACGGTTTTGTAAGAAAGAAGAAAAACATAATGGATAGAGGGATGAAAATAATTAAAAAGAAATTAACATCCCCAATTTGTCTTATCATAAAACGCACTTCGGCTAAACGATCCTCATAAAGAACTTCTGATTTATAATAAATCCGTAACCCTTCATAAATTATATATGTTACGCCACCAGCTAATATCATACTTAACGCGAATAGCATAACCATCTTCGAACGAAAACTTCTCATCTTTTTATCCATTAAAAGTATAACCTACCCCCCACACTGTTTTTATTAATTTATCCTTTCTTTTATCTTCCCCAAGTTTTTTCCGCAACGTACGAATATGTACCATCACTGTATTTCCGCCTTCATAATAATCATCTGCCCATACGTGATGAAAAATATTTTCCACATTGTACACTTTCTTCGGGTAACTCGCTAATAAATATAAAATATCAAACTCTTTCGGTGTTAATTCAACTTGTTCTCCGTACACATTTACTGTTCTTCGCTCAGGATCAATAACGACTCCGCCTATTGCTAAAGCAGATTTACTTTCTTCTACTTTCGATTGATTTAGCGTAAGAAATCTACGCAGTTGTGCATTTACACGCGCAACTAATTCAATTGGTGTAAAAGGCTTCGTCATATAATCATCCGCACCTAGTACAAGCCCTGTCACCTTATCGAAATCAGATGTTTTCGCGCTTAAGAAAATGATTGGCATATGATATTTAGCGCGAATTTGACGCGTAACCTCATAGCCATCCATTTTCGGCATCATAATATCTAAAACAACTAAGTCGATTGGCTGAGACTGAATAATTCGAATCGCCTCTTCTCCATCAGCTGCTTTCACAACATGATATCCTTCTTTTTCTAAATGTATCTCAATTAAATCAGCAATTTCTGCCTCATCATCAGCTATCAAGATTGAAATGTGCTTCATTTTACTCCCCCTGTTTCTCGTTCCATTTTTATATGCTCGATTGTAAACTAGTCTATCCAATTTGTACAATACGAAAAGGCTACTCATAAGAGTAACCTTAGTAAATGAAATTTATATCGGCGATTTTCAAAATATATCGACCACAACTTGAATTATATCGACGATTATTGAATTATATCGACCGTAACTCGAATTATATCAGCGATTATTGAATTATATCGACTTACCGATAATTAACGACAGAAGCCCTACCGCTCCAAAATAATCCGTTGCTTCGTTATTTCCGCCAGTCTCCCGCGGTCTACTTCATACTCAGTATCCATACTTTGCGGTACAATCACTTTTCCGCCCTCAAGCATCACTTCCGGCGAAATAATATCCCTCTCCCAATGTCTACTAGAAGCTGATATATCTCCTGGAATTGTAAAATTCGGCAACGAGGCGAGGGCAACGTTTTGCGCTCGTGAAATCCCCATCTCCACCATACCGCCGCACCAAACGGGGATGTTATGCTCCATACAATAATTATGAATTTGAACCGACTCAGTTAATCCGCCCACTCGTCCTGGCTTAATATTCACGATTTGGCAACTGCCAAGCGTAATTGCAACGCGCGCATCTTCTAAACTATGGATGCTTTCGTCTAAACAAATCGGCGTTTCAATTTTCTTTTGCAACTGTGCATGATCAAGAAAATCGTGATCCGCTAACGGTTGTTCAATCATCATTAATTGAAATTCATCTAGTCGTTTTAGCTTCTCCGCATCCGCTAATGTATACGCTGAATTTGCATCAGCCATTAACGGGATGTGCGGGAACTCTTTACGAATTTCTTTCAATAACTCGTAGTCATGCCCTGGCTTTATTTTTACTTTAAAGCGCTCGTATCCTTCTTCCGCGTACTTCTCGATTTGTTTTAACATAACCGGAATCGTATTGATCCCGATCACAACACCAACTTCAATTTTTGGCTTCGTTCCCCCAAGTAATGTCGCTAATGACTTCTTTTGACGCTTTGCATATAAATCCCAAACAGCTCCTTCCATTCCCGCTTTTGCCATTCGGTTTCTCTTTATATACTGGAACAAATCTGGTATTTCATTTGGATGAGAAATTTCAGCTTTCAATAAATCCGGTAATAAAAAATCCTCAAGTACATGTAGCGCTGTCTTCACTGTTTCTTCCGTATACCACGGTTCAGAGAATGCAACAACTTCGCCAAATCCAATGTACCCGTCCGTATCTTCTAATTCAATAACGATACTCTCACGTTTTTCATAAGTCCCATAGCTTGCAGCAAACGGGATGACGAGTGGCATTTCTGTTATATAAAGGGTCGCTTTTTTTATTTCCACTTACATCTCCTCCACTAATTGTCTTAACTCTCGTCTTAACAATTTCTTCGAAGCATTTCGTGGTAATTCCTCTAAGAAGCATGCTTTCTTCGGCACTTTATATTTCGCTAACTTCTCGTCGCAAAAATGAAGTATCTCTTCTTCTGTTACCTCTCCGCTTTTGACAATAAAAGCAGCCGGTACTTGTCCCCATCTTTCATCACCCATACCGACAACACCAGCTTCCGCTACCGCGGGATGAGAAAGCAACACTTCTTCAATTTGAGCCGGATATATATTTTCTCCGCCAGAAATAATTAAATCGCTGCGGCGATCTAATACGTATAAAAATCCTTCTTCGTCTAAATAACCGAGGTCACCAGTATGAAGCCATCCGTTTTGAATAGTCTCGCGCGTCGCATCTTCACGGTTAAAGTAACCGCCTGTTACGTTTGGTCCCTTTACTACGATTTCGCCTTCCGCAAACGGCGGCACTACTACACCGTCTTTTTCAATACGAAGTTGGCACTGAAATAGTGGCTTTCCAGCTGACCCTACTTTCGTTAACATGTAATCTGCTGATAACGTACAAATTTGCGATGATGTTTCTGTCATGCCGTACGTTTGATAAACAGGAATTCCTTTTTCTACACACGTTTCTAATAACGGTTTCGGCGCTGGTCCTCCGCCAAGTAACATGCATCGTAAAGAAGATGGATATGTCCCTTCTCCAAGTCTCTCTAATAAATCAGTTAACATTTTAGAAACGACAGAAATAATCGTAACGCCCCTCGTTTGAAGTGCTTTATGAATAAAATTAGCATCGTATTTCGGAACGAGTAAAATACGCATACCGTACATAATATTTTTCATTAAAAGAGATAATCCGCCAACGTGGAACATCGGCATACAAGCTAACCAGCAATCATCATCGCGAAGTCCTAAGTTAAACGATGAACCGACTGCACTTGCCCAGTGATTTCCGTACGTTAAAATAACGCCTTTCGGTTTTCCTGTCGTCCCAGACGTATAAATAATTGTCATCGCTTCTTCTAAAACGAATTCTTCTTGTATAGATGCTTCCGCCTTCGATCCATTCATCACCTCGGCGAATGGATAGACGGGAACATCTTTAGCATCAAAATGTTGATCCGTCACTAAACAAACAACTTCAGCATCATCCATTTGCCAAAGTAGCTCTTCTCTTGAAAGACGCGTATTTAAAAGTACAGCTACTGCACCTACGTAAGATAGGGCGTGAATAACTGTAATCATCTCCATACCATTTTTCATCAGAACAGCCACCTTTTGCCCACGCTTCACTCCTACATGCGGGAGGTGCGCACAAACAGATACTACTTTTTCATGCAGCTGCATAAAAGTAACTTTCTCTTCCTCTATTTCAATTGCAGTGCGATCTGGTGTTAAAAATGCACGCTGCTTTAACCAATTTGGCATCGTCGTCATCATCCATTCTCCTTTCATGAAAGAAAGAGACCTGATATGACATCAAGTCTCTTAGTTGTTTTGTTTCCGGTTTGATCGTCGGTGGCGTCTCACTTTGTAGGCGAGCCGCTTCCGCTTTTGGTTTCATCCAGCTGCGCCTCCTAGCCCCTTCCGTCTAAGAACCTTCCGCACGAGAAAGTAAAAAACACTTTCTGTGCGAAAGAACCTTAGCCAACGGGGCTAAACAGTCGGCTCCGCTTTTGGTTTGATCAAGGGAAACGAGGGAATTGACCGAAGTCCGGACTGCGTTTTTCTTTGAACGCGTCGCGGCCTTCTTTTGCTTCGTCAGTTGTGTAGTACAATAACGTTGCATCTCCAGCTAGTTGTTGAATACCAGCTAGACCGTCTGTGTCTGCGTTGAATGCAGCTTTTAGGAAGCGAAGTGCCATTGGGCTGTTTGCTAAAATTTCTTGTGCCCATTGTACTGTTTCTGCTTCAAGTTCTTCTAATGGTACTACTGTGTTTACTAAGCCCATATCAAGCGCTTCTTGTGCGTTGTATTGACGGCATAGGTACCAAATTTCACGAGCTTTCTTGTGGCCTACCATACGAGCTAAGTAACCAGCTCCGTATCCACCGTCAAAGCTTCCTACTTTAGGACCTGTTTGTCCGAATACAGCGTTGTCTGCAGCGATTGTTAAGTCACATACGATATGAAGTACGTGTCCTCCACCGATTGCATAACCTGCTACCATTGCGATAACTGGTTTAGGAATTGCGCGAATTAGACGTTGTAAGTCTAATACGTTTAGACGTGGGATTTGGTCGTCACCTACATATCCGCCATGACCGCGAACTTTTTGGTCGCCGCCAGAACAGAATGCACGTCCACCTTCTCCTGTTAAAATGATAACGCCAACATTTGCATCATCACGAGCGTGTGCAAAAGCATTGATTAACTCCATTACCGTTTTAGGACGGAATGCGTTATGTACTTCAGGGCGGTTAATCGAAATCTTTGCGATACCATTGTATGTTGAATAAATAATATCTTCATAATTGCCTTCTGTTACCCATTCAATAGCCATTACTATTACCTCCTTGTATATTTCTGATCTCCTCTATAAGTGTGACTTCCTTCTTAGATGAAAAAAGCATCACTGCATAGTTTTTAGAAATCCCTTTACTATTGTATCAAACTTTTCCGGTTGTTCCACATGAATTGCATGGCCAGCACCATCAATTTTGACAAATTTCGCGTCAGAGACGTATTTTTTGATGTTTTTTAATATGCGAAAGAACTTTTCATCATACTCCCCATTCAATAAAAGAACGGGCATTTTGAAGCTTTCAAGCTCATTCCACCATGAAGGCTGAGCCCCTGTTCCCATGCCGCGCAGACTATTTGCAAGTCCTTTTTGATTGTTAGCAAGTCTTTCTTTTCGCACCGCTTCTTGTACATTTTGTGCTAAACGTTTTTGCGTTTCGAACAGCGGAATATTTTCCCACATCGATACAAAACTTTCTATGCCTTCTCGCTCAATTTTATGAGCAAGTCGTTCATCTTTTTCACGACGTTCTTTTCTATCCTCTTCACTTTCAAGACCAGCTGTACAATTTTCTAATATAAGAGATCGTACATACTCTGGATATAAGCAAGCCATTGTAATTGCCAATCTACCGCCCATCGAATAGCCCAGTATATGCGCTTTTTCAATATGAAGATGATCTAGTAGTTCTTTCATTTGCAATGCTACATTTCGGATATCATAATGCGTAACATCTTCAGGGCTTTCGGTCCTACCGTGCCCAACAAGATCTACTAGAATGATTTGAAACTGCTCGCTCCAAGAAGGAACAAAAGAACGCCACGTTTCCATACTTCCCGTAAAACCATGAAGGAGTAGAAGTGGTTCCCCGCTTCCGACTACCTCATATTCATACGATACACCTTGCAGCGTTACTTTCATCGTGATTCACCTTGCAGAGATGTAGTAATTACGTCCATTGTTTTTGCCCATAATGTACGGTGCAATGTTAAGTTTTCCTCACGGTTCGTGCAAATTTCCACAACGTGTAAACCTTCCGCCCTTGTTCCTTTTTGCACTTCTTCTCGGAAGTTTTCCCAACCATTTACACGGCTAAATGAACCGCCGTACATTTTGACAACATGCTCATAATCAAGTCCAATTGGTGTTCCAAATAAGGATTCGAAATGTTCCTTTTTCTCATACTGTGGTAAGAATGAGAAAATACCACCGCCGTCATTATTTACAACGACAATTGTTATGTTTAATTCATGTAATTTCGCTGCTAACAGTCCATTTAAATCATGATAAAACGATAAATCACCAATAACTAATACGAGCGGGTCACAAATAATACTCGCTCCTAAAGCTGTCGAGATGATTCCATCAATACCATTTACACCGCGGTTTGCCATCACTTGAATGTTTTTATCCGATGTGAAGAAAAATGAATCTGTATCACGAATTGGCATACTATTACTCGCAAATAATGTTGCACCTTCTGGTAGTACGCGTACAATATCCGTAATAACTTTTCCTTCAAATGCCGTTTCATATCCTTCTACTTCAAGAAGTGTTTCCTTCGTTTTTTCGTTTATATGTTGCCACATTTGGGACCAATCATTCTTTTTCATAACTGGCATTTTTTCTATTAATGCCTTACAGAATGCAATATCACTTGCTTGTACAACTTCTGTCGCAACAAGAGCTGGATCTCTCCATTGTCCAGATTCATCAACAACGATATGAACCGCTTTCGTTTGTTTTTTTATGAACTGCGTTAATGCTTTCGAAACGGGCATACCACCAAAGCGAATTAAAACCTCTGGCTTCCATGTTTCTTTTAACAGTTCATTTCGCAAAAATGTATCGTAACAATCAATCACCATCGTTTTATCGTGATGTCCGCTACGTATATGAGAAAGCGGATCTGCTAATATTGGATATCCCATTTTTTCGGCTAGTTCTACTGCCGATGCTGCAATTTCTGAATGACTATCGTCTCCACAAATAATAAGCCCCTTTTCCATATGTGAAAGGCGCCCTACAAGAGAATCTACATATTCACTCGGCATCACCGCGTTTCCTTGCTGAACTACTCCTGTATATTCACCACGTCCTTTATCCCATAAACTCTCTAATGAGAAATCCGGAATAAGTGGCTCGCGAACTGGAAAATTGAGATGAACAGGTCCTTGCGGCGCTAAACAAGCATTTGCTATCGCACGTTGCGTTGTCATGCGAGCGTAATGATACATCGCTTCACTTGCTTGTGGAAGTGCCATCTCTGTAAATTGCTTCACAAAAGTACCGTATAAATTAAATTGATTCATCGCTTGTGGTGCACCCACACCTCTTAATTCATGTGGTCTATCCGCTGTTAAGACGACAAGTGGCACTCGTGAATGAAAAGCTTCACATACAGCTGGATAATAGTTCGCTGCTGCCGTTCCTGACGTACATAATAATGCTACTGGACGTTTCTTCGCTTTTGCGATACCGAGCGCAAAAAATCCTGCAGATCTTTCGTCTACATGTAAATACGTGTTCATTCCTTCGTGTTGTTCCATTAGTAAAGCAATCGGCGTTGATCGTGAGCCTGGACTAATGACAACATCACATACATCTAGACGCGTCAGTTCATCCACGAACGCGCCTAAATAATATGATAATGCTTCTATATGATTGTTCATTTCATTAATTCCTCCAAAGCACCAAGCATCGGTCTAAACTTCAAACTTGTTTCTTCATATTCAAGTTGTGGTACTGAATCTATTACAATCCCACAACCGGCAAATAAGGATGCTTTCTCGCCATTTAATAAGCCACAGCGAAGCGCAACCGCAAATTCACCATTTCCTTCATCATCTATCCACCCAATCGGCGCACCGTACAATCCTCGGTCTAACAATTCCACATCACGAATCAGTTTCATCGCTTCCAAACGAGGTGTCCCGCCAAGAGCTGGCGTTGGATGCAGTTCTTCTACCATCGTCAAAAGACTCGCATCCCCTCTTGCTTCTACGGGCGTATATAAATGAATTAAGTTTTTCGTTGTTAATAAGCCCGGACTTTCCGGAATATTAACGGATTCGCAGTGCTCATTTAATACCGATCGGATCATATTAACAACATAACCGTGTTCAGCTAAATTCTTTTCATCATGAAGAAGCGTATTACCATTTTGTTTACTTTCTTCTATAGAATGACCATGACCGATTGAACCAGCAAGGCACATCGACGTAAATTTCTCATCTTCTTTACGAATCAATCTCTCTGGCGTCGCTCCTAAGAAGCATGCTCCTTTATAATCAAAAGAAAATACGTAACAATCCGGTTGTCCAATGCGCAGCGCTTCTAAAACAAGAGCAGAATCAATACGGTGATCCATCTCTACTTTTAACTCCCTCGCTAATACAACCTTCTGCACGTTCCCCTGCTTCATCTCATCTTGCACTTTTTCAATTGCCTTCATCCAGCCTTTCGGATCAACTTCTACTTTAGAAGTAACTGTTAATTTCAATCCTTCTAGCGCACATTTACTTTCCCCAAAAATTTTCTCTTCTAAAGAAATCATTTCGTTATAAAGAGTGTCTGCACAATCTGTCGCTGAAACAAATGTATTCATCGTTAACCATGCTTTTTCATTTTTTACAGTTAATAAAAATGCTGGTAGTGAAAACGTCGTATCTTTAAATTCTTTCCATAAGTCCGTTTTCTCTTTTTCCGGATCAAATGAAAATCCACCAAATAAAAGAGGTCCGGTGCCAAATTCATATTTATCCCTTTGTACAAATGCTTTCTCTTTTACTTTATCCCACTCATTACGAGCAGTTTGAAAGCGCTTATGAGAAGAATTTGCTATAGTGAAAACAGAACCAAGTCCTGCAAATATTACATGCTGAGCTGGGTCTGCAAAATAACATCTATTTTCGAATGAAGTCCTTTCTCCTGCTGCATAAAACAGAAGTGGATCCACCCAGTCTATTTGTTTTACAAAACTAACTAATGTTTTTTCGTTAGTTGCACGCTTAATGGCTGCAATCAGAACTTCTTGCAAGCCTTTTTGTTTCGTTTGAATCACAATTGTCTCCCCCCTATGGGCGAAAAATAGTCATAATTACGCTTGATTTTAAGATACACCTCAAACGAAAGGCCTGTCAACGTTTAGCATTTCTGAGAAATTCACCTTCTCTTCCTAGAAAATAAACGTTGACACTAAATGATGCTTTTTCTACACTTAATTGTGTACAATATGTGACTTAAGGAGGATTCAACATGGAAATGAACGTCGAAACGAATTCCTCTCCTACGGCGCCAAAGCCAAGTAAACAAACAGGCTGGCGCATTTGGTGGAGTTTACTACGTCCCCATACATTAACAGCCGCTTTCGTTCCTGTTTTCATCGGAACAGCATATGCGATGCAGGTCGGAGGTATAAATCAAATACATCTCCCTCTTTTCCTTATGATGCTTCTTGCTTGTCTTCTCATTCAAGCAGCAACAAACATGTTTAACGAATACTTTGATTATAAAAGAGGACTCGATCATGAAGGTTCAGTTGGTATCGGTGGTGCTATCGTTCGCGATGGTATTCAGCCAAAAACGGTACTGAACTTAGCATTTGGATTTTTTGGCATCGCAATGCTATTAGGTGTTTATATTTGTATGAATTCTAGCTGGTGGCTTGCTGCAATCGGTCTTGTTTGTATGGCCGTCGCTTACCTTTATACAGGTGGACCAATTCCAATTGCGTATACACCGTTCGGAGAATTAACAGCAGGATTATTTATGGGCGTCATTATTATTGGGATTTCATTCTTTATTCAAACAGGAACAGTAACATCTGAAGTGATTTTACTGTCTATCCCAAGTTCCATTTTAATTGGTGCAATTTTACTATCTAACAACATTCGTGACTTAGATGGCGATAAGGAAAATGGTCGTAAAACGTTAGCCATTCTCGTTGGACGCGAAAGAGCCATTGGTGTTCTCGCTTCTATGTTTATCGTTGCTTACATTTGGACAATTGCTTTAATTATCGTGGGCATCGTATCACCATGGATGCTTATCGTATTTTTAAGTGCACCGAAAGCATTTAAAGCGACGAAAGGTTTTATCGGGAAAAGCATTCCAATGGAAATGGCACCTGCGATGATCGCAACAGCAAAAACAAATACAATCTTCGGTTTCCTAATGGGAATTGGATTACTACTTGGATATTTCCTATAAAAAGGAGCTGCTTATGCAGCTCTTTTTTCATATCCTCACTTCTAAGCTAAAATTCATCTCATAATTCCTACTCCCAACGCTCATACTATGTAAAGAAACTGAATTGTAGGAAGGTGGACGACTATGCTAACTCCACAACAAATAAATCAATTTAAATCCGTTTTAGAAAAACAAAAACAAGAACTAGAGCAAACGATTCAAACACATGAAAATGAAGACCGTGCATCTGAACGCGATTCCGTTGGAGAATTATCTAGCTATGATAACCATCCGGCCGATATGGCAACAGAATTATATGAACGTGAAAAAGATTTCGGACTCATCGAACTTTGGCATAAACAGCTAGAAGATACAAAACACGCCCTACAAAAAATAGAAGCTGGTACGTACGGCATTTGCGAAGTATCTGGCGTGGAAATTCCGTTTGAAAGACTAGAAGCAATGCCGACCGCTACAACGTGTATACAGCACGCGACAAATAAATTAAATATGGAGACGAGGCCCGTTGAAGAAGAAGTGCTATCTCCTTCTTTCCACAAGCACGATGAAGACCATTCTGTTGAATATGATGCAGAAGATGCTTGGCAAGATGTCGCAAATTACGGAACATCTGAAACACCGTCTGATTTAGAAAGACAAGATTCCAAAAATTATAATGGCATGTACGTAAATAGTGAGGAAAACGTAGGCTACGTAGAGGATTTCGAAAACTTTATCGGTACGGATATGTATGGGAAAAATCCGCAAGTTTTTGCAACAGAAGAACACGAAGAATATGAACAAATGCTTGATGATTTTGAAGAACGTACCTTCAAAGGCGAATTATCTTCAAATGAATCTAGTTCCAAAGAATAAAAAAAAGCATTCCGAAAATCGGAATGCTTTTTATCGCTAGCTAATTAGTTTTTTGTAACGTTAGCAGCTTGTGGTCCACGGTTACCTTCAACGATTTCGAAAGAAACTTCTTGACCTTCTTCTAAAGTTTTGAATCCGTCACCTTGGATAGCTGAGAAGTGAACGAATACATCGTCTCCACCTTCAACTTCGATGAAACCGAAACCTTTTTCGCTGTTGAACCATTTAACTTTACCTGTTTGCATGTCATGTACCTCCTAAATAAAAATGAAACTATGAATCCACATGAAAAGGTGGATATAAAGGACATGAATGTATAACAAGCTTACAGCCTTTAATTCAACGTGCTTTATTTCCGTACCACATTATGTAGCTCAATAGTGACTCAACTATATCACGCTATATCCAAAACGTCAAATGAGAACACTTTCATTTCATCGGTTTTTATAACACTAGTATAACCTTAAATTTTTATTCTATTTTATTCCAAAATTAACAAAAATACAGTACTCTAATTCTTTTAACTTCTGTACAATATAAGTATTACACATGATGAGGTGAAAAAATGCAAGCACATGAAATCGAGTATAAATTATATGGCGATGATATGCAGTTTGTTGAAATTGAGTTAGATCCAAAAGAAAGCGTTATTGCTGAAGCTGGCGCAATGATGATGATGGAAGATCATATCGAAATGGAAACGATTTTCGGCGATGGCTCTGGACCATCTGGTGGTCTATTCGGTAAATTAATGGGCGCTGGTAAACGTCTTGTTACAGGGGAAAGCATGTTTATGACTGTATTTACAAATACAGGTCACGGCAAACGCCACGTATCCTTTGCTGCTCCTTACCCTGGTAAAATTATTCCTGTTGATTTAACAGAATATCAAGGAAAAGTAGTTTGTCAAAAAGATGCCTTTCTTTGCGCTGCAAAAGGTGTTTCTATCGGTATTGAATTCACGAAAAAAATAGGTAGTGGTTTCTTCGGTGGTGAAGGTTTCATCATGCAGAAACTGGAAGGTGATGGCCTTGCTTTCATGCACGCTGGTGGAACAGTATATAAGCGTGAATTGAAACCTGGCGAAAAGCTTCGCATTGATACAGGTTGTCTCGTTGCTATGACAAAAGACGTTAACTATGATATTGAATTCGTAGGAAAAGTAAAAACAGCTCTATTTGGCGGCGAAGGTTTATTCTTCGCAACGCTAGAAGGTCCTGGAACTGTTTGGATTCAGACCTTAACACTTAGCCGCTTAGCAGCACGCCTTACAAGCCCAGCAGCTCAAGGCAGTGGTGAAGGTAGTGTTTTAGGTGGACTTGGTCGTCTTTTAGATGGGAAAGAGTAGAAGTGCCCTTATTGGGCACTTTTTATTTAGGTGGACTATATAAACCATTTTGAATCATATAGTATTCCATCGCTTCATTAAGCCACGCCTCTTCTTCTTCCGTATAAGGAGAAGGCATCATATTATTATATTGTTCTTCTACATTCTCTAATTTACCTAGAGAATACATCGTCTCTTCACCGACATACTTAAGAGTCGCTTTCATATGTTCATCAACTAGCTTTTGCACTTCTGAATCCTCAATTCGTCTTCCAAACAACCTTTTCACTTCTGTTGCTAAACGCACAAATTCTTTATCAAGCGCTATGCTCTCTTCTTCTGGCTTATTATATAATCCATCAACCACTTCTTTTGATACATATTCTTCAAGCCATAAACGTTGCTCATTTTCTTTTTGAATACTGTTAATTAAACTCATTACTATGCCACTATCTACCTGTTCTTCTTCAAGGCATATTATCGTTCTTTCAATCGCCTTTATCGAGACTTCAATTTGTTTTTTCTTTTCTTCAAAGGCCTTTCTTTGTTGTTCCAATGTTTCTTTTAAACTTACATTCAAACTTGGCATTTTAAGCATAACGCGGATTTCTTCTAAACTATATCCTAATATTTTTAGACTCACTATTTTTTGTAATTCCAATACATCTTTGTTTTTATATATGCGGTGTCCAGAATTCATATTTTTTTCAGGCTTAAGCAATCCAATTTCATCGTAATATTGTAGCGTTCGTATCGATGTTCCTGTTTTCTTTGAGAATTCACCAATCGAATAACTTTCCCCTTTACTCATCCTTCCCGCCTCCTAACAATATATTTATAAAAATCATACTTCCTCACGTAACTGTAGGTGCAAGCCTTTTTTCAAAAAGAATGAATCAAGTTCCTCACTGCATATATTTAAACTATACCTTTTCTTAAGGAGGGCTTCCTTAATGCGTACTCCTTTATCCTTCGATAAAGATACTGCCATACTGTTAGCATCTTGCTGCGATCTAACATATGAACAATATAAACAAAATGGGATTTTCGAAATACCGGATGGTTTTCAATATGTACAAGGCTTTCAAGGTAAAACCATTCAAACGACAGATTGGTTTGGATTCATACTGGAGTCTGAGGATACAATTATTATAGCTTTTCGAGGTACGCAAACAGATACAGACTGGATTATCGATTCACTCGTCAACCAAAAACCATATCCATATGCTCTCAATAGCGGAAATGTCCATAATGGCTTTCTTTCTATTTATGAATCATGCCGGGATTCTATTATGGATATGCTCGTATCGTTACCAGCCCATAAGAAACTTCTTGCAACAGGCCATAGCTTAGGGGGAGCACTCGCCACACTACACATATTAGATGCACGAATTAACACTGCCTTCGCACAGTATGGAATTTATACATTCGCCTCTCCAAAGGTTGGAGATGTTGCCTTTCGAAATTATTATAAACTGCAAGTAGCTAGTAGCTTTCGCTTCGTCAATTTATTTGATGTCGTTCCTCTTCTTCCACCGCGAAATGTCCATTTTAACGATCAAGACTGGGAATATGTACACGTTCATCACAATATGACATTTACGAAAAACACAAAATCCATTACGAATAATCATTCCATTACAACATACAAAACATGTCTGACTTCTCATTTTTAACCAGTAAACATTTGGAAATCATATATTCTTATACTATAATAATATATGAAATTATTTTTTGGATGAGGGGACCTTACATGCTAAAATTTATCTTTGCACTTTTGCTCATTGCAATTTTTTCATTTACAGGTTTCTTTACATTTTCATACTTTGCGACAGGAGAATATGGTGGAACAGGCATAATATATACCGCTATTCCATTTCTTTCTTAAGCAAAATAAGTAAAACGAGCTTACTCTCATTAAGCTCGTTTTACTTTTCTAAGCGATTAAATTTTTGTTTTAAAAGTAAATACGTTTTTCCTCTCATATACAATTTTGCACATTTCAACATAATAAAGAAAAGTCCCTTCAAAAGGGACTTTCACTTAATATAGTTTAACGGTATTACCAATACCCCAAATTTCATTGCTATACTGCAAGATCGTTCGATCGCTCGCGAAATGACCAGATTGTGCAATATTCAAAATCGACATTTCTAGCCATTTCCTCCTATTTTCATAGGCTCTACCGACAGCTTCCTGTCTTTCCGCATATGGACTAAAATCTCGAAGAACGAAATATTCGTCATTTTGAATAACGAGAGAATCATAAATCGCTTCAAATTCAGCCCCTACATGTGTAAAGAAACCGTTCGTTAGCTGATCTACCACTTTTTTAATGTGCATATTGTGGTGATAATAATCACTTGCACGATATCCACCATTTTGATAGTAATGAAGAACCTCATCCGCCGTTAAGCCGAAAATGAAACAGGCTCCATCACCAACTCGGTCTTTTATTTCAATATTAGCTCCATCTAACGTTCCGAGTGTAATCGCACCATTCATCATAAATTTCATGTTCCCTGTTCCCGATGCTTCCTTACTCGCAGTTGAAATTTGCTCACTTACGTCAGCTGCTGGGAATATATCTTCCGCTAAAGAAACTCGGTAGTTTTCTAGAAAGATAACTTTCATAAATTGACTTACGTACGGATCATTATTTACTTTTCTTGCAAGTTCATTAATTAATTTAATAATCTTCTTCGCATAATAATAGCCTGGAGATGCTTTTGCTCCAAAAATAAAAGTACGCGGATAAAATGAAAAACTAGCATCCTCTTTCAAACGGTTATACAAATATAAAATATGAAGAACATTTAATAATTGTCGTTTGTATGCATGCAATCTTTTCACTTGCACATCAAAAATGGAATTTGGATCAATCGTAATCCCCATTTGATTATGAATGCGCTCCGCTAAAATAATCTTACGCTCTTGCTTTACATCCGCAAGCTTCTCTTGGAAACTAGCATCATACTGAAAAGTTTGCAATGCTTGCAGTTTAATCGGTTCTTTCTTCCACTCCGTTCCAATCGCCTCGGAAATGAGATTTGTTAGCTGCGGATTTGCTTTCATGAGCCAGCGCCTATGAGCAATTCCATTCGTTTTATTATTAAACTTATCTGGGTAAAACTCATAGAACAATCGCATTTCACGCTGTTTTAAAATTTCCGTATGAATTTTCGCTACACCGTTGACACTATGGCTTCCAACAATCGCTAAATGAGCCATTTTCACAAGATCATGCGCAATAATCGCCATATTTTCAATGCGATGCCATTCATAAGGATAACGTTCCCAAAGCTCATGACAGAAACGTTCATTAATCTCTTCAATAATCATATATATTCTCGGTAATAACGGTTTAAAAATGTGAATTGGCCACTTCTCAAGCGCTTCTGATAACGTCGTATGATTCGTATAAGAAATCGTCTGCGTCGTTATATGCCAAGCTTCTTCCCATGCTAATTTTTCCTCGTCTAATAAAATACGCATCAATTCTGGAATCGCTAAAACCGGATGGGTATCGTTAATATGAATCGCAATTTTTTCATGCAACTGACGAAGGCTACCGTATCTTTCTCTATGCATACGAACGATATTTTGCAAGCTTGCTGATACGAGGAAATACTGTTGTTTCAAACGAAGTATTTTCCCCTCATCATGCGTATCATCTGGATATAAAAACTCAGATACAGCCTCTGTTTCACGCTTATACTTCAAAATATCTTTGCAATTTTGCGGGAAAGGAACTGGTTCCGCATTCCAAAGTCTGAGCGTATTTACAGTACTTGTCTCATAACCTACTACTGGAACGTCATATGGCACTGCCATAATCACTTCTGCATTCGTATGCCTGAACTCTAAACGTCCGTCAATGTTTAGCGGTTCAACATTGCCAAAATAACTTACTTCTACGGCTTGATCATATCTTCTTACTTCCCATACGTTTTCATGAAGAAGCCACTGTTCTGGAAATTCGACTTGATAACCATCAACAATTTTTTGATCAAATAAGCCATGTTTGTAACGAATTCCACAGCCGTGTCCTGGCAAGTTTAACGAAGCGAGTGAATCAAGGAAACAGGCTGCTAAACGTCCAAGTCCACCATTACCAAGACCTGCATCTGCTTCCACCTCTTCTAAATCGTGCAAAGAAATCCCGAGCTCAGACAGTCCTTGCTCACATACATCCTTGATGCCTAAATTTAATATGTTACTTCCAAGCAAACGTCCAAGTAAAAACTCAATGGATAAGTAATACATTTGCTTTTGCTCTCCAGCTCGGTAACTTTCATTCGTTGCAATCCATTGACTATTCATATACTCACGTACCATATGGCCGAGTGTATTATATTGATCACGAGTTGTAGAGTCTTTGAAACTTTTTCCGTACATCGTCTCTAACTTTTCTAGAAAAGCTGATTTGAAACTTTCAACATGAGTAAACATTTTTTCACCACCTACATGTTATTCCATGAGACTTTTATACAATTCCTTATAGGCAAGAGCTGATTTCCCCCAGCTATAATCTTCAGTCATCGCTTGCTTTACAAGCCTATCCCACACCGGTTTATCGTGATAAAACTCAATTGCACGGTGAACCGTATGCAACATGTCATGTGCATTGAAATTCGTGAAACTAAAACCATTTCCTTCTTCTGTTTCTTCATCGTAAGAATGTACAGTATCGTTCAATCCACCTGTCTCTCTTACAATCGGAATCGTACCGTATGCTAATGCAATAAGTTGTCCAAGTCCACATGGCTCAAACAGTGACGGCATTAAAAACAGGTCGCTTCCTGCATACACTTGATGCGCAAGTTCCTCATTAAACCCAATATACACCTTCACCTTCTCTGGATACTCATATGCCATCCATTCAAAGAACTGCTCGTATTCCGAATCGCCCGAACCTAAAATAATACATTGTACATCTTCCTCCATTATTTCGCGGAATACAGTACGTACTAAATCAAGTCCTTTTTGCTTCGTTAATCGTGTGACCATCGAAATGACTGGTGTATCTTCTTTTTCTGGCAAACCAAAATAACGCTGCAAGGCGCGCTTATTTTTACTCTTTTCATATAATGAATCTGCATCATACTGAGCCTTAATATACGAATCCGTTTCTGGATTATATACGCTCGTATCAATTCCATTTACAATGCCACTAAGCTTATCATTATATTTTCGTAATAATCCATCTAACTTCTCACCAAAAAATTCATATTGAATTTCTTCCTTATATGTCGGGCTAACCGCTGTAATTTGATCCGAAGCGATAATACCGCCTTTCATAAAGTTCACGTTTCCATAAAACTCTAGCTGCTCACTATGAAAATATTCATCACCAAGCTCTAACAAGTCATACATCACTTCAGGAGGAAATACTCCTTGGAACTGCAAGTTGTGAATCGTATATACCGTTTTAATACGCTCATATAAAGGGTTATCTTGATACTTTTCACGAAGCAAGAAATTAACCATAGCCGTATGCCAATCGTGGCTATGAAGAACATCCACTTCGAAATCAAGATGCGGAATACACTCTAACACTGCTTTCGAAAAATAAGAAAAACGCTCCCCATCATCATAATGACCGTATAGGGAATCTCTCTTAAAGTAATATTCATTATCTATTAAGTAATACGTAATCCCGTCTTGTTCGCCTTTGAAAATACCGCAATATTGATTTCTCCACCCAAGCGGAACGTTGATGACTTTATGAAGCGTGCATCCATCTCTTAATTTTTGCGGAATAAGACTATAATTCGGAAGTATAACGCGAACATCTACACCTAATTTTTTTAGCTCTTTTGGGAGCGCACCCGCTACATCAGCTAATCCTCCCGATTTCACAAACGGTACACATTCTGATACTGCAAATAAAATATTCACTTGTTGTCCCACTGCGCGAAAAGCTAAAACTCCTTCTCTTGCAGCTTCCTCCCTTCGAGTTTTCATTTAAATTAAAACTTTAATCAGTGGGGACTCCCCCACTGATTCATTAAGAATAACTATTAATCGTACTGTTTTGAACGCTTCCTTTTTCTACAACATATGGCTCATCGACGGTTCCTTTTAACACGACACCGTCACCAATTTTCACATCTTTATCAATAATAACACCGTCTATTATACAGTTATCTCCAATTTGGCTCTTTTGCATAATAATGCTATTACGAACAATTGAACCTTTTCCAATTTTAACAGAACGGGAAACCACACTATTTTCTACTTCCCCTTCAATAATACTGCCGTTTGCAATCATTGTATTTTTCACAACTGCACCCTTTACGTAACGTGTTGGCGGCTCATCTTTTACTTTCGTAAAGATCGGTGCTTCTTTCTTAAATACTTGCTTCCAAATAGCAGGCTTCAAAATTTCTAGGCTATGTTTATAGTAACTTTCAATTGAGTCAATAATAGCTACATATCCTGTATGCTCATATGTAGCAATATGCAGTGATTTTCCGCGCTTTTCTCTCACTACATCGAATAAACTATATTGCTCCACATCTTTATATGTCTCAAATAAATCTAACAATAATTGTTTATTTAACACGTATGTTTGAAGCGAAACCCCTTCATGACAAACTTCAGTAATATCAGCTGACGTATGTATATGTCGCTCTAACACCGCTTGGAAATTTAATGCGGTTACGAGGTGACTATTCGTAATAACAACGTATTCTTCTCTAGCTCTTAGAAAATAATCAATATGTCTTCTAAAGTGTGCAAATGACCCAAATTCATCTTGGTCACATTGGCAGTTTGGCGGGAATAAAAACAGCCCGTCTCGTTTTCTATCTAAATCCCACTGTTTGCCTGATCCAACATGGTCCATCAATGAACGATTTTTATGACTTGTAAACACCGCCACACTATGAATATTAGAATTCGCCATATTTGAAAGCATGAAATCAATGAGTCGATAACGGCCCCCAAACGGTAACGCCGCTAGTGAGCGATGCCCTGTTACTTTCTTTAAGGAAGGAAAACTTCCCGTTGCATTAATAATTCCTAACATTTTTTCTCCCATTCATTTCATCCCCCTTTTCTATTTCCCTTCAGCAATTAATACTACATCGTCAACATTTTTTTCCGGACGAATGATTGTTCCATCTTCAATAACCATTTCTGATCCAACAATCGCTCTTTCAATTACAACATTTTTACCAATCTTCGCTCCTGGCATAACGACAGAATCAATTACCATACTACCTTCTTCTACCGTTACTCCTTGGAATAAAACAGAATGCTTCACGTCCCCTTCAATAACGCATCCTTCGTTAATAAGTGATTCCTCTACTTTTGCCTGCTGTGCAATATATTGAGGTGGCTCATTTGGATTGACGGAATAAATACGCCAATTACGGTCATTTAAGTTCAGTGATGTTTCATCACGAAGTAAATCCATGTTCGCTTCCCATAAGCTTTTCACTGTTCCAACATCTTTCCAATATCCTTCGAACGGATACGCCATGAGCTTCTTCCCTTCATCTAATAAAAGCGGAAGTACATCTTTTCCGAAATCATTACTAGATTCAGGATTTCTTGCATCCATCTCTAAATACTCTTTCAAAATTGCCCAGTTAAAAATATAAATGCCCATTGATGCAAGATTACTTCTTGGAAATTGCGGTTTTTCTTCAAATTCAACAATTTCCATCTCTTCATTCGTATTCATAATACCAAAGCGACTCGCTTCATCCCAAGGCACTTCAATAACAGAAATTGAAACATCTGATTCTTTTTCAATATGGTAATCTAGCATTTTACTGTAATCCATTTTATAAATATGATCGCCTGATAAAATAAGGACATATTCCGGTTCATACTGACTTAAATAGTTTAAGTTTTGATAAATGGCACTTGCCGTACCTGTATACCACTTCACCCCTGAAGACTCCGCATAAGGAGGTAACACTGTGACTCCGCCGTTTACTCGGTCTAAATCCCACGCATTGCCGATTCCAATGTAATTATGAAGCTCAAGTGGTTGATATTGCGTCAAAATCCCAACAGTTTCAATACCAGAATTCGCACAGTTACTTAACGTAAAATCAATAATGCGATATTTACCACCAAATGGAACAGCTGGCTTGGCTAAATTTTTTGTTAATGCACTTAAACGACTACCTTTTCCCCCTGCTAGTAACATTGCTACGCACTTTTGTTTTTGAGCCATCTTGTTTTTTGCTCCCCTTTCTTGTCTTCACTGGTCGTAATATGGATACGCCAAATGGTGGAATTGTAATTTCTACATGTGCCGCTTGATTATGATACGGTTCTAGAATCGTCTTGAGACGTTTTTTATTCACTTGACCCGAACCGCCATATTGCTCAGCATCACTATTTAAAATCTCGTTATAATACTCAAAATCTGGTACACCTACTTTATAGTTTTCATATGTAGCTTTCGTAAAATTACATACGACAACTAACGCATCTTCTTTCTTATCCCCTTGGCGGATAAATGTGAAAATACTTTGCTCCTTATTATTAGCATCAATCCACTGAAACCCTTCAGGTGAATGATCAAGCTGCCAAAGTGGTTTGGAGCGCTTATACAATGCTATGAGCTCTTTAAAGTAATCATGCATATAACGATGCATTTCAAAATCATGTAAATTCCAATCTAAATCTTCAAGGTCTTTCCACTCATCAAACTGCCCGAATTCTCCTCCCATGAAAAGTAATTTCTTTCCTGGGTGCGTAAAGAAATATCCATATAATAAACGAAGTTGAGCAAATTTATCCCAGTAATCTCCTGGCATTTTATTTAACAATGACTTTTTCCCATGAACGACTTCATCATGAGAAAGCGGTAATATGAAGTTTTCTGAATAAGCATATAGTAAAGAAAACGTCATTTTTTCATGAATGTGTTTCCTATATTCAGGTGCACACTCCATATATTTCAGCACGTCATTCATCCAGCCCATATTCCATTTGTAATTGAACCCAAGCCCACCTTCATACGTTGGAGCTGTTACAAGCGGCCAAGCTGTTGAATCTTCTGCTGTCATAAGAAAATCTTCGTCTTCTGCAAATACCGCCTCATTTAATTCTCGTAAAAATGAAACAGCATGCTCATTACTTTGCTCCTGTCCTTCTTTATTCCAGAACAACATATTCGCAACTGCATCCACCCTGAAACCATCAATATGGAAATATCTCATCCAAAATAACGCATTTGAAATTAAGAAATTACGTACTTCCCTCTTTCCTAAATCGAAATTGACAGTTCCCCATACTGTGTTTTCTTGTACATCTTTATCTTTATATTCATAGGTCGGTGTCCCATCAAACAAATATAAACCGTGAGCATCTTTGCAAAAATGCCCCGGCACCCAATCTAAAATGACACCGATTCCATATTTATGACATTCATCGACAAAATACATCAAATCGTGCGGTGTGCCGAATCTACTCGTCGCTGCATAATATCCCGTTCCTTGATACCCCCAAGAACGATCATACGGATGCTCAACAAGTGGCATAATTTCAATATGTGTAAATTGATGTTCCACCACATACGGAATGAGTTCTTCTGCCATTTCCCTGTAAGAATACAGGGCTCCATCTTCTTTCTTTTTCCAAGAGCCAAAATGCAATTCATACACTGCCATCGCTTCTTTATACACTGATTTTTTCTTTTTCTTGCGACTCCAGTTTTTATCATTCCATTCATATCCCTTTATATCAAAAACTACAGATGCCGTATTCGGTCTTACTTCTGCATATACAGCATACGGATCTGCTTTTAAAATGACGTCACCAGCCATCGTTTCAATCGCATATTTATATATTTCCCTTTCTTCAATATGCGGTATAAACAAAGACCAAATTCCCTCTTCTGTCACTTGTAGCATCTTATGTTGCTCATAATCCCACTCATTAAAATCTCCAACAACACTCATTGCTTTCGCATGAGGAGCCCATACTGTAAATCGTACCCCTCGCATCTCATCCTCCGTCACAACATGTGCGCCAAAGATGTTATAGCTTTCATAGTACTTTTCTGCATGAAACTCATCTCGTTTCACTTCTTCACAATTTATTACACTCAATATGCTCACCTCACTAAGATGACAGAATTTTTTATACTTTAAACCATTTCTGCAAAAAACTGAAATATCCTTGTTAATTTATAAAAAATATACGTTTTTTTCTTAAAAACGTTGAACTTTTTTCACATTTCCATATAAAATATCGAATTTTGACGAATATTCATTGAAAACGCTTTATTTTTCATCTATATTCCATACTATTATTTATTTCTCAACCCTTATTTTATTAGATTTATCCCATTTCCCATGCTATTTTCGCTCAAAACGGGCGTGAAATAACCTGTCGTACAAAAATGTTTCTCAACATTTTTCGTCACAATTGTATTGAATTGAAAAATTCATGGGCATATGCTTGTTCACAATAAAGAACATTGAACCTTCGAAAATATAATTCATACTGAACTACTCTGTTTACCCTATCTATACTCCATGCGAAAGTTCGATAAAAATTTTTTACTAGGAGGCTTTCTTATGTCATTCAAACAAAAGGTTGGAATGGGAGTTGTCACAGCTTCACTTAGCCTATGACTTACATGTGGCGGTGTATTTGCCTATTTCGGTCATTCCCAAGCGTCTAACAATGAAATTAGGGCTAACAACCTAAAAAATAATAAAGAGCACTCTATTTAAAGTAGAGTGCTCTTTTTCTATAAACGACCTTTATCCAGCAAAAGGGGTATATTGGGGATATACAAGGGAAACCGGAAAAGGAATTTATATGAATTTATATAAAAATTCAGAGGCAGGCAGCAGTTTCCCACCTCCAAATTATTTAACAATTATTATAGTACTGGTGCCATTGTTTCTTTTAATACTTTTACAGAATGAGCGAATTTCGCTTTTTCTTCTTCATTTAGCTCAAGCTCTACGATTTCACGTACACCTTGGCGGTTAATTACAGCTGGAACACCTACGTAAGCATCTTTCTCACCGTATTGGCCTTCAAGGTATGCAGATACAGTTAATACGCTGTTCTCGTTGCTTAAAATCGCTTTAGTTACACGAAGTAGTGACATACCGATTCCGTAGTAAGTTGCACCTTTACGTTCGATGATATGGTAAGCTGCATCGCGTACGTTTTCAAAGATTTTATCTAAATCTTCTTGATTGTATTGTTCGTTGTTCGCTAAGATTGTTTCTAGTTTTTGTACACCTACAGTAGCGTGGCTCCATACTGGAAGTTCAGTGTCACCGTGCTCACCAACGATGTAAGCATGAACGTTACGTGGATCTACATCTAAGTAGTCACCTAACATGTAACGGAAACGAGCAGAGTCTAAAGTAGTACCAGAACCGATTACGCGCTCTTTTGGTAAACCAGATTCTTTCCAAGTTACGTAAGTTAAAATATCAACTGGGTTTGTTGCGATTAAGAAGATTCCATCGAATCCGCTATCCATAATACCGCGAACGATTTGTTTAAAGATTTTTGTATTTTTTTCAACTAAGTCTAAACGAGTTTCGCCTGGCTTTTGTGGTAATCCAGCAGTGATAACAACTAAATCTGCATCTTTACAATCTGCATAACTACCGCTCCAAACTTTTGTTGCTGCTGGAGAGAATGGTACCGCATGGCTTAAGTCCATTGCTTCCCCTTCTGCTTTTGCTTCATTAACATCTACTAATACGAATTCTTCAGCTACACCTTGATTGATCATTGAGTAAGCGTAACTACAACCTACAGCTCCTGTTCCTACTAATACTACACGATTGATACCTTTTTTCATGATAATTTCCCCTCTCTATTGTTCACATATATTTTTTTATGATTGTTTAAGTAATTAATTAAAATACTAATTTAATGTTGTTTAACTTCTTTACATTCATATTGTAGCACGTATTATTGTGAATTACTTCACAAATTATGACCTATTTGTGAACTTTTTCACATAGAGTGTAAAGTTATTGGGATAGGTGTGGAATCCATTTCAATGGAGGCGTTTTCTTTAGATTGTGAACGGGATTTTTTGCATTTTTGTCGGTAAGTGAAATTATATCAGCGATTTTTAGAATATATCGACCGTAACTCCAAATATATCAGCGATTTTTGAAATTTATCGACCATAACTCAAATTATATCAGCGATTTTTGCGATATATCGACTTAACGACAAAACTCGACAATAATAACAGCATAAAAAAGCTGTCTCCAATAGGTCACTTATTAAGAGACAGCTTCTTCTATATATTATTTATTTTCCGCAGTAGCCCCTAACACAGCGGCCTTTACGTAATTTTGACCGTTTAATTGCTGTAAATCCGCAGCCGTTCCTGTTACGACCACTCCAATAACTTTTACATCTTCCTCACTTGGTTTTGTCTTCTTTCCTTTTAGATAATCATATATACGTTCATATTCCCCGTAATACTTTCCCTTTTGCTCCAGTCCATTTTGAATCGCTAACAGGAAATCTTTTTCTGTTCCATTTCCAAATTCAATATCGCCTGGTTTTGCTTTAAAGCCGTACACATTATAAGCACTTTCAGTCATATCATCAATATGATACGATTTTTTATCATAATATGTATCTACCCAATACCAAACAGGGTGAACTCCTTCTGGTAGCATCTCTTTTATTTCAGATACTTTATACGGTTTATCAAAAGAGATAGCGAATTCAGCTACTTTATTTTCACCTTTTACTTTTCCTATATCATTTATATAACTATTATATGAAGCAAAAGGAAGATAAAACTGCATCTCTCTTTCCATCGTTTGATTGTTATACAATTCACTTGTCTTATTAATACGTTCATTCCCTATTACAACATTATCAGCTATTGTTAATGGGTTTACATTCGATAATTGGCGAAATGTATTCCAAACTTTATACTCATACACTTCATCTTCCCACTTAACAGGTTTCCCCTCAATAACCTTATATGTTTTATACTCTACTGTGCTTTTAAATACACCGTTTGAAGTAATTGCTATGCCTCTCTCTGTATTAGGTCTTGTAATTTGTCTTATCATATTTAAATCACGATCCATAGCTAAGTAAGCTCTATTATTCAATTGTGAAATTACTATTATAAAACTAAAGAATAGAACAATAAAAAGTGAAATCGAAATCACTGTAATTTTTAATAATTGTCTTCGCTTCGCCTTCTTCAACATTGTTGATACTTTACTTGAATCTATATCAAGATCAAATTCATCTCTGCCCATCTTCAAACCTCCTATAAAGCTTTTTAAACTCATTGCGAGCCCTATACAATGAAACACGCACTGTCTCTTCTTTCATCTCTAATACGGTTCCTATTTCCTTATAAGAAAGTTCATAATCATACTTTAATAATAAAATATGTTTATATACCGGATTCATCTTTTCAAGTATGTTTTGTATTTCTACTTGAAGTTCTTTTTTTAAAATTGGTTCATCTAATCCTTTTGCTCCAATTAATTGAACAGATTCAATCGGAATTTCTTCAATACGCTTTTGCCTTCTTGCAAGATCACGATGCCTATTAATCGCAACTTGAAATAACCATGTTTTTATATACGTAATTTTCATATTCGGTATAGATAATAATGCCTTATGCATCGTATCTTGAACGATATCCTCTGCCTCTACTGGTGTTACTCCAATTTTAAGCAAGTATCTATAAATACTTTTAGATGATTCTATAATAACTTTTTCATACTCCATTGCTCTCTCCTTTCTATTAGTTAGACGATTTAAATAGAAAAAAGTATACAAGAAATCCATAAAAAAAAGCAGACTATCCAAAGTCCGCTTTTACACAACAAAAAAGAGATAGCAGATTATGCTATCTCTTTTAGTATGACCCGTACGGGATTCGAACCCGTGTTACCGCCGTGAAAGGGCGGTGTCTTAACCACTTGACCAACGGGCCAGTTCTGGCAGAGAAGAAGGGATTCGAACCCTCGCACCGCGTTCGCGATCTACTCCCTTAGCAGGGGAGCCCCTTGAGCCACTTGGGTACTTCTCTATAATATGGCTCCGCAGGTAGGACTCGAACCTACGACCGATCGGTTAACAGCCGATAGCTCTACCACTGAGCTACTGCGGAACAATTATGGTGGGCCTAAATGGACTCGAACCATCGACCTCACGCTTATCAGGCGTGCGCTCTAACCAGCTGAGCTATAGGCCCATAATTGAAAAGCGGGTGAAGAGAATCGAACTCTCGACCAGAGCTTGGAAGGCTCTTGTTTTACCACTAAACTACACCCGCATTAAATTGTAAATGGTGAGCCATGAAGGACTCGAACCTTCGACCCTCTGATTAAAAGTCAGATGCTCTACCAACTGAGCTAATGGCTCATTTTGAAAGTGGTGCCGACTAGAGGACTTGAACCCCCAACCTACTGATTACAAGTCAGTTGCTCTACCAATTGAGCTAAGTCGGCTTGCGACTTCAAAATGGTGGCTCGGGACGGAATCGAACCGCCGACACGAGGATTTTCAGTCCTCTGCTCTACCGACTGAGCTACCGAGCCTTATTAAAATGGCGGTCCCGACCGGGGTCGAACCGGCGATCTCCTGCGTGACAGGCAGGCATGTTAACCACTACACCACGGGACCATTTGGTTGCGGGGACAGGATTTGAACCTGCGACCTTCGGGTTATGAGCCCGACGAGCTACCGTGCTGCTCCACCCCGCGATGATAAAATATTTAATTTAGAAAAAATGGAGGAGGTAGAGGGATTCGAACCCCCGCGCGACTCTCGCCGCCTGTCGGTTTTCAAGACCGATCCCTTCAGCCGAACTTGGGTATACCTCCGAGATATAAACGTCTAATGGTGGACCTTGTAGGACTCGAACCTACGACCGGACGGTTATGAGCCGTCTGCTCTAACCAGCTGAGCTAAAGGTCCTTTATGGTAGCGGCGGAGGGGATCGAACCCCCGACCTCACGGGTATGAACCGTACGCTCTAGCCAGCTGAGCTACACCGCCATAAATGATATTAAAATAAGTGGAGCCTAGCGGGATCGAACCGCTGACCTCCTGCGTGCAAGGCAGGCGCTCTCCCAGCTGAGCTAAGGCCCCATGCTTTTGGGAATATCGGGAAGACAGGATTTGAACCTGCGACCCCCTGGTCCCAAACCAGGTGCTCTACCAAGCTGAGCCACTTCCCGTTAATAAAAG
>NZ_JBNNUI010000005.1:0-121434 GCF_050279585.1 Bacillus sp. NPDC094064
AAAATTGACGTTTCACGTTGTTTGTTTCGTTCAGTTTTCAAAGAACTACTTGGTCGCTCATTTGCGACTTCCTTATGTTAACATCTTCGTTTTTCAATGTCAACTAAGTTTTTCAATTTCTTTTTTGTCGTTTTCTGCGTTTCCGCATCAGCGACGGTTATTAATATATCATGCAGAAAAATGAAATGCAACACCTTTTATAAACTTTTTTTAAAACTACCCACATTTCTTTTTTAATATCATATACTTAAACGAAATATCTCTTTCATGTATGAGTAATTTCTACATATATTCTATATAAAGTCACTCTATCCCAAAACGTTTCTTTCTATAATAAACGTTTTATTCATATACCATATCATACAAGGAGGAATACATATGGACTATACCGATTTATTAATCAAACTAGGTCTTTCAGCTATTTTAGGATTCGCTATCGGTTTAGAGCGCGAATTAAAACGAAAACCACTCGGTTTAAAAACGTGCTTAGTTATATCTATTATTAGTTGCCTCCTAACAATCGTTTCTATTAAAGCAGCTTACAACTTACCACATACTGATCATATGAATATGGATCCGCTTCGCCTTGCTGCTCAAATTGTGTCTGGCATTGGTTTTTTAGGTGCCGGCGTTATTTTACGAAGAGGAAATGATAGTATTGCAGGACTAACAACTGCCGCTATGATTTGGGGGGCTTCTGGTATTGGTATTGCCGTTGGAGCCGGATTTTATATCGAAGCAATTTTCGGAATGTGCTTCCTTATGATTAGTGTAGAACTTATACCACTCACGATGAAATATGTAGGCCCTAGATCATTTCGACAACGTGATATCGCGGTGAAACTTGTTGTGCGAAATATGGACAATATCCCAATTGTCATTGAAGAAATAAAAGAAATGGATATAAAAGTTAAGAATATGAAGCTTAAAACATTAGAAAATGGTTCTCACTATTTACATCTTAAATTATGTATCGATCAAAAAAGACATACTGCTGATGTTTACTACGCTCTCCAACATCTTGAAAGTGTCCAACAAACTGAAGTGGAAAGTATGTAATGTAAAACAAACTCTCTTTTAAATTAGAGAGTTTTTCTTTTTTCTATAATGGTAACAATGAATGTAGTCCTGCAAAGTAAGGAGGAATAAGCAATTGAAATCCCGTCCGAATTTAGTAGATACATTTCGTGATTCCATTATTTTTCGTTTAATTTGTTTTATTGTTGTACTTACTACTTTTTCTGGCTTTCTTATACATAAGTCAGAGCCATCTCATTTCATCACGTGGTTTGATGGCATTTGGTGGTCTATTGTTACCATTTTCACTGTTGGGTATGGTGATTTCGCACCACATACAACGGTAGGAAAAATTATTGGTATGGGCATTATTTTATTAGGAACTGGATTCTGTTCTTATTATATGGTTCTATTTGCTACAGACATGATCAATAAACAATATATGAAAATTAAAGGAGAAGAAGCTGCTACCTCTAACGGTCATATGATTATCGTTGGCTGGAATGAGCGAGCAAAACATGTTGTAAAACAAATGCACATATTACAACCAAACCTTGATATCGTTTTAATTGATGAAACACTTTCTTTACTCCCAAAACCATTTCATCATTTAGAATTTATAAAAGGTTGTCCGCATCATGATCAAACTTTATTAAAAGCGAATATTACAACTGCTCACACTATATTAATAACAGCCGATAAAGAGAAAAACGAAAGCTTAGCTGATACAGAGTCTATTTTAAATATTTTAACTGCAAAAGGACTGAACCCAAACATTCACTGCATCGCTGAACTTCTTACTACGGAACAAATCCAAAATGCAACGAGAGCTGGCGTATCAGAAATTATAGAAGGAAATAAATTAACGAGCTATGTATTTACCGCTTCTCTTTTATTCCCTACTATTTCAGGTGTACTCTTCTCCCTTTATGATGAAATCTCTGATAACAAATTACAACTGATGGAGCCATCCCAATCCTGCATCGGACAAACTTTCGCAAATTGTAGCTACACCCTTTTAAAACAAAACATTCTCTTACTTGGTATAAAGCGTGACGATCAATATATGATTAATCCAGTTCGTTCCTTCATTCTTATCGAAAGCGACATACTCATTGTTATTCACCATTAAGAAAATGATTTTCTAGTTCCTGTATAAGCACTTTCCCAATATTGATATATTTTCTCTTCACATCTCCATCTGGATCTTTCGGCTCAGCAAATTGATCAAACCCACTCGTTCCAGCTGTTAAAGTATTTACATTATCATCTAGTTCGTCTTGATATACATGAGAAAGAATATATGGCGTTTCAAGACGAACCACTACACCAGGTACATCTAGTTCTCCATCTACTGCTGTGAACGGGACTCGTAAAAATTGATACCCATCTTCTTCATCAATTTTATAATCAAAGCACCCTTTATCGTAATCCCAATTGCCACCGATGCTATATCCAAGTGGTTTCATAACCTCTTCTAACTTATATAACGCATATGTACGTCCTGCTAACTTTGATTGAATCGGAATCAAGTCCATCCCTCCTAGACTTTTCCTTTAGCATACCCATTCTAGTTTAAATATACCGATGGACTTTTCGATAAAATAATAAAAAGCGACCGGGTTACGGTCGCTTTTTATTATTTTAAACGCTCTTCTAATTCCGCTTTTAATTCTTCAAATCCTGGTTTACCAAGTAAAGCAAACATGTTTTTCTTGTATGCTTCTACTCCTGGTTGGTCAAATGGATTTACGCCTAATAAGTAGCCGCTCATCGCACATGCTTTTTCGAAGAAGTATACAAGGTAACCGAATGTGTATTCATTTAATTCAGGAATGTTTACGATTAAGTTTGGTACTCCGCCATCGCTATGTGCAAGTAATGTACCTTCGTATGCTTTCGTGTTTACGAAGTCTACAGTTTCACCAGCAAGGTAGTTTAATCCATCTAAATCGTTTTCTTCTGATTCGATTGTTAGTTCATGTGTAGATTTACCTACTTTTAGAACTGTTTCAAATAAGTCACGACGACCTTCTTGAACGTATTGACCTAATGAGTGTAAGTCAGTTGAGAAGTTTGCTGAAGATGGGAAAATACCTTTTTGATCTTTTCCTTCACTTTCACCAAATAACTGTTTCCACCATTCAGAGAAGTATTGAAGTGCTGGCTCATAGTTAACAAGCATTTCAATTGTTTTCCCTTTATTGTATAAAGCGTTACGAACTACTGCGTATTGATACGCTGGGTTTTCTTCTAGTTCTGATGTTCCGAAGTCACCATGACCAGCAGCTGCACCTTTCATCATCTCTTCAATATTTAAGCCACTTACTGCGATTGGTAATAAACCAACTGGCGTTAATACAGAGAAACGTCCTCCAACATCATCTGGAATAACGAATGTTTCGTAACCTTCGTTATCAGCTAACGTTTTTAATGCACCACGCGCTTTATCTGTCGTTGCATAAATACGTTTGCGAGCTTCTTCTTTTCCATATTTCTCTTCTAATAACTTACGGAAAATACGGAATGCTAGTGCCGGCTCTGTTGTTGTACCTGATTTTGAAATAACGTTAATAGAGAAGTCTTTCCCCTCTAATACATCCATTAAATCTTTCATGTAAGTGGAGCTAATGTTTTGTCCAACAAATAGCACTTGTGGAGTTTTGCGTTGTTCTTTAGAAAGCGTATTGTAGAAAGAATGGTTTAGCATTTCGATTGCTGCACGTGCTCCTAGGTAAGAACCACCGATACCTACAACAAGTAGAATGTCAGAGTCATTTTTAATTTTTTCTGCACATTTTTGAATGCGAGCGAATTCTTCTTTGTCATATTGAAGCGGAAGCTCTACCCACCCAAGGAAATCGTTCCCAGCTCCTGTTTTTTCGTGGATTGCGTGATGTGTTACTTTCACTGCATCACGTAAATAAGTTAGTTCATGTTCACCGATGAAGGATAACGCTTTAGAATAGTCGAAAGTTACATGTGTACTCATCTTTTTCCCTCCAATTATGTATATGTATCTCTGTATTCACTTTAGCGAAACTAAAGTTGTAAATCAAGCGGTTCAACAATTGTAAACGTAACCAATGTATATTTTTTAGAAAAAGTTCATTTTTTGCATAAAAATTCGCATTTTTCGGTATAGATGTATATACATCTATTTTCACATATTTTTTATGTATAAAAACAACATAACTACACCATTCTATAAAAGAGTTAATTAACTCATCGCTTGCTCATGCTTCAAAATTAAGGGGGGACTTTTTCATGAGTACTCTGCAACGTATCGCATTAGTCTTTACTGTTATTGGCGCCGTGAACTGGGGACTGATCGGATTCTTCCAGTTTGACTTAGTAGCTGCCATTTTCGGTGGACAAAACTCAGCTCTCGCACGTATTATTTACGGCATCGTTGGTATCTCTGGGCTTATCAACCTTGGTTTACTCTTTAAACCATCTGAAAATCTTGGTACGCACCCAGAAACAAACGAAATTCGCTAGTCAGTATGTCTTTATTTCACCTCCGACATACGAATATGATTGCATGCAATCATATTTGCAAATATATATCATAATATAAAGTAAAAGAGGAACGCTCATACGCGCTCCTCTTTTACTTTGTTAACTCCGATTCTTCAATCCATTCTGTTAGCTTTTCTCGCAGCGTATTAAATCCATTTTCAGATGGATTCGGTATAAGAATCCGTCCTTGTTTTCTTTTCGCCGCTTTTAACGATAAACTCATTTTTCTGTGTTCTTCATCAATTGAAAGTACTTTTACTTCTACTGTATCGCCGACTTTTAAAAAATCATGAATATCCTTTACATACCCATTTGTAATTTCAGATATATGCACAAGTCCTTGCGTTTCTGCATCTAACGCTACAAATGCACCGTAATCTTGAATTCCAGTTACTTTCCCTGTTACAACCACTCCTGTTGTATATTGTTCTGACATATGAAACACTCCCATACGTTTACCATTTTCTCTACAATTGTAGATAGCAAAGCAGATGTATTTATTGTTAAATATCCGATTGGTTAGTACGTACCGTAAGTAAAGCTACTCAGGATACGCATACCTTATATTAGTAAATTATACCACTATGACTGAACTCATTCAAAAATCATGAAAAAATTTCCTTGTACAAGTATAATTCTCCAATATTGGGATAGAATACTAACACATGGCTTTCTAGTATTCCCCCCCCTTTTATGGACAAAACGTATTATGTTTTGTCCTTTTTTTATTCTCTACGAACCGTTCCATTCTCTTCATCGCTTCGAGAAGTTGTTCAAGCGATGTCGCATACGAACAACGAATAAACCCTTCACCACTCCCGCCAAATACACTTCCAGGTACAACAGCCACCTTTTCTTCTAATAATAACTGTTCTGCAAATTCCGCCGAAGATAGTCCAGTTGAAGAAATAGAAGGAAAAACATAAAATGCTCCGCCCGGCACATGACATGTTAATCCCATTTCATTGAAAGATGTCGTCATAAAATTACGACGTTTCTTATAGCTATCTCTCATCCGAATGACTTCATCATTCCCCCCACGTAACGCTTCAAGTGCTGCGAACTGGGACATCGTCGGTGCACACATCATGGAATATTGATGGATTTTAAGCATCAATTCTGAAAATTGAACAGGAGCTGCAATCATACCGAGGCGCCACCCTGTCATCGCAAATCCTTTTGAAAATCCTGAAATTAAAATCGTATGTTCCCGCATGTTTTGAATGCTCGCGAAACTCGTATACACTTCGTCATATACGAGCTCTGCATAAATTTCATCAGATAATACGATTAAATTGTATTTCTCCACAATCACTGCTATTTCTTCCAGTTCGGATGTATTTAACATTGCACCTGTTGGGTTATTTGGTGAACAAAGTAAAATTGCCTTTGTTTTTGCGGTAATAGCTGCTTCAATTTGCTCTGGTTGTACTTTAAACTCGTCTTCTAAAATAGTCGCCACAGGAACTGGAACTCCTCCAGCTAACGTTACAAGCGGCGCATATGAAACGAAGCTTGGTTCAATAATGAGCACTTCATCATCAGGATTTATAATGGCACGCATCGCTACATCTAACGCTTGGCTCGCTCCAACTGTAACAATGATTTCTTCGTTCGGATCATAAGATACTGCAAATTGTTTTTTTAGATACTTTGCTATTTCTTGACGGAGCTCCAATAATCCTGCATTTGCTGTATATGACGTATATCCCTGTTCTAAAGAACGAATACATGCTTGCCTTACATTCCAAGGTGTAACAAAGTCTGGTTCTCCTACCCCGAGAGAAATAACACCTTTCATATTTGCTGCTAAATCAAAAAACTTTCGAATACCAGATGGTTGTAAAGACTCTGCTACTCTAGATAGTTCAAACCGCTTCATGGCGTCACCACAATTCGCTTATCATCATCGTTCCTTTCATAAATAATCCCCTCATGTTTATACTTCTTCAAAATGAAATGAGTTGTTGTAGAAACGACAGATTCAATTGTTGCTAATTTCTCTGAAACAAACATCGCTACTTCTCCCATCGTCTTTCCTTCTAATGTAATAGAAAGATCATATGTCCCTGACATTAAATACACGGATTTCACTTCTGAATAACGATAAATTTGTTCGGCAACTGCATCGAACCCAACGCCATGCTTTGGTGTAACTTTCACATCAATCATCGCTGTTAAGCCAGTATGTTCTTTTACTTTTGTCCAATCGATATGTGTTACATAGTCCACAATAATCTTCTCACTTTCTAATTTCGCAACTATCTTCTTTACTTCTTCTACTTCTATATTTAACAGCTTCGCTAATGTATCTACAGATAAACGACTACTTTTTTCAAGACAAGCTAATAGTTCTAATTCTTTCTCCGTCACCATATCAATCACCCTTCCTTTTCTCTTGTGTCTAAATTATACAAATACCTTTTCCAGTTTGAAAAGAAGCTTTTTTTAGAGAATTATGTCAAAATAAAGTGAAACTTTAATCAGTGGAAAAATGCAGAATAAAGTGAAAGGGGATGGAACCGTGAAACCAAAAGTTTATATTGCTGAACCAGTTCCAACATTTGTAGAAAACTATTTATCAGAACACTGTGATTATGAAAAATGGGAGCAAAATGAGAAAGTACCTCGTGATGTTCTATTGGAGAAAATACAAGATAAAGATGGGTTATTAAATTTTGGATCTGCTATTAACGATGAATTATTGGAAGCAGCCCCCAACTTAAAAGTAGTAAGCAACATTTCTGTCGGTTACGATAATTTTGATTTGCAAGCAATGGCCAAGCACAATGTTATCGGAACGAATACACCATACGTACTAGATGATACAGTAGCTGACCTCGTTTTCGCTCTTATGTTATCTGCTGGGCGCCGCGTTTGCGAACTCAATTCCTATGTGAAAAACGGGGAATGGAACGCTGAAATCGGAAAAGAACACTTCGGACTAGATGTGCACCATAGTACAATCGGTATTATCGGAATGGGACGCATTGGAGAGGCCGTTGCCAAACGAGCGAAATTCGGATTTGATATGAATGTTCTTTATTATAACCGTCGCCGTAAAGAAGAAGCTGAGCAAAAATTTGATGCTACATATTGTGATTTACAGACGCTACTAAAACAGTCTGACTTTATTGTCCTTCTTACTCCATTAACAGATGAAACATATCACCTTATTGGAGAAAAAGAATTTTCATTCATGAAAGAAACGGCCACCTTTATTAATGCTTCTCGCGGGAAAACAGTAGATGAAGATGCGTTAATTCATGCGTTAATAGAAAAGAAAATCTTTGCCGCAGGCATCGATACTTTTACACAAGAGCCGGTCCAAAAAGATAATCCGCTCTTATCATTACAAAATGTTGTAACTTTGCCGCACATCGGATCTGCAACATTAAAAACTAGGCAGCAGATGGCTATGACCGCTGCTGAAAATTTAGTCGCAGGATTACAAGGAAAGACACCGCCTAATATTGTTCGCGGCTAATATTAAATAACGAAAAGGCAAGATGACATCGTCATCTTGCCTTTTTTTGTTAACATATTTTTTTCGTGCTTGGAAATGATATGAACAAAAATCAATGGAGTGACAAAAAATGAATCACGAATATACTTGTCCTTATTTCACTTTTTCCACTCGCGGCACTACAATTCATTACGAATTGTATGAACATAATAACAAAACGGAATGTCCTACTTTCGTACTCGTTCACGGCTTTTTATCTTCCTCATTCAGTTACCGTCGTCTCATTCCTTTACTATCAAAAGCAGGGACAGTACTGGCTCTTGATTTACCACCGTTCGGAAAAAGCGATAAGTCTCATCTCTTTAAGTATTCTTATCACAATTTAGCAACGATTATTATCGATCTAATTGAACATTTATCTCTCTCAAATATTGTGTTAGTTGGGCATTCTATGGGGGGACAAATTTCTCTTTATGTAAATCGTATACGCCCTGAACTCATCTCAAAGACGATTTTACTATGCAGCTCTAGCTATTTAGCACGCGCAACCCTACCTTTACTATATTCTTCTTATTTACCGTTCTTTCATTTATACGTAAAGAACTGGATTATACGGCGCGGCATTGTTCACAACTTAATGAATGTCGTTCATGATCACTCATTAATCGACGATGAAATGAAGGAAGGTTACTCCGCTCCTTTTTATGACAACCGTATATTCCCCGCTTTAACTCGCATGATACGAGACCGTGAAGGTGATCTCTCGTCGACTGAGTTACAAAAAATCAAAACACCTACACTACTCATTTGGGGTGAAAAAGATCGCGTCGTCCCTGTACATGTAGGTCATCGTCTACACAAAGATTTACCGAATTCGAAATTTATTTCTTACGAAAATACAGGACATTTACTACCTGAAGAAAAGCCTGAACACGTTTATGAAGAAATCATCGCGTTTTCCGCGCAATAATATAAAAAGGGCTGTCGGAAATTCCGACAGCCTACAATGAACAACTTCCACCTTCTTTTACTACAAGTAACTCCACAGCTAACTTCTCACATTTTTCAAGCGCAGGCACTTCCTCAAAAGACATAAAGTATATATGTTGAATCTTCTTTGCGATATATTTTGGATCGTCAAACACACTTACGACGTTCACAACATCGCTCGCCTCTGTTTCATAAAACTCCGGTCCCATTTGAAACGGATCCCAATTCTTCACAACCTCTATCATCTTTTCATATGTACCCATTCGCTTCCCGCCTTTTCACTTTTTAATGCTTTTCTTTATCCTATCACATCAGCTATTCTATAAGAAGAGAGAGAACTTTCTAACTTAACGGTTTTACAGAAGAAGGGGGCAAACTTATGCAACTATTTCATAAAACAGTAAATCGACGTGGAACACATAGTACAAAATGGGATACTTATAAAAATGAAGAACTTCTTCATGCTTGGATTGCGGATATGGATTTTGAAGTACCAAAGCCCATTCAAACCGCTTTGAAGAAACGTATCGAACATCCTATTTTCGGCTATACACTTCCACCTGAAACTATTGGGGATATTATTTGTAATTGGGCAAAGAAACAATACAACTGGGATATTCAAAAAGAATGGATTGTCTTTAGTGCAGGAATCGTTCCAGCTCTTAGTACGAGCATACAAGCTTTCACAAAGGAAAACGAAGCCGTTCTCGTACAACCACCTATTTATCCTCCATTTTCCGAAATGGTTACAACAAACGACAGACAATTATGCTTGAGTCCATTATATAAACAAGATGGCACATATATGATAGACTTCGATCATTTAGAAAAACAATTTCAACAAGGGATCAAACTCATGCTTCTTTGTAGTCCTCACAATCCTATCGGACGCGTTTGGACGAAAGACGAGCTAACGAAGCTTGGAGCGTTATGTGCAAAATATAATGTAATTGTTGTCTCAGATGAAATTCATGCCGATATTATTTACGGAGATCGTACGCATACACCATTTGCCTCTTTATCTGAAGAATTAGCAGCACGTACCATTACTTGTATGGCTCCAAGCAAAACGTTTAATATAGCTGGATTACAAGCATCTATCGTTATTATTCCGAATGAAACACTACGTAATACCTTTACGTCTATTCAATATCGACAAGGGTTCCATGGGTTAAATACATTTGCTTATACCGCGATGCAAAGCGCCTATACAGAATGTAATGATTGGCTAAGTGAAATCCGTTTATATGTAGAAGAGAATGCTCGTTTTGCATGTGAATACATTGAAACGCACATACCTACTCTTTCTGTTACAAAGCCAGAAGGTAGCTTTTTATTATGGATTGATTGCTCTCGCCTAAACCTTTCTCAACATGAGCGCACCACATTACTTGAGGAAAAAGGAAAACTAATCGTTGAACCTGGTGAGAAGTACGGATTAGGTGGCGAAGAACATATTCGAATTAACATCGGTTGCCCAAGATCTGTTTTAGAAGAAATTTTAAACAGACTGTGCCATACATTTTCATAATAGCGAAGGAGGCTGTTCCATTTTTTTAGAACAACCTCCTTTTATTTATAGTTACTACTACGTCATTTCACAAAAAAGCTACCTTTCGCGGTAGCTTCTACTTTTTCTTTATATCCGATGCTTTTTTCACAATTACACCACAAGCAATTCGATCACCTGATTTACCTGTCGGTTGTGTCATACCATCATCCGGATTTTCTGTAATAATAATAGACGCACCATCTTTTCTATGGATCGTCATTTTTCCTTCTTCAATCGTTATATGCGGTGCATCGATTTCCGCTTTAATCTTTCCAGAACCGTCTGCAATTACATTCGGCAAATCTCCATTTTCTGCACCCTTCGGATTAAGAAGCCCATGCTTTTTATCATCTGGATTAAAATGATTCCCGGCTGATTCAAAATTAGGCGCTTTACACTCTCCAATTTCATGTACATGTATACCATGCGGGCCCGGCGCGAAACCTTCCCCTTTAATCGCAATTTTCACTCCGCTTGTTTGCTGAGTTACTTTTGCAGTCCCTACTTCATCTCCTGAAGCATTATGTAATTTCACATCAATTTCTTTCGGCTTTCCTTGGTCACAACCCGCCACCAGAAATAATAAACAACAAC
The DNA here is from genome assembly GCF_050279585.1 of Bacillus sp. NPDC094064. Taxonomy (NCBI): domain Bacteria; kingdom Bacillati; phylum Bacillota; class Bacilli; order Caryophanales; family Bacillaceae; genus Bacillus; species Bacillus sp. NPDC094064. The sequence continues at coordinate 11,142 of NZ_JBNNUI010000005.1, forward strand.
TGAAAAAAAGCCGTCTTTTCATTCTATTCCCTCCAAAATACATTCTGCCCTTAGATTGTCCGAGCAGAGAGGGAAACATACAAAAATGCATTACGGTTTCTTTTTAGCTAAAAGTTTTTCTTCTACTTTCTGTAATTGCTCCGCTTCGCGTTTTGAAACGCGAATAAACATGCGCCACGTCGCAACCGCACCGATAATAAATAGCACGCAAACGATCCCTGGAATAATATATTCTGTTTTATCTTCCGGAAAATATAAAGGCATCATATTAGAACACTCCTTATTATAGGATTTAAAAAACATCAGAATTTTCTGTTATATCAATTTAAATTATAGTGTAACCTATCCACATTCTCAAGGGGCGTTCCGAAAGCGAATGATTTCTTTGACTCCTTCTCACACTTTCCTTACTATAAACTTGAGGTGAAAAATATGAGAGAAACACTTGAAATTGGTGAAATCGTTACTGGTATTTATAAAACAGGAAAATACATCGGCGAAATTACAAATAGCCGCCCTGGCAGTTACGTTGTAAAAGTACTAGCTGTTGTAAAGCACCCGGTACAAGGCGATCTACATAACGTAAAACAAGCTGACGTACCATTTTTCCATGAAAGACGCGCTTTAGCTTTTCGTGAACAAACGAACATTCCAGCACAAATGGTGAAAAAGTATGACGGAGAAATCCCCGATTATACAGAATCACTACAGTTAGCATTAGAAACTCAAATACATTCATTTTCTGAAGATGATTCACCTTTTGCAGCACGTAGTCTTGAAACACTAGCGCAATTGAAACAAGATTACAAACTTTAAAAAACAAAACGACCAAATTACATGTTGTGCAATTTGGTCGTTATTGTGTACTTACTTTCTTTAATACTTTTGAAAAATCAACAAGTTCCCCTAATGTTGGAGGTGCCGGTTTCACTAAATACTCTTTATCTTTTTCTACTAATTTAAAAATATTATAGGTCGTCATCGCATCATCCAGCGCACAATGATGCTTCCCTGTCCCTACTTTTCCATATGCCTCAATTGCTTTCCATAACCCCGTTTGATTTCTTTCTCCAAAAAACTTCTTATACTCCAGTGATAAATCACGACATTGTCCGAAGAATGGAAAGGGTACTCCCGCCATTTCGCAATTATGCTTCAGCACTTTCATATCCATATTTCCCCACGTTACAATTGTCGGTTTACATTTCTTTTCATATTCAGCTAGCTTCTCAATAAGTTCAGGGAAAGAAATTCCTTTATCCACTACTTCTTGCTTAATCCCTAAAAATTTTTTACACCGATCCGTTAAAGATGGAAATGTTTTTGGCCTAACATGTGATGAATACGTATCTTCTACTTTACAACCAACAACCGAAACGAGTCCGACCTCAATAATCTCTGGGAAAAATCCTTTCGGTTTCTTTCTATGCTGGGGCATCGTAAACTCAAAATCTAAAAATAAAAATCGTTGTTCATCCATACGATCCCTTCCTTATCATCTTTGTCATTCCTTTCTAATTGACAATCCTACACGAACAAGCTCGAATGCTCATTCTATTTCAAATATTCAGATTGGATGTATCTTATATATATGTCAAATGCCCATAAATATTTTTAAAAATAAGAAAAAATGACCAATGCAGAAAATATGACAAAATCCCCCCTTTCATTTACATACGCCATTTTCCTACTTTATAATGACGTTATGTGTGTTTCTTTGAGAACATTTTTGAAACACTAAGAAAAGTAAACGAAAGGAGATGAGAGTTTTGCATGAAACAACGCAAGAGCTCGCAAACTGGCAGTATTATTTTGCTATCGCAGTCTTTTTAATTACATATGCCATTATTATTTCTGAAAAAATTAATCGCGCTGTAATCGCACTTCTTGGTGCAGCACTTATGGTAATTGTGGGGGTCGTTGATTTACACAACGCCTTTACGAAACATATTGAATGGGGAACGATTACGTTACTCATCGGTATGATGATTTTGGTGAACATTACGAGTAAATCAGGTGTTTTCCAATACGTTGCCATTAAAGCAGCAAAAGGAGCACAAGGAAATCCAATTAAAATTTTAATTTCACTTTCCTTACTTACTGCACTTGGTTCCGCATTTTTAGATAACGTTACAACTGTACTTCTTGTTGTTCCAGTTACTTTATCTATTACGCGCATACTGCAAGTAAATCCTGTTCCATATTTACTTTCGGAAATTATTTTTTCAAATATTGGAGGAACAGCAACGTTAATTGGTGATCCCCCTAACATTATGATTGGTTCTGCAAATAAGCATTTAGACTTCAATGCATTCTTGCTAAATCTAGCACCAATCGTAATTATTATCATTGCAGTTACAGCAACAATGCTTTACTTCATGTACCGTAAACAGTTAATTGCTGATCCTGTACAAATTAAGAAATTAATGAGCTTAGATGAAAAACAATACATTAAAGATCCAGTTTTAATGAAAAAATCTTTAACAGTACTTGGACTTACGATTGTAGGTTTCATGACGCATTCTATTTTCCATATCGATGCAGCTATCATTGCTTTAACTGGCGCTACGATCCTTATGTTAATTGGTGTGAAAGAACATGAAATTGAAGAGGTATTTGCAAGCGTAGAGTGGGTAACAATCTTCTTCTTCGCAGGGCTATTCGTGCTCGTTGGAGGACTTATTGATATCGGTCTGATCAAGACGCTTGCTCAAAAAGTAATTGGTATAACAGGCGGAGATATTTCTCAAGCATCTATCCTGATTTTGTGGGTATCTGGTATCGCCTCTGCAACAATTGATAACATTCCATTCGTTGCAACAATGATCCCGCTTATTAACGATATGGCAGTTGGGCTAGGTTTATCACCTTCTGACGCACAAATCGATGTATTATGGTGGGCATTAGCATTAGGTGCTTGTCTGGGCGGAAACGGAACACTAATCGGCGCTTCTGCTAACGTAATCGTTGCAGGTATCGCGAGCCGTGAAGGACATAAATTTAGCTACATGGAATTCCTAAAAGTCGGCTTCCCAATTATGATCGTTTCATTAATTATTTCTCATATTTATATTTATTTACGCTACCTTATGTAGTAGAAAAAAGCGCCCTGAAAGCAGGGCGCTTTCTCTGTCTCAAATATTGCGTATACTACTCATTGTACCTCACCGGCTCATTTCGAATGATAAATAGATGAATCGGCAAGAAAACTGAAAATGTGATTACATGAATAATCGTAAATAATATAGAGTTCGTTCCGTATCTGTCTAAAATAGCGTAGATGAGATAAATAGACAGCACAATCGATACAGCCGTTGCTACTAAACTTATAATCGGTACGAAATTAAAAATGAAACATGCGACATATATACCGAATACTTTCCATCCTGCTTCTTCTTTCAAGAAATCCGGTAATTTATCCTTCGCTAAGTCCCCCCACGTCTTACTATTCAAAAAAGGAATAAACGCAAGAACACCATCAGTTGCACCATCATTTTTCGCCATCGTATAAAGTGCAAAAGCCGTTAACAAATACGAAATAATTGCCCAAATACATATAACAAGAATAAACGCAAAACTAAGAGCAAAGAAACCTGCTAGCACATCTTGATTTTCCATCTTATCCTCTCCTCTCTACTTTCAACATATTTCATTACAGTGCAAGTTATGTTTTAAAAATTAACCAAACTCTCTGTATAATGATATGAGAAAGATAATGAGAGAGGAGAAAACACTTATGCACCCATTTGTAAAAGCATTACAAGAGCATTTTACAACTCATCAAAACCCTGAAAAAGCAGAACCGATGGCACGTTATATGAAAAATCACTTCCCGTTTCTCGGTATTCAAACTCCCGAGAGAAGACAATTATTAAAAGATGTCATTCAAATACATACTCTCCCAGATCAAAAAGACTTCCAAATTATCATACGTGAACTTTGGGACTTGCCAGAACGTGAATTTCAAGCAGCCGCACTCGATATTATGCAAAAATATAAAAAGCATATAAACGAAACGCATATCCCCTTTTTGGAAGAACTTATTGTCACGAAATCTTGGTGGGATTCTGTTGATAGCATCGTCCCTACCTTTTTAGGTGGTATCTTTTTAAAACATCCAGAATTAATTTCTGCCTATATTCCAAAATGGATTGCATCAGACAACATATGGTTACAACGCACCGCTATTTTATTCCAACTGAAATATAAAGAAAAAATGGATGAAGAACTTCTTTTCTGGATTATTGGACAACTACATTCTTCAAAAGAATTTTTCATTCAAAAAGCGATTGGCTGGGTCCTTCGTGAATACGCAAAAACAAATCCAGATGTCGTTTGGGAATACGTGCAAAATAACGAGCTTGCCCCGCTCAGTAAACGTGAAGCAATTAAGCATATTAAACAAAATTATGGAATAGATAATGAAAAAATAGGCGAGACTCTATCATAGATAGACGCGTTCCTCTATTGAGATTTAAAAAAGAACGTGTTAGAATATGTTCATTATTATTAATATAAGTAGCGATGACGGACTTATAAGTACTTGCACAAAAGCGATTCAGGGATAGTGAAAGCCTGAAGCCGCAAGGAAACGGCAGTCTCGAGCAATACGTGATAAAGTGGATGCACCTTTTGTGTATCAACTAGGGTGGAACCGCGGGCAAACGCTCGTCCCTAGGCAATTAAGCCTTGGGATGAGCGTTTTTTTATGTTTTTCAAAGCATATACTGCGCGTTTCACAAGTTACCTGAGCACGTCATCGCCAATACGTTAACTTTCAAAAGGAGGATTTTCTTATGTATTCAATGGAACAAGTTGTAAACTTAGCGAAACATCGCGGTTTTGTTTTTCCTGGTTCTGAAATTTACGGTGGTCTTGCAAACACTTGGGATTACGGTCCACTTGGAATCGAATTAAAAAATAACGTTAAAAAAGCTTGGTGGAAAAAATTCATTCAAGAATCTCCACATAACGTTGGTTTAGACGCAGCTATTTTAATGAACCCAAAAACTTGGATCGCTTCTGGTCACGTTGGTAACTTCAACGACCCAATGATCGACTGTAAAAAATGTAAAGCTCGTCACCGTGCTGACAAATTAATTGAAGATGCATTAGATGCAAAAGGCATCGAAATGGTTGTTGACGGTCTTACTTTCGACCAAATGGCTGACTTAATGAAAGAGCATGAAGTAAAATGTCCTGATTGTGGTAGCGAAGAGTTCACTGAAATCCGTCAGTTCAACTTAATGTTCAAAACATTCCAAGGTGTTACAGAGTCTAGTACGAACGAAATCTTCCTTCGCCCTGAAACAGCACAAGGTATTTTCGTAAACTTTAAAAACGTACAACGCTCTATGCGTAAAAAGCTTCCATTTGGTATTGGCCAAATCGGTAAGAGTTTCCGTAACGAAATCACACCTGGTAACTTCACATTCCGTACACGTGAATTCGAACAAATGGAACTTGAATTCTTCTGTAAGCCTGGCGAAGATTTAGAGTGGTTCGCATTCTGGCGTGAAACTTGTAAGAACTGGTTACTTTCACTTGGTATGCACGAAGAAAGCATGCGTCTTCGTGACCACGGTGAAGAAGAATTATCTCACTACAGTAACGCAACAACTGATATTGAGTTCAAATTCCCATTCGGTTGGGGCGAACTTTGGGGCGTAGCATCTCGTACAGACTTCGATTTAAAACGTCACATGGAACACTCTAACGAAGACTTTAACTATATCGATCCACAAACGAATGAACGTTACGTACCATACTGCATCGAGCCATCTTTAGGTGCAGACCGTGTAACATTAGCATTCTTATGTGATGCATATGAAGAAGAGCAATTAGAGAACGACTCTCGTACAGTTCTTCGTTTCCACCCTGCTTTAGCACCATATAAAGCAGCTATCTTACCATTATCTAAAAAACTATCTGAAGGTGCTACTGAAGTATTCGCAGAATTAGCTAAAGACTTCATGGTAGACTTTGATGAGACTGGCTCTATCGGTAAACGTTACCGTCGTCAAGACGAAATCGGTACTCCATTCTGTATCACATACGACTTCGACTCTGTTGAAGACAAAGCTGTTACAGTACGTGACCGTGACACAATGGAACAAGTTCGTATGCCAATTAGCGAACTAAAAGGTTTCTTAGAGAAGAAAATCCAGTTCTAATTATAAAAAAGAGGCCGCTCTACTGAGCAGCCTCTTTTCTATTTTTCACGTTTTTCTTTAATTGCTACTGTACATCTTGAAATACATAATAAGTCATCATTTTCATCAATGATACGAATATCCCAAACCATCGTTGAATTCCCTCTATGTATTGGTGTCCCGATTGCTGTTACAATTCCATCTTGCTTTGAACGAATATGATTTGCATTAATTTCTAAACCGAAACAAATACATTTCTCTTGATCAATTAAATTGTATGAACCAACACTTGCCACTGTTTCCGCTAACGCAACAGATGCACCCCCGTGTAAAAATCCAAACGGCTGATGCGTCCGCCCATCAACAGGCATCGTAGCAACCACCTTATCTTCTGTCATCTCTAACAACTCAATTCCAAGCGAATCCATTAAAGTTTTTCCCATCTCGTTTCCCCCTTCTCTTACGTTAATCGAATGTATAATTTTACCTATTTATTTTCAAACTACCTATAACACTTATATAAGGAGGTTTCACCTAAATGAAACAGAAATTTTGTATACTACTGCTCATGTTCTCCTTGCTGACTATTGTACCAAATTGTGCACTAGCAGCCAAAGCATCCAACCTGACAATCGATGTGAAGACTGTCACGCAAAAAGGTAAGAAACCTTATATAGAATATCAAATTAACAGGCCTTCCTTTCACAACTTTTCCGATTCTAAATTTCAAAACAAGCTCAATTTCTATTACAAAAAATCTACTGACAAGTTTAAAAACAAGTTAGAAAAAGACGCAAAAAAATATTATGAAGAAACAGAAGGATCTAGTACACCCTTTCATCCGTACGTGGCAAATGTTGATTATAAAGTCTCTTTAAACAAACCACCTTTTCTCAGCTTATATGTGAATTACTATCAATATACAGGCGGCGCACACGGTCTTTATACGTGGAAGGCAAACACATTTGATCTAAACGAAAAAAAGTTACTACACTTAGACGATTTATTTCAACAAGAAGATAAATACAAAGAAGTAATACGCGCAGAGATTGTAAAACAAATTAAACAAAATGAAAGCATTTATTTTCCTGATGCAACGGAAAAAGTAATGAGCGCTACAAAGTTCCACTTCTTTTTAGAACCGGACAATCTCGTAATTTATTTCCCTTTATATGAGATTGCTCCTTATTCAAGTGGAATTCCGCAATTTCGTATTCCGTATACGTTGCTAAGAGACTATATTAAGCCTTCTTATCAAAATATTTTGATTGACAACAAGTAAATAGTTTCGCTACGATAATGTTAACCTAAAAACAACAGGAGGTTAACATTATGAGAAGATTTCACGTTTTAGATTTAGCATTAGCTGCCATGTTCGTTGCTCTTATGGCCATCGGTGCAAATATTGTATCTTGGGCACCATTCTTACAAGTAGCGGGCGTCCCATTATCTATGCAACCATTTTTCGCGATTTTAGCAGGACTTCTTCTTGGAAGTAGACTTGGTGCATTATCAATGACAGTATATATGCTCGTTGGCGTAGCCGGCGCACCAATCTTCGCTAACTTCAAAGCTGGATTCGGGGCACTTTTAGATCCTACTGGTGGTTTTATTATCGCATTTATTATCGTTGCTTACGTATCAGGAAAATTAGTAGAACAAAAAGAAAGACCAACATTCAGTACATTTGCGATTGCCTCTTTCACTGGAATTATTTTAACTTATATTATCGGTACTACTTACATGTACGGGGCGGTCAATCTCTTCATGGGCGGTAATATGAGCTATAAAGCTGCTTGGATGATTATGATGTGGTTTGCAGTAAAGGATATTGTATTTACAATTATCGGTGCTATTATCGCACCTCGCATATACTATGCTGTACGTCGCTCTGCTTATCAGCATTCTCATTCGACGATTTCATAAGAAAAAAGAGTTATCTTAGTATTCTAAGATAACTCTTTTTTATATTTCGACAATATACGACACATATTGAAAATAAATTCTGTTATGCTAGTTCAGCAAATCTTGCATTTTGCACATATAATTAAAACAATGTTTTGGAGGAAAATCAGTGAAACTATCAAAAAACACACTTATTAAACTAAGTGTCGGAGTACTATCTTTATTTTTCATACTAAGTATGAGCATAAGTTACAATTTATATGGAAATAGCGAGTTAGGAATGCCATACACGCTTGGAAATGGCCTAGCATTTTTCTTTTTAATTCTTACTATAGTTAGTTTCTGCGCGGCTTTAATCTTTATTGTGATAGGATTAATAAAAAAAATTCGAAAATCACCAGCAAAAAAGTCCTTAGTGACATCTATAACACTATTTCTTACATCAGTTATATCAATCATTGTCCTTCTCTTTACTATAACAAAAGTAACAAATATGGAGGAGGAATATCAAGCTCTTCAAGCCCAAAAGAAAAAAGAAGCTAGTTACTTAATTGCAGCAGCATCCTTTTATAATAATATAAATACTTTTAAATATGCAGCATCTTACGTCTTATCCGAGTATTCAACTACATGGTCAAATGCAATAGATAACAGACATGACTTCAACAATGCACTAAGTTCTAAGAGAAAAGAAATTGATGGAACAATTGTAGCTGTAGATACGTTTTACAGCAACATGGGGAACGATTTAAAGTTAGTATCTGAAGCTGCAAAAGAACAACCAAATAAATATAAAGAAACCTATGAAGAATATAAAAAAATATATGGTATTATAACTGCCCTCAATGAACAAGCGCAATCCCCTAGTGGAAGCTTAATTTCATTTAATCAAAACGTTAATGCATTGATTCAGGAATACCAAAAAGCAGCAGGAAATATTAATATCGCTATTACTGATGAAATTAAATCCAAAGCAGATGAGCTGAAACCTACCGATCAAAATTAAAGACACTCTCTCCAGAGTGTCTTTTTTCTCAAAAAAATCCCCTTAGATTAAACAATACATTCATTTCTCTACTGCTTATCAAAAGGGGATCATATCACTATATTAAGACTCTTAGTTCGTCTGTTCTTCTAAAATTCTCTTCATCATTGTAACCATGTCATCACGTAATTCTGGGTGTTGCAGGGCCATTTCGATTGTCGTTTGAACGAATCCTAGTTTTTCACCTACGTCGTAGCGTTTTCCTTCGAAATCGTAAGCAAATACACGTTGAATTTCATTTAAGTTTTGGATCGCATCTGTTAACTGAATTTCACCGCCAGCACCGACATTTTGCTGTTCTAAGAACATGAAAATTTCAGGCGTTAAGACGTAACGTCCCATAATTGCTAAGTTTGAAGGCGCTGTACCTGCTGCTGGTTTCTCAACGAAATTGCGAACTTGGTAACGACGTCCCTCTTGCTCTAATGGGTCAATAATTCCGTAGCGATGTGTTTCATCTTCTGGAACCGTTTGTACACCAATAACAGAAGAAAGCGTTTTATCATATTCTTCGATTAATTGGCGTAAACATGGTTTTTCAGCTTGAACGATATCATCACCTAGTAAAACAGCAAATGGCTCATCACCGATGAATTTACGTGCACACCAAACAGCGTGTCCTAATCCTCTTGGTTCTTTTTGACGAATATAATGAATGTCTACCATTTTTGAAGAAGCCTGTACTTTTTCAAGTAACTCATACTTTTTCTTTTCTAATAAGTTTTGCTCTAACTCAAATGCATTATCAAAATGATCTTCAATAGAGCGCTTTGTTTTACCAGTAACGATAATAATATCTTCGATTCCTGATTGTATTGCTTCTTCTACGATGTATTGGATAGTTGGTTTATCTACTATCGGTAACATTTCTTTTGGCATTGCTTTTGTAGCTGGTAAAAAACGTGTTCCTAATCCAGCTGCTGGGATTATGGCTTTTCTTACTTTTTTCATCACAAAATACCCTCTCTTCTGTCAGAATCAATAACGATCATTTCCTTACATAGAACAAAAGGGAGATTTCGCTCCCTTTTGTTCCCTACCACTTAAAATTACTTTATATTATAAACGATTCATAATATCTTCTTTAATAGTAAGTAACTTTTGTTCACTATTTTGTAAAGAATTATCTTGTACACCAAAGTAGAACTTGATTTTCGGTTCTGTTCCAGATGGACGTAAGCAGAACCAAGAACCGTCCTCTAATTGATATTTTAACACATTTGATTTCGGTAAGTGAATCTCTTCTTTATGTCCATCTTGTAAAGATGTAACGATGCTTGCTTTATAATCTTCAACTGCTACGACTGTTAAGCCAGCTACTTCCTTCGGAGGATTTTCACGGAATGTTGCCATCATCTCTTGGATTTGTTCCGCTCCGTCTTTTCCTTTTAACGTTAACGATACAAGATCTTCACGGAAGAAACCGTACTTCTCAAATACTTCTAATAGACCGTCGTATAACGTTTTGCCTTGTGCTTTGTAGTATGCAGCTACTTCACATGCAAATAAAACAGACTGTACTGCATCTTTATCACGGCAGAATGGACGGATTAAATAACCATAGCTTTCCTCATAACCGAATTGGAATTCATATTGTCCGCTTTCTTCGTACTGTTTAATTTTCTCACCGATAAATTTAAATCCAGTTAACGTATCAACTGTATCTAAACCGTATGCTTTTGCAATTGTACGGCCAATTTCAGACGTTACGATTGTTTTTAATACAACACCGTTCTCTGGAAGTGTTCCGTTTTCTTTCTTTTGAGACAATAAGTAATCAAGCATTAATGCGCCTGTTTGGTTTCCAGTTAATACTTGGAACTCACCATCATGATTACGAACAGCTACACCAAGACGGTCTGCATCAGGATCCGTTGCGATTAACACATCAGCTCCAATTTTTTCACCGTCACGAATCGCATACTCAAAAGCAGCATGTTCTTCTGGGTTTGGTGATTTTACTGTAGAGAAGTTCGGATCTGGTAACTCTTGCTCTTTTACAACTGTTACATCTGTAAATCCAACTTCTTCTAAACCACGGCGTACAGAAATATTTGATGTTCCGTGTAGTGGTGTAAAGACGATTTTTAAGTCTTTACCAACCTTTTGCACCATTTCTTTATTAATGATGACATTGTTTAATTCTACCGCGTATGCATCATCTACTTCTTGTCCAATGATATGTAATAAACCGTCAGCTTTTAATTGCTCCACATCAGCAACCTCAACTGTTAATTCATCTTCTACTGCATCTACGTAGCTAATTAATTCATCAGCTTCTTTTGGAGGCAACTGCCCACCATCTTCACCGTACACTTTATATCCGTTATATTCAGGTGGATTATGACTTGCCGTAAGAACGATTCCACTCACTGTATGTAAATGACGAACTGCGAAAGAAAGAACTGGCGTTGGACGTAAGCTTTCAAACACATATGTTGTAATACCGTGTGCACCAAGTGTAGCAGCTACTTCCATTGCAAACTCAGGTGATTTATGACGAGAATCATACGCTACAACAACACCGCGCTTCTTCGCTTCTTCACCTAATTTTCCGATAAACTTCGCTAATCCTTGCGTTGCTTTACGAACTGTATATACATTTAAACGGTTCGTACCAGCACCAAGTTCACCACGCATACCACCTGTACCGAACTCTAGATTTTTATAAAAGCTGTCCTCGATTTTCTTCTCATCTTGCTTCATGTTTTCTAGTTGTTCTTTTAATTCTACGTCTAATTCTGCATATGAAAGCCAGCGACTAAATTCTTGTTTCCAATTCATAATTCTATCTCCTCTCACTTTTCATACCTTTATTATATGAAAAAAACAACCTGTGTCTCAATATTTTTTACAATCTAACAGGATTTTACTAGGAATATTTGTATACACTATGATTAAATACTCTACCAAAGGGAATGAGGATTATGCAAGAATGGGGCTTGTCAGAAGAGCTCAAAATACAAACAAAGCAAATGATTGAAATTGCTGAAAAAGAACTATCAATCATGAGACAAGCAATCGATAAGGAAGATGAATGTATTTTGTGTAAAATGGAAGATATTCATCATATGTTAGCAAATGTACAAACATTGGCAGCTACATACTATATTCAAGCTTATTTATCACCTTATACGGAAAGCTCACAGTTCATTACAACAGCTGTCCAGCATTTAAGCGCCCGAAAACATGGTGCTCTTATTGTTGTGGAACGAAACGAGACACTTCATCCTTTCATTCAAACTGGAACAACGTTAAACGCTCATTTAACCGCACCATTACTCGAATCGATTTTTTATCCAGGTAACCCTCTTCATGATGGAGCCGTTCTCGTTAAAAACAATCATATTGTCTCAGCAGCTAATATTCTTCCATTAACGAAAAGTACAGAAGTTGATCCTGAGCTAGGAACACGTCACAGAGCTGCAATTGGCTTATCAGAACAAAGCGATGCACTTATATTAGTTGTCTCTGAAGAAACCGGACGCACTTCCTTTGCTTTAAACGGGACTTTATATACGATTTCTTTATAGGATCAACTTTCACTCTGTAACAGTACGATAGTAAATGAACTTATATCGACTTACCGACAAAAACTGACAATAAGTATACTGTATCAAGAAAAAAGGCTGTTCCAACGTGTTGGAACAGCCTTCTTACATAATCTTATTCTTCCTCGAAACGTTCAACAAGTGTTGCAAGTGTACGTACCATTGCACCAGTTGCACCAGCCGGTCCTAAATCATGCGCACCTGTTGTTTCAGATGTTCCAGCGATATCTAAATGTACCCAAGGTGTATCTTCTGCGAATTCACCTAGGAATGTACCCGCCATCACTGCATGCCCTTCACGGCCTGGTGAGTTATTTAAATCAGCAAATTTACTATTTCTCACACGTTCTTTATCGCGTTCAAAAATCGGTAATTGCCAAATTGGCTCATCCGTTTCCATAGAAGCTTCTAACACTTGTTCAAATAGTTCTTCATTATTTGTCATTGCACCTGTCGTATGATTTCCAAGGGCAACAATTACACCACCTGTTAATGTTGCAACATCAATAAGGTAGTTTGCACCAAGTTTTTTCGCATACGTAATACCGTCAGCTAACGCTAAGCGACCTTCTGCATCTGTATTTAATACTTCAATTGTTTTTCCGCTCATAGATGTAATCACATCGTCTGGCTTAAATGCTGTACCACTTACAACGTTATCAGTTGAAGGAATAACAGCAATCACGTTTTGCTCTGGGCGAAGTTCTCCGATAATTTCCATCGCGCCTAAAACAGCAGCTGCACCGCCCATATCACCTTTCATACCTACCATGCCTTCACGTGGTTTTAAAGAATAACCACCTGTATCGTATGTAATTCCTTTTCCAACAAATCCAATTACATCTGTCCACTCTTCTTTTCCTTTATAAATAAGGGCGATCATTTTCGGTGGCTCTGTACTACCTTGGTTTACTGCAAGTAATGCACCCATACCAAGATCTTCCATCTCTTCTTTCTCAAGAACTTTATAATCCATATCATATTTTTCCGCTAATTCAACAGCATACTCAGCAAGTTTCGTCGCTGTTAATACGTTTGGCGGCATATTTACAAGTGTACGAGCTGAATTTGTTGCACGTCCATGTACGTATCCAACTGTTAATGCTGCTTCAATTTCTTGTGCATCTTCCGCTGTAATAGCCGTGAACTTCTCTAGCTCTACATAATCCTTTTTATCTGTTTTATACGTTTGCAATTCATATGTACCAAGGCCTTGTACTTCTGCCGCAATATGAGCTACATCAATCGCATCCAATTTCTCTGTTACGAAAGAATCTAGTAAGATTGCTGCATCTTGTACTTTTGCTGCTTGCAGTGTTTTAAACGCCTTACCAAGAGCTGCACGTAACGTTTCTGTCGTGTAAGACTCTTTCTTACCTAAACCGACGAAATAATAACGTTTCACATTTGTTTTCCCTAAACTATGTACTTTTGAAATAGCTTTTTTCTTCGTAGAAAGTTCTTTTTCTTCTAATAAAACTTGTAATTGCCCTTCAAACGCCTTATCCAATTCTTGTACAAAACTACTCGTTTTATCTTCTTCAAATAAAGCAACAATTACCGCTTCATGACCTGCTAATTCTTTTTGTACTTGAAACATGTTCAGACCCCCTAAATTTCTCTACTCTACCTGTATTATAACTTTATTTTCGATAAAATGCGACAATTCTAACTTCTATTTTGTGACATGTAACATCCATGCCCATCCAATTCCTTCTATTATGAAATATGAAAAGAAAAAAAGTCTAGTGCTATTCCCACTAGACTATCTTTGCTTTAAATATTGCCCTCGAAACACTTGCATCGTTTCGTCTTCATTTAACATCGTTAACTCTTCTTCTGTAAACTTACCATTTCCTATTTTCACTACGTATACATTTACCTTTTTCTTACCCCATTGGCTATAAACATCTTTCACCGTATCATAATATAAATCAAGACGGTTTCCTTTTATAGCACCGCCCTTATCGGCAACGACCCCATACCCGTAATCTGGCACAAATAGAATCGTTCCAATCGGGAATACGCGTAAGTCCGCAGCGATTGTCGAATATAAATCCCGTTTCGCTTTCACACCTGAATATGTAATACCATACTCCGGATGTCCCGGACTCTTACCAGTTGACTCCACTCCTGACGTATAACCCGTTGCCGTCATTTCAATTGTACGATATTTAGACCAGTCATTTGCCTGTTCTAAAGCATTTATCACTTCTTTACTCGGAGCAACATTGTTCTTCATTTCTGCTGCATGTACTTCTTTTGCACTCGTTTCCTCATATTTCTTTACAATCTCTAATAAAGAAACGCCAGTGAAAGCATTCCATGTTACGCATAATGCGGAAACAAGTAAACAAGTCATCATAATGCGAATACAATATCGTTTTAACATTTTTATATTCCACACTCCTTCATCGTTAATCATTCCCTATACGATGAAGGAATATGCAAAAAAATAATCCCCAAGCGAATTGGAGATTAAAACATTTGATATCCACTTTTCCGAAGTTTCTTAATGACGATTCCCGCTAAAGCAGCTCCTACTAATCCAGTAGATAAAATAAATACATCTGCTTGTCCTAAGTGCGATACACTTGTCCCAAATGAAGAAAATGTTTCTTTTGGCTTTGAAAAGTAATCCCACACACTCGCTTTATTAATAATGAGCATACAAACAATCGGATACACAATAACCATTACCCATGTAGCTCGCAATATCATATTTAGTAAAAATCCAATTCCAAAAAACAAAATAAAGAATAGCATCATTGAAATAAGTAGTACCGGTATACTCACTTCTTCTCCCTCTCCTTCGCATGCGCCGTAAATACGTGATAGGCCGTATAACCAAATTGCTCTCCTGGATTTAATGTTTTGTCCATTTCAAGATGTAGCTCTGATCTTCCTTCTAACAAATATTGAATAAGTACAGACGTATTTGGATCGCCTGCTATAGTCTCTGGATGTAAAAACGCTACTTCAGACAATTCCTTCTCCTGCACAATAATAGTTTCTCCTTCAGGCTCCAAAAGGAAAATAATCATATTATCACTAATCTCATTACGAATAACGCCCGATCGAACACCAATGATTCCCTTCACGTGAGCGACAATGCCTGTCTCTTCTAACACTTCACGCTTCACAGCTTCATCAACCGTCTCACCTTCATTCACAAAACCAGCCGGTAACGACCATTTCCCCTTTAATCCACTGTATTTCTTCTTAACGAATAGCCACCTGCCATCTTTTGTAGCTACTAAGCCACTAACAGCTAACCATACTTTCCCGCGCTTCCCCATGATGCAACCTCCTCCACTAGAGAGAACAGAATATTCTTTCTTTTTTATATATTATACTATATTTTTAAGTACACTGTGACTTTTCCTTTCTTAGGGTAATGCACCATTGCCATCAACTTAAAAAATTGGCATTTCCCCATATCGAAAAAGAATAAGCTGAATTATTATAACTAACTCTGGAAAGATAAAACTTTCATTTTGGGGATACTTCAAAATATCAGCCTGATGGACATAGGTATCACCACATGTCCATGGATTAAAGAAAGAGCCTATTATTAAACTGTGCCCTACTCTTTGGGTCGGAAGAGGTGCTATAGATGAATGCAAAGATATATAGAGCTCAACTGTTTTCTTGGTCTAAAAAGGACAAAGTAGAAATAGTAGAACTCATTTCTGCCGGCATAGGTATGGCCGGACCTGTTCTGTTCGCCACAGTTCTAGGCTATCCTGATCTTGGTTTTGTTGCATCGATCGGCAGTTTGGCAGTCAGTAGCGTGAAAGTCGGTTCGAGTTTTATAAATCACGGGGAAAAGTTGGCGTCAGCACTCATATCAGTAACGCTCGCTGCGATTGCTGCTGTTCTCTCTTTCGGACATGGCTCTCTGACATTCGGTGTCTTGCTCCTGCTAGTCAGCTTTGCTGCGTTAATTGGCGGATATAGTCGCGCCTTGGCGGTGGCAACAACACGCTTTGTCATATTCCTAATCATCATCCTCAACATGTTCGACCAGACGGAGTACCGGATGGAACTAATTTTTTCAATCTTAGCAGGGGCCATTTGGACCGGCAGTATCAGCTTGGTGCTAGGCATATGGGTACACCGTTGTTTTAAATCATCGCTGGACGGGGCTGTGAAAGAGCCAACATCGAAAAAAATCATTCTATGGTGGCATTCTCTTGCACACCTATCCAGTTGGCAATTCCCAATCAGGCTCGTATTATGTCTAGGTATAGCTGAGGGATTGCGAATACTTTGGCCCGAGCACCACTTCTATTGGATTGCAATTACCGTAGCAATCCTTACTCAGCGGAAAATAGAACTCTTTCCAATCAAAACAACACAACGAGTGCTTGGTACAGTAATCGGTGTGATTGTTGCGAGCTTGCTTCTCGCAACGAGTCTACCAATTTGGGGATTAGTTATAAGTATCGGGCTATTCGCAAGTGTTCGACCTCTTCTAAAGGTTCGAAATTATCTTGTATACTCTGCAACCATGATTCCGCTCATTATTTTGATTATGGAAGCCGGCAAGCCGTTTCATTCTAGCATTCTGTTTGACCGTGTATTTGCAACCCTTATCGGTGCAGTCATCGTTATTACAGTGAACTTGATATTCAGTAGAGCGATGGTGAAATCAGTGTAAAGATACTTTAATATTTCGGCTATCTTTTCCAGTTGAACAAAATCGCCGCTAAAATGAAAAAACACGCTATTCTTTCTGTAAAATCATAAGAAAGGATGGCGTTTTTGTATGTCTATTTCTGTATCCGATGAATTACAACTATTTGCTAAAGAATTATATAGAAGGAAAAGGAAGTACGAAGGAAACGAAACAGTGGTCTTGCGAATCTGCATTTTCTTTCTTCGGAAACGCAATTATTTTTTATTCCTATATCGAAAAGGTGTATTATACAAAAAAACAGAAACAGCTCATAGCCGTTTCTGCTTTTTCTACTATATATTAAAATAACTTCAATTTACCTTTTTTAAGAACTAATAAAGGCCCACCTAATAAGAATAGGTAACGGTTATCGATCACTTTCTTCATGAAAGAAGCTTTCCAACCTGTTAATTTTTTGCCCATAACAACGCCCATTGCATCGTCATGACCTAAAGAACATACTGATCCTTTATTGTCGAATGCGAATGTTTTCATTTCGCCTTTGCCACGAACTAACACAGTTAAGTTGTGTGCAATATTGTAACCTTGTTGAATTGCAATTTGTGCTGTTGGTGGGTATGGACGGTTAATTTCTTCGTTAATGATTAACGCTGCGTCACCAACCATAAATACATCTTCGTATCCTGGAGCGTGCATGTACTCATCAACTTTAACGCGGCCGCGCATTGCTTCAAAGCCAGACTCTTCCACAATACCATTACCACGAACACCTGCAGCCCAAACCACTGTTTCAGACTTAAGTAATTCAGTATCATCACCGTTTGCAACGATAATACCTTCTTCAGTTGCTTCTTTAATTGCTGTACCGATGCGGAATTCTACACCTTTTTTCTCAAGTTGTTTTACAGCATATTCTACTAATGCTGGATCAAAACCAGGAAGTGCTGTTGGAGCAGCTTCTACACAAATAATACGTGCTTTTTCACGTGGTACATTGTACTCTTTGCAAAGTTCAGGAACACGGTTCGCAAGCTCACCTACGTACTCGATACCAGTAAATCCAGCACCACCAACAACGATTGTTACTAACTCATCGCGTTGTTCAGTCGCATATTGAGCAAATTTAGCTTCCATGTGCTCACGAATTTGACGAGTTGCATTAATGTTAGCAATTGAGAATGCATGCTCTTTTAATCCTGTAATGCCGAACGTTTCTGATTCGAAACCAAGACCGATTACTAAGTAGTCATACTCTAACTCGCCGTCTTTTAAGATAATGCGTTTTTCAGCAGCTTTAATTTCTACTACTGTATCTTGTACAAAGTTCACTTTATTTGTATCGATAACGTCTTGAATATCTAGACAGATTTTTTCATCTTGTAATGTACCAGCTGCGCTCTCGTGTAACCAAGTTGCTTGGTAGTGATAGCTGTTGTTGTTTACTAACGTAATTTCAGCTTCATTTACAGATAATGCTTTTTGCAGACGAACAGTCGTAATCATTCCGCCATAACCTGCACCTAAAACTACGATTTTTGGAGTCTTCACCAAATCACAACCCTTTTCTTTATATAATAGTAATAAAATAATACCAAGTACTAAAAACTCTATTTGTCAAGAATGTGGAATTTATCACATTCTATATCGTAACAAAACGCAGTCAAAAAATCGTACGAATTTTGTCATAGAAATTTAACATAACACTACCCTATATTAGTCGGTTTTATTCCAGAATTCAAGCGTCTGGAGAATTATCAATATTTTAAAATAACATAGCGTTTTCAAGGGTTTTTCAGCCTTTTTTTCATGTATTTTCCTTTCCCTATATTTTATATAATTACAAAAGCATCTATGCAAAAACTTACACACAATTCAGTCGTTTTCAGAAGTATTATGAACTCAAATATGCTATCATTTATTTGAAAGTGTCATCATTTGCAGGATTTTCGTGTACATATGAACAATATATGAAATCAATATTAAAATTCCATCTATAGGGGGAATGAAAGTGGCAGAAAATCAAAAAGTTTACGACATAACAATTATTGGTGGTGGTCCAACAGGACTATTCACAGCATTTTATGGCGGTATGAGACAAGCAAGTGTCAAAATCATTGAAAGCTTACCTCAACTTGGAGGACAATTATCCGCGCTCTACCCTGAAAAATACATTTATGATGTAGCTGGATTTCCAAAAGTGCGTGCACAAGAGTTAGTTGATAACTTAAAAGAGCAAATGAAGAAGTTTGATCCAACCGTTTGCTTAGAAGAAGCTGTTGATACGCTTGAAAAACAAGCTGACGGTATATTCAAGCTTGTTACGAATAAACAAACTCACTATTCTAAATCAGTCATTATTACTGCTGGCAATGGTGCTTTCCAGCCACGTCGCTTAGAGTTAGAAGGTACAGCAAAATACGAAAAGACAAACTTACATTATTTCGTTGATGATATGAATAAATTCGCTGGAAAACGCGTCGTTGTATTTGGCGGTGGTGACTCGGCAGTAGACTGGACAATGATGTTAGAACCAATCGCTGACAAAGTTACAATCGTTCATCGCCGTGATAAATTCCGCGCACATGAACATAGTGTAGAAAGCTTAATGAATTCTCGTGCAGAAGTAAGCACACCGTACGTTCCAGTTGAACTCATTGGTGATGCCAAAATTGAACAAGTCGTTCTTCAACACGTAAAAACGGAAGAAAAAGTTATTATCGATGTTGATGACGTAATTGTAAACTACGGCTTCGTTTCTTCTCTTGGCCCAATTAAAAACTGGGGCTTAGATATTCAAAAAAACAGCATTCTCGTGAACTCGAAAATGGAGACAAATATTCCTGGTATTTATGCTGCTGGTGACATTTGTACATATGAAGGAAAAGTAAAACTCATTGCTTGCGGCTTTGGTGAAGCACCGACAGCAGTAAACAATGCAAAAGCTTACTTCGATCCAAACGCAAAACTTCAACCGATGCATAGCTCAAGTATGTTTTAATATAGAAATGAAAAGAACTCCTTTTACATGAAAGGAGTTCTTTTTTATCGCGCTACCTTCCCCTTCCAAAATATGTTACAATAAATAAGAACATACGTTTCGTTTATAGGGGGATTATAAAATGAAAGAACCTATTATCGTAAAGAAAGAAGCTTTCCAAGCAATCGGTGTTTCAATTACGACGACAAATGAAAAAGAGGCATCTACTGAAGGAGAAATTCCAAAACTGTGGAACCGCTACTTCCAAGAACAAATGATACATCACATCCCAAATCAACAAACGAAAGAAACATTCGCTTTCTATTCAAACTACGAATCAGATGAAACGGGTGTATATCAATTTACAATTGGTATGCCCGTTTCTTCGTTAGAAAACGTTCCTGAAAATATGACAACTTTAACAATACCTGCTGCTACATACGCGGTATTTACAACGAGAAAAGGGCCAGTTGCTGAAGTTGTTTGCGAGGCTTGGGAATATATTTGGCAATGGTCGAAAGAAAATAAACGCGCTTTTACAACCGACTTTGAGCTTTATGATGAAAAAGCGGTAGATCCAAATAACGTACAATTAGATATTTATATCGCCTTAGCTTAAAAAAGATGCCTCTTCGGCATCTTTTTTTGTCGTTAAATAGCTACTGTGCAAATCCAACATTATTGTCTACAATGAGAAAGTGCAGTATAGAAATATTAGAAACTGTATAAAACGATTGTTAACAGGTTTTTTAGTTTAAATTTGTCACATAGAAAGGAAGCAATATGGAGGAACTACAACAAAATAAATCTGCTTTAGAAGCAAATGCGAAACCACTATTAAAAAATACGAATTTCCTTTTTCTTTGGGCAGCTACCCTTTTTTCAAGTTTTGCTTTAGCCTTTTTTACATTTTCACAAACATGGTACATAGCAAAAACATTAAACCTTGAAGCTTCACTCGGTGTTGTTTTCGTGGCTCTAAGTGTCCCAAGGCTTATTTTTATGATTGTTGGCGGCGCTGTAGCTGATAAATTCCCGAAAAAAAACATAATGTTTTACTCCAACATTATTCGAGCGATTCTTGTCGCAACCATTCTCACATGGTTTATCGTTGGTGATGTAACACTATATACATTTGCTTTATTCGCTTTATTCTTTGGACTTGCTGATGCTTTCTTCTGGTCCGCAGACGGATCTATTCTGCCGGAACTTGTAGAAAAAAGCCGTTTAACACAAGCGAATTCACTTACACAAATGACAAACCAAGCATCGGTCATCTTGGGCCCTGTACTTGGCGGAATTCTCATCAAATTTACGAACTATGAAACAATCTTTTCAATTACGATTTTGCTGTTAATCGTCGCAGCCATACTCGTTCAAAAAATACAATTTACGATATCAGAACAAAAAGATACAGACAAAGGCATGTTCACTTCTATAAAAGAAGGAATCTTATATGTAAAGGAATCACCTTTCCTTTCAACTTTCCTTATTTGTAGCGCCTTTCTAAACTTATTTTTAATCGGTCCGATGCAAGTCGGCTTCCCCCTATTTGTTAAAAACGTTCTGCACGGTGACTCGCTCCAGTTTAGTTACTTAGAAGCATCTGTAGGCGGTGGAATGGCAATAGGCGCTGTCATTGTCGGATTAAAAAATATTAATCGTAGACGTGGTCTATTTTGTATTATCATGATGCTACTGTCTGGTGTATTCTTCTTATCCATCAACTTTAGCACCGTACTTTGGCAAGCATTATTAGCCGGCATGTTTTACGGTATTACAATCGCAATGGCGATCGTCCCGCTTATGGCAATGATTCAATCTACAGTAAAAGAAGAAATGATGGGACGCGTAATGAGTTTACTAATGCTATCATCAATGGGCTTTATTCCGCTCTCTTATGCATTCACATCCATTGCGCTTGCAATAGGAATTCCAATCGTAACCGTTATGAAAAGCGGTGCAATCGCTGTTATCGTCTTCGTACTATTTGTAGCGATTCGTGTTCCGGTTGTAAGGAAGTTTGATTAGCTAATTAG
This sequence comes from Bacillus sp. NPDC094064, assembly GCF_050279585.1. NCBI lineage: Bacteria > Bacillati > Bacillota > Bacilli > Caryophanales > Bacillaceae > Bacillus > Bacillus sp. NPDC094064. The sequence continues at coordinate 33,453 of NZ_JBNNUI010000005.1, forward strand.
AGTCATGTGTTATACGCATGGCTCTTTTTTAAATGGATCAAACAGCGATATCCCCTTACTTCTCCTTAATGCTGCTCCCCACTCTAATCCAACCTCTAAAAATAAATCTCTCACTGTACTGTATAAAAGTGCCCCAATGTCTTTACGGATTTCCCCATATTTATCTGCCCTCACAACACTTTTCACACGCCAAATGAAATTTCCGTTCACTTCTTCATCAGCTAATATTTGCTCCAGTAAAACACCTTGCTCTAGTAACCCGCTCTTTTTATAAGCAAGCTCCACCTTACTCCACAGTATGTTAATCTTCTTCGGATTACTCGTCATTGGCACAAGTGCGTATATAAAAGGCTTTGGTATATCATGACGACAGTACGTCTCATCAAGCTCGTACGTTCCTTTTCTCTTCTCTTTTATTTGTGGAATGTTTTTAGAAAGAATTGTTTCCCCCTCGCTTTTTTGCTCCTTTCCGCTACAGCCAGCTGCATCATCTTCACTTTCACAAGCGGACATTTTCATACGGTCATCCATGCGGTCAATCGCAGATGCAAGAAATACATATAAGTTCGCACTATACCCGCCGCGCTTACGTCTTTCTTTTGTCGCAACACGCTTAATAATTCCTAATTCCTCTAACTTTGCAATGGAGCGGCGCACCGTACGAATACTCTTTCCAACATTCGTCGCAATCGTCTCCATTAACGGACAAGCAACTCCTACTGTTTTTTGTTTCTCATTCACTGCATACTTTCCTAAAAAATGAATAATGATAGAATCAGTTTTATTCAATTGAAATCGATAGCACTTCAAAACTTGTTTTTGATATGTATTAAACTCTTCTTTACTTCGAAATTCACTATATGGTTTCATTAAATTATATAAGCTTCCCATTTATATCACCTCACTTATAAGTAAGAGGTAGGAAGTAAAATTGGCGTGATAGTTAATATTTTTTTACTGGAGATGAAAATATGATCGTAATTAGCGCTTGTTTAGGTGGTATCGCTTGTCGGTATGACGGGAATGACAATCTTGTTTCAAAAATAGAGGAGCTTCTGCAAAAAGAAGATACAGTCCTCATTTGTCCTGAAGTATTAGGAGGATTACCAACGCCTCGTCCTTCCGCTGAAATTATTGGTGGGAATGGCGATGACGTTTTAGATGGAAAAGCGAAAGTGATGACAAAAGATGGGGAAGATGTCACAGAAGCTTTCGTACGTGGTGCTTATAAAGCATTAGAACAAATTAAAGATTTACACCCGGAATATATTATTTTAAAAGAACGTAGCCCGTCTTGTGGTAGTACTACGATTTACACTGGGGAATTTAACGGTAATAAACAAACTGGTTACGGGGTAACAACTGCTTTATTTAAAAGACATGGCTTTACAGTGGTTTCAGAAGAGGATTTTGAGAACGAAAAAAGGAATTGACCCTGTTCGTCAATTCCTTTTCTATCTGTCTTATTTCACGCCTAATTTTTCTTTCACTTTCGCTGGAAGCTCGTCTTTCTTCACTTCTTCCCAAGCTGATACACCTTTTTTATCTGAATGATATACACGCAGGAATGCTTCTTTACGTAAGTTTTTTTGAGCTGTGAATTCTAATTCTTTCTCTTTACCTTCTTTATCAAATCCAGTTAGCTTATATTGGTAATCTTTATAAGGCTGACCATTATCAGCTTTACCATTATACTCTTTTCCATCTACTGTAATTTGAACGTAATACTCATCTTTCCCCATACGGTTAATATCACAACCAACTAACAAACTTGCAAAGACAACTAAAATACTAAAAAGTGCAATATATCTTTTCATTTCCTTCACCTCATGTGTTTTTTCTTATACTCTTATCTTAAAGTCCGGGGCTCAAAGAAGAAATTCAAAAACATGACATGAACATTACACTTTTGTAAGATAATAATTATCGCTTCACTCTAGACACCGTCATTCCATCACCAATTGGAAGGAGTACACATTCTAACCTCGGATGATTGGCTACTAACTTCATTAAACTTCTTCATCATTTCTGTATACCGTTTTTGTTTTGCACTTTCATCTGCCACGACACTTGTTACGGATTTCATCACGCAATCTCCTTTAACGCATGCATTAGTGGAACAACCTAAGGTATGCTTCGGTAGCCATTGTTGTACCAACTGGCGATTTCGTTTTCAATATGTGAAAAAGGATTTCTAAATGATGAATTGAATATATATTTATTGTTCTCTAACTTTTGAGCGAAAGTTTTTTACATACGTTTCATTCTGTCCTAATTTAAAGTTTTCGAGGGGAGAAATAATATGGATCCTATTTTATTAGATGTTCCGTTACAAATAGAAACAGACAGACTCATTCTTCGAGCACCACTTCAAGCTGGTGAAGGTAATGTAGTACATGAAGCTATTAAAGACTCAATTCGTGAATTAAAGCAATGGTTGTCTTTATTTCAGTCAATTCCTACTGTTGAAGAAACGGAAGTTCTCCTGAGAAATGCGCATATAGATTTTTTGAAAAGAGAAAGCTTTCGCTATCTTATCTATCATAAGGAGACTCATGATTTTATTGGAACTGCTAGCCTTCACGGAATTAATTGGAAGGTTTCTAAAGGTGAAATTGGATACTGGGTTAACACGCAATTTAGTGGCAGTGGATATATGACAGAAACAGTACGTGCGTTAACAAACCTTGGATTTCAGTTATTCAAATTTAGAAGGATTGAAATACGATGTGAATGTAATAACACGAAAAGTCGTGCGATCCCTGAAAAACTAGGCTTTGAGCTTGAAGGGATATTACGTAATGAAGATCTTTCAGCTGATGGTAAACAACTAGTTGATACTTGCATCTATGCAAAGGTAAAGTGAAACTTTAATCCGCCCTCGCGAATCGGGCTTTTACAGCAAAAGAAAAGACCTTTTTAACGATGTATTCCATCGCTAAAAAGGTCTTTCTCTATTGCTACTAAAATCTTAGCACTCTTCCGGCTTACCAGCATTCGATGCTGTACGGAAAGATGATCCACATCCGCATGATGCGATTGCATTTGGATTATCGATTGTGAATCCGCCGCCAAGCATAGATTGTTTATAATCAATTTTTACTCCTTTAACAATGGGAGCACTTTCTGTATCAATAACAAATTCAACACCGAAAAACTCAAGAACTGTGTCGTCTTCTTTTGGTTCTACTTCAAATCCTAAGCCGTAAGAAAGACCGCTACATCCGCCGCCGTGTACAGCAAGGCGCACATACTTTTCTCCATCTTCAGCATCTTTTAACATATCTTTAATTTGAAAAGCTGCTTGTTCTGTTACTTCAATCATGAAATACACCTTCCTTTCTGTTCTCATTCTATTATACATCTTTACGCTTCTATCTTGTACTCATACACTCCGTGGCAAATTACTTCCGCAGGTCCTTTCATTAACACGTTTCCTTCTTCTGTCCACGCAATCATTAAGTCGCCGCCAGCTAAATGGACTGTAATTTCTTTACCACGTTCCATCTTCCCATTCAAAATAGCAGCAACAACCGAAGCACATGCTCCTGTTCCGCAAGCTTGCGTTACACCAGAGCCACGTTCCCAAACGCGGAAATTCATTTCTTCATCGTTTAAAATCTCGATAAATTCAACGTTCACTCGCTCTGGGAACATTTCATGTGTTTCAAGAACTGGACCAAGTGTTGTAAGAGGTGCTTTCTCTACATCATCAACAAAAATAACCGCATGTGGATTCCCCATTGAAACAGCTGTAAATGCATAACGATGGTTATTGTATAAGAAGTTTTCACGAATAAATGGTGTTTCACCTTCACCGAGCATCGGTATCTCTTCGCGTGTTAAACGTGGTGCTCCCATATCGATTTTCGCTAATGTAACTTTCCCTTCTTCTACCGTTACTTCCGCCGTTACAATGCCAGCTAACGTTTCAATTGTGAAAACTGTTTCCTCTACTAGTTTATGCTCATACGCATATTTCGCTACGCAGCGCAAACCATTACCACAGCTCTTGCCTTCTGAACCATCGTTATTAAACATACGCATTTTCACTGGAGCTACATCAGACGGACAAATTAAAATCATCCCGTCTGCTCCAATACCAGTATTAATATTTGAAACCTTTTCCGCCACAAAAGCTAAATCTTCTTCAGGAATTTGTTCTTCAAACATATTTACATATATATAACTATTGCCAAGACCATGCATTTTTGTAAAAGAAAATTGGCTCATTTATATTCACTCCAAAAATAATTTATTATTTTAAGTATAGAATGCATGCTTTTAGAACACAATATGAATGTCCCCCGTTTCTCATATTTGACAACGTTTGGCGATGAGCCACTCTTACACAAATTGTGTAGGAAAAAAGCCCTTCTAAAAGGGCCTTTTTTTATTTATCTATAGTCTTAATCTACCCTCCAAAATAACGTTTTATCTAAAATAAAATGAAAAAGGCGCTGCTCATTCGCAACACCTTAAAACATTGGATTTTCATCCAAATAATCATATACATTATTTACAAGTTCTTCTACTGTCGCACCTTGTACAACTTCACCATTCACAAGTGCAAATGGTCCTTCAAAACAAATACCACAATAACCTAAACAACCATATTCCATTACATCTAAATTAGGATCTTTTTCTAATTTCTCTAAAGCTGCTTGTGAACCACTTGCCAGGTTACCTACACAAAATTCAATTAATGGTTTAATCAAAATTCTCCCCCCTGTACTACAAAACAAATTACCTTCTGACATCTATAAGAAGAAAACTAAGCTGTTTCTCGTTGTTTTCGTTACACTTACTAAACTATTCAATTCCTTCACTGATTTACTTCAAAGTAAATATTCTTCTCTATATCAATATATTCACGGCAACGCTTTGCGGCCCCCGCAATGAAATAGTAACTAGAAAAGGAAAACAGTTTACTTTACTTTTCTTCTTATTGTACAACAGAGTATTCATTCATGCATTGTTATTTGTTCACAAATTCGATATAATTTGATTGAGTAAAGTCGAAATATTTTATTAATATAAAATTTTAGGATTAGGGGATATTTCAACAGAAAAGGGGTAATCCATCATGAAACACCTCGTAATACTAGGTGGCGGCTACGGTGGAATGAGAATTCTACAACGGCTACTTCCAAGCAACCAACTTCCAGATGATGTACAAGTGACATTAATCGACAAAGTACCATACCATTGTTTCAAAACTGAATATTATGCATTAGTAGCGGGTACAATTTCAGAAACGCATATTCGCATACCGTTTCCTGAGCACCCACGCCTTAATATTCAATACGGCACAATAACAAATATTGATCTCGAAGAAAAAGCTGTTCATCTTGATGGTGGCGAAGCAATCCAATATGATGATTTAATTATTGGACTTGGCTGTGAAGATAAATATCATAACGTTCCTGGGGCGAAGGAATATACACACAGTCTACAATCAATTGAACAAACACGTAAGACATATGAACAACTAAATAGCCTAGAACCTAACGCAACAGTAGCTGTCGTCGGTGCTGGCTTAAGTGGCGTTGAAGTAGCAAGTGAACTTCGTGAAAGCCGTTCGGATTTAAAAATCTATTTATTTGACCGAAAAGATAGAATTTTATTCCCGTATCCAGAGAAATTAAGTAGATACGTAGAAGAATGGTTTGTAAAGCATAAAGTTAACATTATTCGAAACTCTAACATTACAAAAGTAGAACCAAATATTGTATACAACCACGATGAGCCACTTGAATGTGATGCAATCGTCTGGACAGCTGGTATTCAAGCAAATGAAATTGTTCGAAACCTTCCAGTTGAACAAGATGGTAGCGGACGGGTTGTTTTAACAAAATATCACAATATTCCAAATAACGAGCACGTTTACGTTGTAGGAGATTGTGCAGCACTTCCACATGCACCATCTGCTCAGCTTGCTGAAGGTCAAGGAGAGCAAATTGTCCAAATATTATTAAAACGTTGGAATAATGAGCCACTTCCTGATGAACTACCTGTTATAAAATTAAAAGGTGTTCTCGGTTCTCTCGGCAAAAAACACGGATTTGGTTTACTAGCAAACCAACCATTAATGGGGCGTGTACCGAGATTATTAAAATCCGGTCTTCTTTGGATGTACAAACATCATAAAGGTTAATATTTTAAAGGCTGTCTACTACGTAGGCAGCCTCTTTGCATCCATGAAAAATAATTATCAGACATATTTTTCTCAACATGAATCATGTTTTATTTTTCATTTTTATATTAAAAACTACGAATGAAAAGTGTATGCTATTTATAAGTTGTTTTATTATTTCCGTTAAGACCGAATTCATTCGGTCTTATTTTTTTATGTAATACATACTTTTTTAGGAGGCATTACAATTCACTTATGAATGTAACGAAACTCAACGATCGAATAGAAATGAAGAAGAAAGAATTGGTCTATCTTGTTGAAATGTACGGATTCACTCATGATAAAGTAATTTCTTTCAGCCAAGAATTGGATCGCTTACTTAACTTGTTACTAGAGATTAAAACGAAAAAGAAACGTTGCTCTTTATAACCTTATTTTTCTATTTCTCTCTCTTTTTTGATACGATATAACTAGAATCAGAAAGGAGCAATTTATGTTTATATTAAAAGACATTACATATAGAGATATACTAAGTATTCCTTATTTACAGATTCAAAAAGAAAAAATCACATGTATTATCGGGGAAAGCGGGAGCGGAAAAAGTACATTACTCCGCATGCTAAATGATTTGCAATCTCCAACATCCGGTACAATTGAATATAACGGAAAATTAATTTCTGATTATCCCCCTATTCAATTACGACGGGACGTAGTCATGCTTGGGCAAACTCCACCTATTTTTGATGGCACGATTAAAGATAATCTATTAATGGGACTCCGTCTTTCTGAAAAACCCTTTCCAAATGATGATGCCCTGCGAAGCGCATTAACGACTGTTAGCTTAGAAAAAAAATTAGAAGACAACGCTAATTCATTATCAGGCGGGGAAAAACAACGACTTGCTTTTGCACGTATTGTACTTATGGATCCACCTGTCTATTTATTAGACGAACCAACCTCTGCGCTAGATAGTGATACAGAACGCCGCGTTATGAAACAATTTTCTACGCTGGCAAGAGAAAAGAAAAAAACAGTTATCTTCATCACACACTCACAACAACTTCCAGAAGAAATTGCAGACGATATTATTGAAATTAGTAAAACAAACGGTGCAATTAGAAAGGGAGTGCTCTCCGTTGAAGGGCGTTATTGAACTCCAAATTTGGCAACTTGCCGCTGCATATATTTTCATTCTTATTTTAATCGGGCTTGTAAAATTAAAGGGAATACCTCGCGAAAAACAAATCGCGCTCGCAACATTCCGTATGACGATTCAGCTCGTACTTGTTGCCTATGTTCTTACATACGTATTTGAAAATAGTAATCCATTTTATACAATTGCTCTTATTACTTCTATTACTACCTTTGCAATTTTTAATATTTATAAACGAGTCAACATCCCAATGTCGAAAGAATTAAAACGAGTAGCCGCCCTTTCCATGGTCGCCGGATCAATTGGGCCACTTCTACTATTTATCTTTGTTATTATCGGGCACGACCCTTGGTATGCGCCGCAATATATCGTTCCGATTACCGGAATGTTAGTTGGAAACGCGATGACAGGTGTTTCTCTCGGTGCAAATACGTTCTTAAACAGTATGAAATCGCAAAGAGGGCAAATTGAAGGAGCACTTATGCTCGGCGCAACACCGAAAGAAGCAGCTGCTCCGCTCATTCGGGACGCCTTTGACTCTGCCATTTTACCAACAATCAACTCTATGGTCGGAATGGGAATTATAAGCCTACCAGGCATGATGACTGGTCAAATATTATCCGGTGTATCACCGTTCACAGCCATCCAATATCAAATCGCCATCATACTCGGCATTTCAGGAAGTACCGCTTTCGCTGTCATTATCTTCTTGCAGCTCGGATATAAAACGTTCTTTAATAAACGGTGTCAGTTGAAAGAAGTAGATTATGGTGCGAAGTGAATCGTACCTCTCGCTCAGCAAATGATGCACAGTTCTCGGTGAATGAAATTATACCGGCGATTTTTCGAATATATCGATCGTAACTCACATTATATCGGCGATTTTTCAAATATATCGATCGTAACTCACATTATATCGGCGATTCGACAAGGAATATCGACTTACCGACAAAAAATGACAATAAAAAAGAGGAGGCTACTCGCCTCCTCTTTTTACTTACGCCTTCTTAACGAACTGTGATTTTAACTTCATAGCTCCGAAACCGTCGATTTTACAATCAATATCGTGATCGCCATCAACTAGACGAATGCTCTTTACTTTCGTACCGATCTTCACAACTGAAGACGTTCCTTTTACTTTTAAATCTTTAATGACAGTAACAGCATCACCATCTTGAAGAACGTTTCCGTTCGCATCTTTTACAACTTTTGCACCATCATTATTTTCAGCTTCTGCTTCTTGGCCCCACTCATGAGCACATTCTGGACATACGAAAAGAACGCCATCCTCATACGTATATTCTGAATTACATTTTGGACAATTTGGTAAAGTAGCCATAAATTTATTTCCTCCGTTCATTATTTATACGTAAAAATCAAAATTGATGTTTACATCTCGATAAATAAAATTTGTATAGCATTTCTTTATAGTGCCACAGTCTCACGTTATTGACAAGCCTACCTCAAATTCTCATTTTTTATTGTATTTTACAAAATTTCAATTCATATGGTGTTTCCAGTAAAAAAGAAGAACCTTCACAAGATTCTTCTTTTCCAACTAATCGAGTTTCTCTCTAGAAAAACCACATATTTTCTTCAACATAAATTTGATACTCTTCTGCTTCTTCTTCACTTAACTTTTTATTATTTAAATAAATTTCTTGCCATTCAAAGTAATCATCATTTAAATATACAGCGAATTTAATTTTCACATTCTTTTTTTCTTCATAATCATAACCAGTAAATTCTACTACGTCATAATCTTGTTCTTTCTTTACATACTTCCAATTTGGTTTGTCTGCGATAGACTCTAAAGCTTCTCCTTCAAGACTTAAGCGAACAACGTTTTTAATATTAGGTTCAGTTGGTACATAAGATAAACCGAAACTAGCACCTGCAAACAATACAAATACTATCACTTGTAAACCAATCATAAGCCCGATATGAGCGCCACCTTTTGATTGTAAATAATACTCTTTCTTATACTCAGGCACATCTTCTACCTTATGTAAAATACGGATAACATGCTTATAATACAATCGATTTCCTTGCCATCCAGTAAATAGCATCGTTCCAGCATATAGGATAAAATCTATCCACATTGGTATATCAATAAAAGTAGCTATAATTAAAGTAGGTATCGCCAGTAATGTAAGTATAATAAATAACTTATACATTTTACGATACGCTAACCAAAAATGTGGAAATATAAATGCTACCCAGTTCCACGTATTCCCTTGCGCTGGATTTTCTACTTTGCCCCATTTAAAGTCATAATAAGCTGTATTCTTTTTAACAACTTTATGTAAATCTTGCGTAGAAATTGTTTCTTGTAAAACAGTGTCCTTCACGTACATCATCCTTCTCTTATTTCTATATAACTTTATTGTATATGTACAAAACGAAGGAATCTAACAAAAAAGACATATATTTCACAAAAGTGAACGGAAATCGAATATATTCCGACAATTACCCGTTTCTTATTCCATTTTACTTTTAAATATATTAGAATACTTATGAATGATACGTTTAATACACTAAGTTAAACATTTTGTAATAAAGAATGTTTCACATGAAACTATCCATATTTCGTATTACCTTTTCTATCTGCTACAAAATAAAAAGACGCCCTTTTCAAAAAGGCGTCTTTTTATAGTTGAAAATTTACTAGTAAATAAAACAAATTGTTTAATAAATGAATGCCCCATGGAACGAGTAATTTATTTGTTTTCTAATAATACCCCATATCGTATTATCCTTGTTCTTTCCTACCATTTCTCTCTACACTCTTCAATCAAACTTAGCAAATACCTCTTCGTCATATCCGCTCTTCTCCAAACAGAGAGTTTCTTCTTTTCCTTTGGATTTTGCTTCATTCGCTCTACTTCTTTTAATAAAAGTTCCCATTCTTTTGCTGAACGCTCTAACAAGTATTGTAATCCTCTATCTTTTGAAACGATTGTTTTATGGTCTAGTGTATATAAAATACGCCCCATCGTAACGACAGCCGATTCTACCCATTCTTCTATGAAAAATAAATAGGGGCGCTTCGCTTTTTCACTCCAGTAATGCTCGACGTTATATTTCATTGTTTGTACTACATCGTCCCATTTTATTTGAAATGGAAGGTCCCCTGCCTCTTTCCCCATCACTGTAATGCCTTCGTTCTTTAATGTCCACCACGTGACTGCATTAATGTCCCAATAACCAATAGCCGCTTTTCCCTCTGCGCAATATACATACTCGTTCATTGCATCATTGTATTTCCCTAAATCAGCGAGCGGAATATACATGCCATCCATTCGTTTCCCTAACGTACTACTACTAAGTTTCTTATGTAGTTCTACAAGTTGTTGTTTTTCAGCTTCATTCACAGAATCACTTATTACCGTAACAAAATCTACATCGCTCGTTTCTATATGAAATGCTCCTAGCGCAATAGATCCGTAAACGTATACCCCAACTATTTTTTCATCTAAAAAAATCTCTTTTAATTCTGCTATGTACTGCCCCATTAACTTTTTTACTTCTTCTGGTAGAGCATGTTTTACTCCATTCTCCACATCTATCCCTCCATTAAAAAAAGCCTTTGCTAATTTGCAAAGACTTCTTGTTTTATAAATATTTCTCGATTTCTTCGTAAACATCCTTCAAACGAGGGTTTCCTTCTCCAACAATTTCTCCATTTACAAGAACGACTGGATAGAATAAATCTTCCTCCACTACGCGCTCTGCGAATGCTTTTTTATCTTCATCTTCTTGTTCTTCTTGAAAATCAATATACTCGAAATTAAATTTATTTTCTTGTCCTTCATATTTACGACCAATCGCCGCTTGTAACCATTCAAACGTTTCTGTTGAAGATGGCATTCCAACGCAGCTCGCACAAATTACTTTCGTCCCATACACTTGCACATTAACCATTTCTTCTCCCCCACTTCTTGTTCTAACAGTATATTCAGATGTCTTATTACATAAGCACATCATTTTACAAACTTATTCCATACCCCTATACTGAAAAAACACGTTATAAACATGATAAAATATTTCGGCAATAAAACAAGAACAGAAAAAATAGATTTTCCCCTCTATCTTGATTATAATAAAACTGATGAAAGGAGTCGATAAAAATGGAAAACCCACATATGCAAGAACAAGTACTAGAAGTATTAGATAAATTACGTCCATTCTTACTTCGCGATGGCGGAGACGTTGAATTAGTAGACATTGAAGAAGGTATCGTAAAATTACGCCTTATGGGTGCATGCGGAAGCTGCCCAAGTTCTACAATCACACTAAAAGCTGGTATCGAGCGCGCGTTACTTGAAGAAGTACCAGGCGTTATCGAAGTAGAACAAGTATTTTAATTTAAAGCGGAAGCGGCTCGTTCAGAACAGGAGGTCATTGGAGCTCCTGACGAAGAGGCGCTTTTTGCCTCACAGGAAGGCGCGAAATGGCCGACTGTTCTAGCCGCTGGAGCTGGATATTACTAAAAGCGGAGGCGGCTCGTTCAGAATCGCTTGCTAAAAAGAGACCAAAATTGGTCTCTTTTTTTTATTCACATAACTATTCTGGTTTAACATCATAAAACAAAATTGGAAATCCTTCTCAAAAAATGCGATAATTGATACTATATAGTGAATCGTTCACACATATAAAGTAAAAAACATAGGGGGACGACACATGCCAAAAATGGGGAACACTTTTTTAACAATTCAAGAACTAGAAAAGAAAAAAGAATATTTATTAGACCTTTCATCCGCTATACCGACATGGAATGCGAGCTATCAATTTTTATTTAAAGAAATCCAGCAAGAATTATTGAGTAAAGTAAATGAAAAAATCGAAAGACATCAATTCATTTTAAATATATGTGCAGATCAACAAGTAGGGGCATAATGTATTACATACAATTGTGGTATATAAAAAAGAGACCTCACTCGGTCTCTTTTTTATATTTTTAAGATAGCCAATCTAATTTCCGAATCCCTAACTTATCAATTGGTAAACGAAGTGAGCCATAAAAATGCCTCATAAATTGCTCGGAGCGGTTCACATCATGTAAAATGGCTTCTAAGCGATCTCTATATATGCTTTTTTGTTCTTCGTTTCCTGTTTGGTAATATCGTTCGACTGTTTCAAAATAGTGGAGCGGGAACAGAAGCCTTGCAAATAATAAGCGCCAACCAAATGAGGATAGCGAATAATTCCGTTCATAATCTGTAACAAATTGAACGATTGTTTGCTCCCAGTCTTTCTTTTTTTCTATCATCATATAGCGAATCAATTCTGCTATATCTCTAGTTGGGTGATCATACACCCACTCAAAAGGCAGTTTTAGACGCTTCGTTTGATGCCATAATAAAGGTGTAAAGCGTTCTTGGCAAATTGTTGCCGCATCACTCATTTGCGGTGTATCATCCATCTCTGTATCGACAACGTACTGAATTGCATTTTCTGCAACTCCTAAGTAATACGGGAAGGATTCGATAAACAATTGATCGAATACATCTGTAGGGTGATTCATCACTTGTGATTGCCAAAACCTTTCTAATTGATCGAGCCTTTTTTCCCATAATGCCTTCCATTCACCAATGCGGCTTAATTGCTCGATTTCTTCTGGAAAGAATGCACCACGTTTATGAAATATAGAAAGCTCGCTGCCTAATGATATAGCATGTCGCTCTAACGCGCGCATACCTTTTAATAAGCAGTAATTTTTTTCTTCTATCTCACTTACATAGTAACCGTGTATAGTCGGAACGAAAGTCGCAACAGTTATATCCCCTTGCTGGTTCATATAATCACTGAGCTTTTTCATCTCTACAAGTACTTCTTCCTCCATTTCTCCAATTGGAACAAGTACATAAATTTTGTTACGAATCCAAAAGCTTTTATAGGGGCCAAGGGGGATTAATTCTTTAACATGCATGTGATAATGCTCATAAATATGCTGAATCATCGCAGTCGCCACCTATGGTTTTTCTATATATATATGAGCTTGTGCTCGCCTTTCATTCCTATGCACATGATAAAGCAACGAAACGTATACAAATACTAAAAAGAAGAAAAGGTGATAAACATGAAAGAATCTAATCAACTACAAGAAAGAGCATTACAACTATTACAAGAACGCGGTGTAACAATTGACGACATTGCTGAACTTGTTCATTTTCTTCAAAAGAAATACCATACAAATCTAGAGATGTCAGAATGCCGTTATAACGTTGAGCGTGTACTATCAAAACGTGAAGTACAAAACGCACTTATTACAGGTATTGAACTTGATGTCCTCGCTGAAAAAGGAATGCTAAGTCAGCCATTACAAGATATCGTAAAACGTGATGAAGGCTTATACGGAATTGATGAAGTTATCGCACTTTCTATCGTTAACGTGTACGGCTCTATCGGTTTCACGAACTTTGGATATATTGATAAATTAAAACCTGGTATTTTAGAATACTTAAATGATAAATCATCTGGAAAAGTGCATACATTCCTTGATGATATCGTTGGCGGAATTGCTGCCGCTGCTTCAAGCCGTTTAGCGCACAGAGCTGAGCACTCAGAATAAAGTATCTAGGCCGTCAGTTTCATACTGACGGCCTTTCATATTCCATAAGCATAAATTCTCTTCCGCGACTCAAAAATATAGGTCCTTGTTGAAAGCCTATGTTTTTATATAGCGTAATCGCTCTTTTATTAAATGTTGCTACACTAAGTCGAAATATTTTTGGATGCCATTCCTCAGTAGCAAACACTATCCCAGCTTGAAAGAATGTTTTTCCCATCCCTTTCCCTGTTAAATCTGGCTTCATGCCAATTCCGATATCGACTACATCTTCTCCCGTATATAAATTAGCATCTCTTCCACCTGGCACTTGTGCATTTTCTCCAAAACAAAAATAACCGATGAGCCCTCCCTTATCGTTACAACAACCATAATATGTTCCGTCCAGCAACTCTTCTATTACTTCTTCCTCTTCTGAAAAACTATATAAATTATACGGCTCCTCGTACGTCCACATCGCTATCTCCATCGCTTCTTCTTCTGTTAACTTATGTATATTCATCCCTCTCGCTCCTTATTAAGTATTCTATATATGTACTCATTCACTTTTCACATTAGATTTCCCTTTAATCGTAATATGCATAATTACATACGCATGCTCATTTCAAACATGCTAAAATTTACTTAAATCGCTGTTGTTACACTTCTTGATTAAGAAAGGCCGTTAATCGGAAAATTAACGTCTTATCAAATTCAAGCATTTGGCACATTTTGTCATCATGAAAGACATTCGAAAGAGTGTCTTTTTTTCTATATTTCACAAGGACTTACTCATTTCAAAATATAAACACATACAATAATGTAACTCTTTACACGCATGAATCCCTTTCTAAAAGTTATGAAGTAGATTCAAAATAAAAAAGCACTCTTTCGCTAGAGTGCTTTTTACTTTCAAACAAGGAGGTTACATATATGGATAGTACTCTCATATTTAACTTCGGCATTGGTATTGTCATCATTTTATTTGTCTTCTTTGTTCTTTGTATGAGCGGGGTATAGAAAGGCGATTTTGAGCGTCTTTTTATACATACATATTTATTATTTGACTATCATAACAAAGGTAACCATACTAGTTACACAAATACAAATAGGAGGAAGACAATGAAACATGTAATCGTTTATGCACACCCGAATACAGAAAGCTTCAACCATGCGATTTTAGAAACAGTAAAAAGTGAATTAGAAGAAAAAGGTCATGAAGTACGTGTTCGCGATCTATACGAATTAAACTTCAACCCAGTATTAGGCGCTTCCGATTTCACCTCATTTTCTCAAGGAAACACACCAGAAGATATTAAAGAAGAGCAAGAGCATATCTCTTGGGCAGATAGCATTACATTCATTTACCCAGTTTGGTGGGCGGGACTTCCTGCTATTTTAAAAGGATACGTTGACCGCGTATTTAGCCATGGCTTCGCTTATGCTTACGGTGAAAATGGTATTGAAAAGTTATTAAGCGGTAAAAAAGGCTTATTATTATCTACAATGGGAAATTCGAAAGAAGCATACACAGCAGGCGGTATGTTTGACGCAATGAAGAAAACAGCGGATGTTGGTATTTTTGAATTTACAGGTATTGAAACACTTGAGCATACATTTTATACAAGCGTTCCTTCTGTGGATAACGATGTGCGTAAACAATATCTTGAAGAGGTTAAAGATGTTGTGAATCGAGCGTTTTAATAAAAAAACTCCGGTTATAACAACCGGAGTTTTTATTTCATCATCAATTTCGGAATATACCTTTGAAGAATGTTTTCTAATTCATTCATATCTTCCTGTCTAATAAGTAAATTCACATTGTCATTCATTTTTTCTCGCCCTCGATATAAAAATATATTTTCTTTTGGATTTTCCCACGTTGATGTTTTATAGCCCTTTAATTCTTCGTATGAATAAAAGTTCAATCCGTCTATTACACCCTTTTCATATATTTGTACACTTTTAATAAGATGGATCGCTATTAAAGTCATAAAACAACTTGCTACAGCATGAATACCTAACTGAATGAGAAACTGTTCAATTGTACCAATATCACCACTTACGTACTGAGCACATATATACATACACTGTCCGATGAAGTACGCTGGTCCAAGTAATGCAATCCAACGTCGTTTCACCCGAGGATATGTTGCAATAAGTTTTCCCGCGCCTTTTTTCATTTCATTTATTTTGTATGTCTTCCATAGAACAAAGAACAAAACACATAATGTAAAAACAAACATAATACATGACATCCAATACACTTTTATTCCCTCCCCTTTCTATATCACCACATATAAATTTTACATTTTATACAACTATATTACATATGCAATTATGCATAAAAAAACAGGTAACGACTTCCGGTTACCTGCATTTCATTACATCTTCTCAATCCACTCCGTCAAGTTATGCACAACTTGCGTCGGTTGTACTTCATATTCTGTTAACTTCTCCACAGTTGTGACTCCAGTGTGGACAAGTAGGGTATGCATGCCAGCATTTATTCCTGCTAAAATATCTGTATCGTAGTTATCCCCAACCATTAACGCCTCATCTTTTTCTATGCCAAGCACTTTTAACGCTTGTTCCATAATGATTGATTCTGGTTTTCCGATAAAGATTGGTTCCACGCCTGTTGATACTGCTACAACTGATGTTAATGAACCGTTACCTGGTAATAATCCTCGCTCAGTTGGAATGGCAATATCCCCATTTGTAGAAATGAACGTCGCACCGTTACGCACAGCAAGACACGCTTTTGCTAATTTTTCATATGTGATGTCGCGATCTAAACCTACAATAACGAAATCAGGATTTTCATCCACAAGTTCAAATCCTTTTTCCACAAGTGCATCGTGTAAGCCTTCTTCACCAATCATATATACAGTTGCGTCTTGTTTACGTTCATAAATGAAGTTTGCTGTCGCCATGCTCGTTGTAAATACTTGATCCGCTTTTGCTGGAATATCGAAACGAACAAGCTTTTCTGCCACTTGTTCTGGTTTACGAGTAGAGTTGTTTGTAACGAATAAATACGGAATGCCGCGCTCTCCTAATGCTTTTACGAAGTCGCTTGCTTCTTCAATTTGTTCTTCTCCGCGATACATCGTACCGTCTAAGTCAATTAAGTAACCCTTATACATCGATTATGTCTCTCCTTCTACGCTAACGTTCTCACCTATCATACCACTCTTATATTACCCGCTTTTTCCAAAGAAAAAAACGCTTTACCTTAAAGCGCCCCATAACGTTCATTTTTTCTCTTTTACTTGGTAAGAACAACTACAATCGCCCTCACACATGTTTGCTAGCGTCTTTACATCTGCATCCACAAATATACGCTTATACATTTCTTTTTCATCTTCACATACTTGCGGGAATCTCTCTGCAATTTCTTTTAACGGACAGTTTTGTTTTTCCATTACGAAAGAATTATCCCCATCTCTCTTTATTTGAACCATATACCCGTTTCTCTCTTGCATAGCCGCTATCTCTTGCACTTTATATGCTAAATTCTTTTGGTTACTCACTCTCTTTTGCAACTGTTCTTCCATTCGCTTCGTTCTCTCTTTTAAAACGTAACGAAGTACTTTTTCATCGCCCATACGAGCTAAATCTTCTAGCATATCAATCGCAAATTGCTTATACTCTTTTGGGAATGTGTCTTCTCCCTTTTCACTTAATCCATACAAATAAGTTGGTCTTCCGACATTTTGCCTTACCATCTTGGAATAAATAAGTCCGTCTTTCTCAAGATTACTTAAATGTCTTCGAATCGCCATTTCTGTAATCTCTAAAACGTCAGCCAATTCCGCTACTGTGTGCTCTCCCTTTACTTTCAACAAATGTACAATCTCGTCTTTCGTCGTACGTGCTTCCCCCATGATTCAACCTTCTCCCTTGTCTTTCTCCCATACAATATAAGATCCCCAAAAGATATTCCCTTGGGGATCTTATACGCATAATTATTCTGGTACAAATGCAGATACAGGTCCTAATTCCTTTTCTAAATAACTACGAATATTCGCTGGGTATTTCTCTACCACTGCAATATGTTTTTGAATCGTCGTATATAATTCATCATGATTCATTTGAATATAATCTTGCGTAAGCATTTTTCGAAGAAGGATTACTTCTTTCATTCCTTGTCCCTCTTCTGCACTTATCACTCGCTCGTCCATTAAAATATCGATAATATCTTCGTAACTTCCTGGATCGCGCATAATAAATCCATCAATCATCGCATTCCCTACATCTAGTACACAATCAATCATAAGATGAGCTATGCGTTCTAATGCGTAAAATTCAAACTCGGTTTCATATATCTTTTTCTCTTGAAATGTACTTGTTGCTCGTTCTAAACATACTAGCATTTGTTCTATTTTCTTTCTGTCTACAAAATACATGAATGTCACCTACCTGGAAATTAAAGCATTTACATTTTAATTGTAACGCTTTCTTCTGAAAAAATCGACAATTTTTCGAATTCACCTTTTCTCCATTATTTGTTATAGTTATACCTGTATGATTTTTGAAATTGGAGGAATGGAATCTTGGAACGTGAACTCGCACTAGAAATTGTCCGTGTAACAGAAGCAGCAGCATTAGCATCCGCACAGTGGATGGGCCGCGGAAAGAAGAATGAAGCAGATGATGCAGCAACTACAGCAATGCGTGATATGTTCGATTCAGTAAACATGGCAGGTACAGTTGTAATTGGTGAGGGAGAACTTGATGAAGCACCGATGTTATATATTGGTGAAGAACTAGGAACGGGTAACGGTCCAGAAGTAGATATCGCCGTTGATCCATTAGAGGGTACAAACATCGTTGCAAAAGGTCTTGCAAATGCAATGGCAGTTATTGCAATCGCGGATAAAGGAAACCTTCTTCATGCTCCTGATATGTACATGGAAAAAATCGCGGTTGGTCCAAAAGCAGCTGGTAAAATTAGCTTAGATGATCCAATTGAAAAAACAATTGAAATTGTAGCAGAAGCTAACAATAAAAAGATTCGCGATCTAACGGTTATCGTTCAAGAACGTGAACGTCATCAAGATATTATTGACCGTGTTCGTGCAAAAGGTGCACGCGTAAAATTATTTGGTGATGGTGATGTTGGTGCTTCAATTGCTACAGCACTACCTGGAACAGGTATCGACTTATTTGTAGGTACTGGCGGAGCTCCAGAAGGCGTTATTTCTGCAGCAGCATTAAAATGCCTGGAAGGTGAAATGCAAGCTCGCTTAGTTCCAATGAACGAAGAAGAAGAAGATCGTTGTCGTGAAATGGGACTAGAAGATCCTCGTCAACTTCTTATGTTAGATGACTTAGTATCTGGTGATGATGCAATCTTCTCAGCAACAGGTGTTTCTGCTGGTGAATTATTAGACGGCGTGAAATTCCTTGGCGGAGATTTAGCTGAAACATATTCTATCGTAATGCGCTACAAAACAAGAACAGTGCGATTCATTAAAACGCACCACCATTTAGATCATAAACCACACTTAAACTTAGATATTTAATAAAAGGAGCCATGTGTATGGAAGAACGTTTCTTTCTGTACGACGATACAGTCGCTACAAGAACTCGTTTCGTTAGCTTTATGGGGGAAAATGAGCGTCATGACTTAGCGCTTTTATACTCTGATCGTCATTACGGTAAAACAATTGTGCTTGATATGCAGCGCAATAAATTTGCTATCATCGGTCCTGACGATTTAAACGAACCAGGCTACTTAGAGCACGCATTTTCTATGTCTGAAGAAATTGCAGAAGAATTACGCTCATTTTTATTTGAACTTATATAATTTATCGTATGCACCAGCTATTTTAAGCTGGTGTTTTTTCGTTACGAGAGTTTTGAATTTTCAATCTTCTATGTTATAAT
Source organism: Bacillus sp. NPDC094064 (assembly GCF_050279585.1). Taxonomy (NCBI): domain Bacteria; kingdom Bacillati; phylum Bacillota; class Bacilli; order Caryophanales; family Bacillaceae; genus Bacillus; species Bacillus sp. NPDC094064. Next base: position 53,187 of record NZ_JBNNUI010000005.1, read on the forward strand.
GAGGAATAAATCTATTTGGATAGAAAGGACGTTTACGACGTATGCCAACATTTACTTTGTAATGGACCAGCAATTGGATAGCATTACTCTCAAAAAAGCACCACGCTTTTTCAAGGGAGTAGTCTGCCCATTCCCATTACAAAGGAACGTATTGCATCTGTAGTATGATGTTTACGGAGGTTCCTCTTTGGGGGAACCTCCTTTTATTTTTGTCTACTTCTCCTGTCTTCATACTACAAGACATCCAAATAGCTGTATTACGTTCTTTTGCCACTAATATAAGAGGTGAAGGAAAATGCAGAAAGTACAACTTTCTTGGAGTTTATATGAAAACGAGCAAAACACAATCGAAAAGTATTGTAAAAATTGCAGAAGCACTACCCTATTTACCGACACAAATATTCGTAGGCATAACGCCAATGGAAAAAACATATACCGCTTTGCCATTTATAAATGTCCGAAAGATCATACGTGGAATCAAAAACTGCGTATTTATAAAGCATTTACTGATCACGTTGAAACAGTCGATATGACTCAGCAAGATCAAATAGAAACAACTACTACCATTTCCATTATGCAACATAAAGAAAGCGGCATAGCCGAAATCACAATCGTATTAGATCTCATTTTCGGTTCCCACCGAATCGATAAAGCCTTATCCACATATATTTCCGACTGGAGCCGTACACTCATTGTGGATAAAATTAAAAGTGGGGATATTCAATTGAACGGACAACAAATGAAACCAAATACACTCCTTTCTGAAGGCGATCATATCTCGATTTGTTTGTGAACGAGAATATGCAAAAATCCTCTTACAATCGTAAGAGGATTTTTTTATTTCTTCACTTTTCGTAATACAAAATGTGCACAACCGAAGTTACAGTACTCGTATAAATACTCCGATAACGTACTAATTTTCGTATCATATGTCGCACGTTGGTTACTATCATCAAAGAATCCGCGCAATCTAAGTTGCTCATAACCCCAGTCCCCAACGATGTAATCATATTTATTTAAAATTTCTGCATAGCGCTCTTTAAATGCTTCTTCACTAAAACCGTCACGAAAGTTTTTAATTACTTCGTACTGAACATTATTAATGCTCACCGTAGCATGAATCTCTTGCTCTTGCTTTTGCTCCATTATTAACTTCCTCTCTAAGCATTCTTCTTTTTATCGTATCACAAAGCATAACAACCAACAATTTCAAATACAAAAAATTGCAAATTAGTACATGCTATGGAGAAGGAGGTGATACATCGTGAAAAAACAAATTGTACTTTCCCTTCTCACTCTTTCCTTATTTGCAGGCTGCCAAACAAATAATAAAGCCGAAATGGAACGCGAAGAAGGAAGCCGTGTTCTTGTTTCCAATAAAAACGACATGTATCATACAGAAAATACAAATACAAGACTCACGAGAGTCGGTTATTCATCGAAACAAAAACATGAAGTGTCTAACAAACAAGTAGGGGCCATTAACCGTGAGAAAGTTGCTGAGATGATTACAAGCATGACAGTCCAACTTCCTGACGTTACAAATGCCGCTACACTCGTTACCGATGATGAAGTGTTCGTCGTATATCGTGCAAACACAACGGATCAGAAACTCGTAGCAGATCAAGTATATAAAACCGCTTTGTCCATCGTCCCTCGCTATTATAAAGCATATGTATCAACAAACCAAAAGTTGATTTCTCAAATTCAAGGGCTTCAATCTGGCTCATTAAATGATACAGAATATACACAAAGCCTCGATATGTTAAAACGTGAAATGAGTAAAAACCCTCATTTAAACAATACAGAGAATCAAACTTTGAATGATATGATACAAAAATAAAAGGTGGAGAAAACCTCCACCCTTTTTTACTTTTTATTACGATCCGCATAAACCTCCATCGCATCACACATAAACTGCGCTAACCCTTCGCCGAACTTATCGATATTTTTCGTGAAGCGCTCATCCGCGACGTACATTTGGCCGAGCCCTTTAAAAGCATCTAATGAATATTCTCCAAAGTTTTGCAAGTAATCGTACCATACTTTAATAGCGTCCTGCGCCTCTTTAGAATCAGGTGCACCGTGTCTAAGCGTCGCTAAATTTCTATAAATATCATTAAATTCTTCTTGCTTCTCTTTTGACATGCCTTTCGCATATTCATTCGCTTTATCTACAGCTGTATCTCCCCATCTTTCTCGTGCTTCTTCTTCATATGGGTTATGGCTGAAATCGAATCCTTCAAATTTCTCTTTGTTCGTCATTTCAATCTCTCCTTTTGTATGCTGAATTGTTTTATCAATCGTCGCAATCACTTTATCTAACCTAGCTCGCTTTTCAAGAAGCATTTTCTTATGAAGCTGTAGTGCTCCTTCGCGATCAAATGACGGACTGATGATAATTTCTTTAATTTTCTTCAAAGGGAAGCCAAGCTCTTTAAAAAATAAAATTTGCTGCAATGTCTCTAAATTTTCATTGGAATACAGACGATATCCCGACTCTGTCGTCTCGTCTGGGGTTAACAACCCAATTTCATCGTAATGATGCAGTGTGCGCACACTAATTCCAACTAAACTAGCTACTTCTTTTATCCTCATTGTCATTTGTATCTCCCCCTTAGTACATACGATAAAGTATGACGCAACGTTAGAGTCAATAAAAACTTCATGTTGTTTTTGAAAGATTCATCTCTCCACATTTCCCTCCATTTCATGCATAATATATATGTACATATATTAGAAAGCGGTGAAAGTATGGTTTCAAATACGGTAATTGCCAGCATCACAATTCAGCTTGTGCTTTCAGTTCTGGTACCAATTATTGCGCTCGTTTATTTTCGTAAAAAATATCATATTAGTTGGAAAGTCGTTGGAGTTGGTGTCCTTATCTTTATCGGATTTACCCAAATTCTCGAAACACCTTTCCACCTATTTATGCGCGGTAATCCAGCGATAGCTCCATTTTTAGAAAACCCATTTATTTTTGCAATATACGGCGGATTAACTGCTGGTATTTTTGAAGAATTAGGACGCTTCGTTGCCTTTTACTACTTACTAAAAAAATATCAAGAATATAAAGATGGTTTCGCTTACGGAATTGGTCATGGCGGAATAGAGTCCATTTTAATCGGCGGATTCTCTGCTTTGCAAGCACTTATATTCGCGAATTCAATTAACAACGGTAGCTTCGCTCAAATGGTTGAAAAACTACCAGCAGAACAACTATCGCAATTAAACTTGATAAAAGACATGTTAGTTGAACAACCTGCCTATTTACACCTCCTTGGTAGCCTAGAAAGAATTATGGCACTAGTACTGCAAATCGCCTTTACAATGCTTGTCTTATACGCGGTAAAACAGAAGAAGTACATCTTCCTTGTATACGCTATACTATTCCACGCATTGGTAGACTTCTTCGCGGCACTTTACCAAACAAAAACAATCAATATCTTTGTTGCAGAAGGCATCACCCTTCTCTTCACAATTGGTGCTGTCGTTCTTATTCGCAAAATGAAAGCGAAATTAATGAGTGTGCCGCAGTAAAAAATAACCCACCAATTGGTGGGTTATTTTTTATAAGAATCATCACAATGATGATAACTTTTACCCGCTTGCAGCTCCCTTTTTGTTTCTGCATCTATAACGATATATTTATGCAACTCCTCTACTTCATTTTGAGAAAAGGAAGCGAAAAAATATACTTGGCGATCTGGATGAATAAATGAATCATGCAGCACCACTCTACTCCGACAGCCGACAGCTGTTTTTTGCTGGAAGATAAATGTCTCATCGGCCACTTCTTTAAATGATATTTTTTTCCGAACGCTGTATGCTGCATTTTTGTACTCTTTATAGATTTTCTTATCTAACTGTTCATAAAACACATCCTCACTCACAAATGGTTTATTTCGATTGCTTGGATAGTCTATTTTTGGGTTGGATGCTGCATATGTTGTGGACAATTGCATAAGAAAACAAATAATAAATACAATACCTATTATTTTTTTCATAATGACACCTCATTTTTTTATCCACATTACTTTTCCACATATTCAGATCACTATGCCCTTTCCAAGAAAAAGGAATATTTTCCACTTTTGTCGAAGTATATAAGCGTCAACTTGAAAGATGGGGATGAATTATGAAAAAAATTATTGTAATACGACATTGTTCCGCAACTGGCCAAGAACGTGATGCCGAATTAACGAACGTAGGAAGAGAACAAGCAAACAGCCTTGCTACATTCCTCTTAGAAAATCATCTACAAATAAATCATATTATTTCAAGCCCATTTGTCCGAGCTATCGATTCCATTCGGCCCTATGCGCTTCAAGCTAATTTATCTATCCACGAAGATGAGCGACTAGCTGAGCGCATATTAAGCAACGTTCCAATGGATGATTGGATGCAAAAATTAGAATCTACTTTTACAAACATAGATATTTCCTTTTCAGGCGGAGAGTCAACAAAACAAGCAACAGACCGTGCCATATCGCTTATCCAAGACGTTTTAAAACTAGAGCATGACACAACAGTACTCGTTACACATGGCAACTTACTTACATTAATTTTAAAGCACTTTGATCCTTCCATTGGCTTTCATGAATGGAAAACTTTAACCAATCCTGATATGTACGAAATTACATTAGATGAACAATCGATTATAAAACGATTATGGGAAGTACCATCCAAGTAATATCCCTTTCCAAAACATTCAGTTGACGCCGCGAGAAGAGACTGTACTAACAATAGAAAGGGGTATCATTCCATATGTACGAAGACGTACTTGCTTTACTACATAAAACAAATGTTTCTTATGAGAAGTTTGAACACGAGCCAGTACTCGATTATGAAACAGATCGTATCGTGCGTGAAAGGCTTGGCTTACGAGGTACTCCAAGTAAAAGTTTATTTTTAAAATCAAAATCCGGGGCATATTACGTATTTTTCACTTTAGAAGGCACTCGGCTTAACCGAGGAGAGATGAAAGAAATAACTGGCGAGCACTTATCACTCTATTCTCCTGATGAATTAAGAATGGAAATGGGCTGTACTCCAGGATGTGTAGCTCCTTTCGGTTATTCACAAGATGTGACAATTATTGTGGACAGTTCCATTTATACGTACGATAAAATTTTAATTACACCTGGTGTACCTGAATTTACGATTGAATTATCCACAGAGGAATTAAAAAAGATTTTATTAACATGCCCAAATACCGTTTTAGAGTACAAACAAAAAGAGAGCTAATGATTAGCTCTCTTTTTTCATTATTTCGCTTCTGCTGTGTTTTCTTTTGCAGAACGTACCTGCTCGTCCGCATGGTAAGAAGAACGCACAAGTGGGCCAGCTTCACAGTGGCTAAATCCTTTGCTAAGTGCAATTTCTTTTAGCTCTGCAAACTCTGCTGGTGGGTAATATTTAAGAACTGGTAAATGCTTCTTAGACGGTTGTAGGTATTGTCCAAGAGTTAAAATATCCACATTGTTTGCACGTAAGTCATCCATTGCTTCAATTAAATCTTCTCTTGTTTCACCTAAGCCCACCATAATGCTCGATTTAGTTGGAATATCAGGCTGCATTTCTTTTGCTCGACGTAAAAACTCTAATGAACGGTCATACTTTGCTCTAGCGCGAACTCGGTCAGATAATCGACGTACTGTTTCAATGTTATGGTTCAAAATATCTGGTTTTGCATCCATTAACATTTTTAAGTTTTCTTCTACTCCACCCATATCAGATGGTAATACTTCGATAGACGTAAATGGATTTTTACGACGTACAGCGCGTACTGTTTCAGCAAAAACAGCTGCTCCGCCGTCCTTTAAATCATCACGTGCAACCGCTGTTATAACAACGTGCTTTAAGCCCATTTGTACAACAGAATCTGCTACGCGTTCTGGCTCTTGTAAATCAAGCTCATTTGGTAAGCCTGTTTTAACCGCACAGAAACGACAAGCACGTGTACAAACCGCACCTAAAATCATAAATGTTGCTGTTTTCCTTACAGCCCAGCATTCATGAATATTTGGACATTTAGCTTCTTCACAAACGGTATGAAGATTTTTAGAACGCATCATTTTCTTTAAGCCTGTATAGTTTTCATTCGTGTTTAACTTAATTTTCAACCATTCGGGCTTGCGCTTATATTCTGTTTGTTTTGTCATGGTTATCAACTCCGCACAATATGAAATAGTTTACCGTGTTCGCTTCTTTCAATGTAACATATCTATTCTAACGTATGAAAGCGATTTGCTCAAATGAAGATTCTAAGATTTTTTCCAATCGTTCCCTATAATGAAATACTCCGTATATCCCACACTAAAAAGAGTGATGTTGCGAAAGGAGTCTATTTCATGCTTCGAAAAATTTCTCTTTTGCTTTCGATTTGTTTTCTTCTTCACCAAAACATCGCTTACGGTGAAGATAATCAGCAAAGCATATACGAAAAGCGCATGGCACTCTATAAAGAAACCGAGCAATCTTCAGGCATTCCGTGGTATTACTTAGCTGCAATGGATCAATATGAAAGAAATATACGGAGCGTAAGAAAAGATATTCCGAAAAAACCAGATGCCATCATTTCCCTTTATTTCAAACCAGAAATATGGGCTGGACCTGTTAATAGTAACGATACTCTCCCCCATACAATTTCTCTATTTGGCGGGTTAGGTTTAGATGGTGACAAAGATGGATTTGCAAATCCAAATAGCGATCGTGATCTTCTGCAAACTGCAGCGACCATTTTAAAGAAGCAAGGAACGTCAGAAGACCGTATAAAAATTATGCTTTGGGAATATTATAGACGTGCGAAAACAGTTGATTTAATTACCGAATACGCCCAAATTTATAAACAGTATGGACGTATTAACTTAGAAGGAAATGCCTTCCCTCTTCCGATTCGTAGTGATCATAGCTACCGGAGTACATTTGGCGCTGGAAGAAGTTTTGGCGGCAGAAGGATTCATGAAGGAACAGATATTTTTGCCCGATATGGCGTACCAGTTAGATCTACTTGCTATGGCATTATTGAAACGAAAGGCTGGAATCGTCTTGGTGGATGGCGCATCGGCATTCGCGACCTTCATAATAATTACCATTATTACGCTCACTTAGGTGGGTTCTCAAAAGAAATACAGCTTGGACAAATTGTCGAGCCAGGAAAAGTAATCGGATTTGTTGGCAGCACTGGATACGGTCCTCCTGGCACAGCTGGAAAATTCCCACCTCACTTACATTTCGGCATGTATAAAGACAATGGTTATACAGAATGGGCTTTCGATCCATATATGCATTTAAGTCTGTGGGAACGAAAAGAACGAGCAAATACAAAACGATAACCGTAGCATATTGCTACGGTTATTTTTTATATGCACTAACTATCTGTTTTCTTCTTATCAGGTACAACAACACTTCCGCTTCCGTAATAAGTAGGTACTTCTCCTTGGACGATACGCGTTGCAATTGGGACATCTTTCTTCACCGTTATTTCTTTCGTATGAAATGGAATAATCACTTGCAATGTTACTTCCATCTCCATAACAATTTGAATGGCTGTCGTATTAATCCCATGTGGCTCAATTTTTTGTTTAATATCCGTATTCACATGACCAATTGTAGTGAAATCAATAGGAATATCTGGTCCTATATTTCCAAGAAGCGCATTATCCGTTACACGCCCAAAAGGAATCGACATCTTTGCCCCGTTTTTTTCAGAAAGCCCTAGCTCCTTCAAATTCCCTTGCTCTACTTGCTGTAAATATTTTTCTATGTATGTGGTCGTTGATGTTACGATTTCATTTACTTGCTTTGTATTTAAATTAATTGTGGATACTTTCCCATTTTTATCATTTTGTACTTTCATTAATGAATCGACATCGAATCCTTCATCAATCCTGTCTTTTACCGCCTTCGTCATAACCGCTGTTGCCATTTTATGCGTCTCTACTTCTCCATATTTAAGTAAGGTCGGCTGAATGCTACTATTTACAATCCATAATCCTTGCACAAGTAATATGACAAAAAGAATAAACGACATAAGCAGTATATACCGAAAGGAAATAGGCCCCCTTCGAAACCGCGAATTTCTCAAGCGAAATATACTCATAAAAAAACCTCCTTCTTATATCATTTCTATGCAAGAAGGAGGGACGATATATGCTTATCTCATTTTTAATAATGCTTCTTTTCCAATCGTTCCTACTGGAATACCTAACGCTTCAGCTCCAGTCGTTACCGATTCTAACGGTGCTTCAAGAAGTTGTTCAATCGTTCTTACGCCAACCGCACGGCCAGCAATAATTCCTCGATCTCCTAACTTCTCATTTAAAAGACCTACATCTAATGCACCGCACATAATATATCCTTTATCGCTCATTACAGCTAGCAAATTTGTCTTTGGAAGTTTGACGCTAACGGCAATAAACGTATAGTTATCAATTATAATAGGCTCTACATTAACCATAGTTCACACTCCTCTCTTTCTTATCTGTATGACAAGAGAAAAATGAGTGTTACAAGTTAACTAGCCTATAGTTTGACGGAAGATGTATGAGTTATTAACATGTCTGTTAACACATCTCTAAGTAGTTCTGGCATATAATATTGTTTGTCAGAAAGTGTGGATAGCTCTGGGTATAAGTATCCAAATGTAAACATATCAATCGTTCCTACCGTATATATACGATCTAACTCCAGCGATTCTCCGTTAACCAATACATCTTCGAGTAAAATTTTATTCCCAGGAATCGTGTCTGGAATGACTTCTACACCAGCGTAAATCATTTTCCCCATTACTTTCCCGCGAAATCCGAATCCTTTCACCTCAAGATTCTCCATATTCGGGCGGCGTGCTTTCAAAATAACTTCCCTTAACGTTTTCCCCGGCACTTTTAATAAACATGGATTAATTGGATGTGGACAAATTCTGTGAATGTCTCCGCGTGTCACAACACCTTCATTTAATCCTTCAAGAAGTACACCAGCGTTCACCATTCCAATCTCTGCACCGCACCACGTTTTCAGCGCACTTGCTAACATGTGCGAAAACGTCGTCTCATGAAACCAATCGACCGGTAATGATTCTTTTAAATGAACGACAGGCTCTGCCATAATATGTTTACTCTCTTCCTGCAGCGCTTCAATTGTGGATAACGGTTCACTATAAGCACCTAACCGTTCTGTATTAATCGCTCTACCATCTTTCTTCAACAGCTTCTTCGTCTCTTTATCCACAGTAAGCTGAACGTGTCCAACGTAACGTCCCCACTTTTCACAACAACAAAGCAAAGTATTATTCACAAGAACGCCTCGCTCAAATAAATGATGCGTATGCGCCCCTAAAATAACATCTATATCATAATGCTCCGCCATATACTCATCCATGCTTTTTCCAAGGTGAGATAGGACAACAGTAACATGCGCCTCATCTTTCACTTCTTCTAAAATGGATTCTAAATGCTCGATTGGATCTTCAATGTGCCAGTCTAACATTTGATAAAACTCTGGATACGCTACCGTTAATCCAATAAAGGCAATCGTAATCCCATCTGTCGTTGTATGCAATTTATAAGGCTGCGCCCACCCAGGACGTACCCCTTCTTTTTCAAATAAATTCGCTACAAGCACCTCAAACCCAGCATCATCATATAGACGATTCAAATGCTCCTTCGCTAACGTAATTCCTTCGTTATTTCCAATCGTTACATAGTCATATAATGCCTCATTTAAAAGCTTCGTATTTCCAAGCCCATTTGTCGCTTCCGAAATACTATGAAAACGATCCACATGATCGCCAATATCTACAGTTAAAACAGTCTCTCCCGCTTCCTGTCTTCGCTTTTTCTCCCCTTGTACAAACCGAGAAATTTGCGGCCAATTTTCAAAATGACTATGTATATCGTTTGTATGATAAAGGTGGATGATTGTTTCTTTATTTATATTCAGAGAAAAAACCTCCTCTCAGTTCCTTACTGCCATTTACGCTATACGTACGCAATAATCCTGTAAATACTTTTCGTCTTTTCTTGCTATTTTACATTGTACTCGCATTATGAGAAAAAGCAAAAGATTGCCCTTTTCATGCGAAAAACTTTATATTACTTTTTCTAGTTTGAGGAGATTTTCTGTGGAATGATTGTAGCTAGAGGAGAGGTTGGGGATTGGGGATTGGGGATTGGGGATTTGTCAGTATCTTTGCCTCACTTACCTGCTTTTCGTATAGTTGCCGGGTATACAGTCCTCTCTGCCATGTCGTAATTTGTTGGTAAATCGATATTCCTTGTCGAAACGTCGATATATTAAAATAATCGCTGATATATTCCAAGTTATGGTCGATATATTTGAAAAATCGCTGATATATTTAACCGAACACCCACCTGGGTATCCCGTCTCAGCCTAAACTGATCTCAACCAAGCAGAACACAAAAAAAGCGCCCTGCACAGCAGGGCGCTTTCTTCATACATATATTATCCAGTTCCAGCGGCTAGAATGTTCGGTGGCTTCACTTCTTCCCCCTCACATTCTGAACGAGCCGCTTCCACTTTAAATATTGTCCAGCTTCGCCTCCTAGACCCTCATGTCTAAGAACCTTCCGCACCAGAAGATAAAAAGCATCTTCTGTGCGAAAGAACCTTAGCCAACGGGTCTGAACAGTCGGCTCCGCATTTCTATTTAACCAATAGAACCTTCCATCTCAAACTTAATCAGGCGGTTCATTTCAACTGCGTATTCCATTGGAAGTTCGCGAGTGAATGGTTCGATGAAGCCCATTACGATCATTTCTGTAGCTTCTTGCTCAGAAATACCGCGGCTCATTAGGTAGAATAATTGTTCTTCTGATACTTTCGATACTTTCGCTTCGTGCTCAAGTGAAACGTAATCGTTTTTGATTTCGTTGTAAGGAATTGTATCAGATGTAGATTGGTTATCCATGATTAACGTATCACACTCGATGTTAGAGCGAGAGTTTTTCGCTTTTGGTCCGAATTGTACGATACCACGGTAAGTTACTTTACCACCATGCTTCGCAATCGATTTAGAAACGATTGTTGAAGATGTGTTTGGTGCTAAATGAATCATTTTCGCACCAGCATCTTGGTGTTGGCCTTTACCAGCAATCGCGATAGATAATGTTAAACCACGAGCGCCTTCGCCTTTTAAGATAACTGCTGGGTATTTCATCGTTAATTTAGATCCGATGTTACCGTCAATCCATTCCATCGTTGCGTTTTCTTCACAAACCGCACGTTTTGTAACTAGGTTGTATACGTTGTTCGCCCAGTTTTGGATTGTAGTATAACGGCAATATGCATCTTTCTTAATGATGATTTCTACTACCGCACTGTGAAGTGAGTTAGTAGTGTAAACAGGTGCTGTACAACCTTCTACGTAGTGTACGTGTGCGCCTTCGTCTACGATAATAAGCGTACGCTCGAATTGTCCCATATTTTCAGAGTTAATACGGAAATACGCTTGAAGTGGTGTATCAACTTTCACACCTTTTGGAACGTAGATGAATGATCCACCAGACCAAACTGCAGAGTTTAATGCAGAGAATTTGTTGTCTGTTGGTGGGATTACTTTTCCGAAATGCTCACGGAAAATGTCTTCGTTCTCTTTTAATGCGCTATCTGTATCTTTAAATACGATTCCTAGAGCTTCTAGGTCTTCTTTCATGTTGTGGTATACAACTTCAGATTCGTACTGTGCAGATACACCAGCTAAATATTTTTGCTCAGCTTCTGGAATACCTAATTTATCAAATGTCGCTTTAATTTCATCAGGTACTTCATCCCAAGACTTCTCAGATTTCTCAGATGGTTTTACGTAGTACGTAATTTCATCGAAATCTAAGTCGTTTAAGTCGCCGCCCCATTGTGGCATTGGCATTTCATAGAACTTATCCAGTGATTTTAAACGGAAGTCTAACATCCACTGTGGTTCTTCTTTCATACGTGAAATTTCTTCAACGATCTCTTTTGTTAAACCGCGTCCAGCACGGAAAATCGAAACGTCTTTGTCTTTGAAACCATATTTGTAATCGCCGATATCTGGCAGTTGCTTCGCCATGTTGGTGTGTCCCTCCTTAGATAACCTCGTTTTTAGGAACCTTTAACATTACTTATCTTCGTTTAAGCCCTTTTCTAACGCTTTCCACGCTAATGTTGCACATTTAATACGTGCAGGGAACTTGCATACGCCTTGTAATGCTTCAATATCTCCTAAATCGATGCTGTCATCGTACTCTTTTCCTAGCATCATGTCAGAGAAAATTTTCGAAAGCTGAAGTGCTTCTTCAATTTTCTTCCCTTTTACTGCTTGTGTCATCATTGAAGCTGAAGACATTGAGATGGAACATCCTTCGCCTTCAAACTTCGCTTCTTGTACAATACCCTCTTCTACTTTCATCGTAAGTTGAATACGATCGCCGCACGTTGGATTGTTCAAGTTAACGGTAACACTATCTTCTAACACGCCATGGTTACGAGGATTCTTATAATGATCCATAATAACTTGACGATATAACGTATCTAAATTATTAAATGACATTTGTGAAATACTCCTTTGTCTTGATTAGCGATTCAACAAATGTATCAATTTCTTCTTTTGTATTATATAAATAGAAGCTCGCACGTGCTGTTGAAGAAGCTTTTAGCCACTTCATAAGCGGTTGTGCACAGTGGTGTCCTGCGCGAACTGCAATGCCTTCTACATCTAATACAGTCGCTACATCATGAGGATGTACGTCTTCAATATTAAATGTAACAAGACCAGCGCGATGCTTTGGACCATAAATTGTAACGCCATCTACTTCTGATAGTCTTTCTAAAGCGTATTGCGCTAATTCATGCTCATGCTTTTCAATATTATCAAGACCGATTTCTTCTAGGAAATCAATTGCCGCACCAAGTCCGATTGCATTACCGATAATCGGTGTACCTGCTTCGAACTTCCACGGAAGCTCTTTCCAAGTAGATTCTTGTAAATCTACGAAATCAATCATTTCACCACCAAATTCAATTGGTTCCATATTGTTTAGCAATTCTTTCTTACCATATAATACGCCGATGCCTGTAGGTCCGCACATCTTATGAGCAGATAATGCGTAGAAATCACAGTTTAAATCTTGTACATCCACTTTCATATGAGGTGTACTTTGTGCACCGTCAACGACCATAATTGCGCCATTTTCATGTGCAATTGCACCGATTTCTTTGACAGGGTTAATCGTTCCAAGTACGTTTGATACTTGCATAATAGAAACGATTTTTGTATTCGGTGTAACTGTTTGACGAACATCTTCTAAAGAAATTGTACCGTCTGGTTGAAGCGGAAGGTATTTTAAAGTTGCACCCGTTTTCTTCGCAACTTGTTGCCACGGAATGATGTTACTATGGTGCTCCATGTAAGAAATAACGATTTCATCGCCTTCTTTTACATTTTCAAGACCATAGCTAGCCGCTACTGTATTTAATGCAGTTGTCGTCCCGCGCGTGAAAATAATCTCTTCCATTGATTTCGCATTGATGAACTTGCGAACTTTCTCACGTGCACCTTCATACGCGTCGGTAGCTTTCGTACCGAGCGTATGAACACCGCGATGCACGTTAGAATTATATTCTTTATAATAACGTTCTAACGTTTCAATGACTTGAATTGGTTTTTGAGAAGTTGCTGCACTATCGAAATAAACAAGTTGTTTGCCGTTCACTTTTTGATCAAGAATTGGAAACTGTTTGCGTATTTCATGAATATTCATTAGCGAACTTTCCTTTCAATTACCTCAACAAGCTGTGCTTTTACTCCTTCAATTGGAAGCTCATTTACTACTGGTGCTAAGAATCCATGGATGACTAAACGTTCTGCTTCGCGTTTTGGAATACCACGGCTCATCAAGTAGTATAGTTGGATTGGATCTACGCGACCTACTGAAGCTGCGTGACCTGCCATTACATCATCTTCATCAATTAAAAGGATTGGGTTTGCATCGCCGCGAGCTTTTTCGTCTAGCATAAGAACGCGAGAAGATTGTTGTGCATTTGATTTAGATGCACCGTGTTCAATCTTACCAATTCCGTTAAAGATAGATGTTGCACTATCTTTTTGTACACCGTGTTTTAAGATCCAACCTTCAGAGTGTTTACCGAAGTGAACAACTTTAGTTGTAAAGTTTTGTGTTTGGTTACCACGGCCAATTGTTACTGTTTTCGTATCAGCATATGAACCGTCGCCCATTAAGTTCGTAACGTTCTCTGAAATTGTGTTTCCGTCATTCATAAGGCCTAGAGCCCAATCAATACGGCCGTCGCGTCCTACTACTCCGCGGCGGTTCACATAAGTTGTTACGTCTTGTGCTAATAGATCAACCGCACCGAATTTCACTTGTGCGCCTTGTTCCACGATTACTTCTGCTACGATATTTGCAATACCTTTAGCATTTTCATTTGCAACGTAGTTTTCTACATAAGTTGCAGTACTGTTCGCATCAGCTACGAATAATACGTGGTTATATACGTTAGCTTCTTCGCCGTCTACTAAGAATACAGCTTGAAGTGGAGTTTCAAGAACAACGTTTTTCGGAACATATACGAATGCACCGCCGTTGATTAATGCAGCATGAAGTGCAGTTAAACGATGCTCGTCTACTTTCACGCCGTCTTTCATTAAGTACTTTTGTACTAGTTCAGCATGCTCTGTTGCAGCTGTTACGATATCTGTAAAAATAACACCTTTTTCTTTTGCTTCGTCTGCTAAAGAAACGAACGCAGTTGTACCAGTACGTTGCACTAATACGCTGTTATTTTCATCGATTAAGTTTTTCACTGCTTCTGGAAGTTCAGTTAAAGAACTTACAGGCTCTTGCTTAGCAGCGTCGCCTTTTCCGATAAAGTCCCATTTGTCAATTTTCGTTTTATCAGGCGTTGGCATTGGAAGTTCAGTTGCTTGTGCAAGAGCTTGTAAGCGGAACTCAGTCAACCAAGCAGCTTCGTTTACTTCGCTTGCGCGTTGACGGATTGTTTCTTGATCGAAAGGTAATGTACCGATTGTCATGTTTATGCTCCTCTCTTACGCTTCTTGCTCTGTTGTTTCGTCTTCAATACCTAATTCTTTTTTAATCCAGTCGTAACCTTCAGCTTCTAGACGTTGTGCAAGCTCAGGGCCACCAGATTTAACGATACGACCGTTCATCATAACGTGAACGAAGTCTGGAGTGATGTAGTTTAATAAACGTTGGTAATGCGTAATCATTAGGCAACCGAACTCTTCGCCGCGCATTTCGTTAATACCTTTAGATACAACTTTTAACGCATCGATATCAAGACCAGAGTCGATTTCGTCTAAGATTGCGATTTTTGGCTCGATCATCATTAATTGAAGAATTTCGTTACGTTTTTTCTCACCGCCAGAGAAACCTTCGTTTAAGTAACGTTGTGCCATTTCTGGATCCATTTCTAGGAATTCCATGTTTTTATCTAACGTACGGATAAATTTCATAAGAGAAATTTCATCGCCTTCTTCACGACGTGCGTTAATTGCAGAACGTAAGAAGTCAGCGTTTGTAACTCCGCTAATTTCACTTGGATATTGCATTGCTAGGAATAGACCTGCTTGTGCGCGCTCGTCTACTTCCATTTCTAATACATCTTCACCGTCGATGATGATGCTACCTTCTGTTACCTCATACTTTGGGTGACCCATAATTGCAGAAGATAAAGTTGATTTACCTGTTCCGTTAGGTCCCATAATTGCGTGGATTTCTCCACCCTTTACTTCAAGGTTTACACCTTTTAAAATTTCTTTGCCATCAATTGATACGTGTAAGTCTTTAACCGTTAATGTAGAACCAGCCATCTCAATACCTCCATTAATCCTATATATACATTTTAAAAATTCCTAAAACGTTCATATTCTCATTTTATTCTCATTCTAATTTTATATCAAATAAAATGATATCGCAAACGACGAAAAAAAGTAACAATTTTTTCACAAATGTATATAAGTATTTCCTTTTCACCTTTATATGATACACCTTTCTTCTTATATATATAAAGAAAAAAGGACCGGAAAATTACCAGTCCTTTCCTTATTTTCATTCACTTACCGGAAGTACAGCACCTTTATATTCTTTATTAATAAAATCTTGAATTTCTTTTGAATGTAGTACTTCTACTAGCTCTTTAATTTCTTTTTTCTTCTCGTCACCTTTACGAACTGCAATAATATTTGCATATGGAGAGTCTGATCCTTCGATCGCAATTGCATCCTTTGTTGGGTTTAATTTCGCGTCAATTGCGTAGTTTGAATTAATAAATAAAGCATCCCCTTCATTATTTTCATACAGCTTCGGTGAAAGTCCAGGTTCCACATCTGTTTTAAACTTTAAGTTCTTCGGATTTTCCACAACATCTTTTACTGTCGCCTTAACAACGTCTACTCCATCTTTCAGTTTAATAACGCCACCTTTTTGTAACAGTGCTAACATACGGCCACGCTCCGCTACGTTATTACTCATAATAACTGTCCCGCCATCTGGCAAGTCTTTTAAGCTTTTATATTTCTTAGAATAAATGCCCATTGGTTCTAAATGGATTTTTCCTGCGTTTACAATTTTATATCCTTTTTCTTGAATTTCTTTATCTAAATACGGAATGTGCTGGAAATAGTTCGCATCAATCTCCTTATCCGCTAACGCTTTATTTGGTAACACATAGTCTTGGAATTTTTTAATCTCTAACTTAATACCTTTTTTCTCTAATATCGGCTGTGCCTTCTCTAAAATAACAGCGTGCGGCACGTTAGAAGCTCCAACGACAAGCTTATTCTCCTCTTTCCCCCCGCAGGCAGCTAATGTAAATACAGATAGTGCTGTAACAACTGACAGTAGAATCTTTTTCATATGACGTCCCCTTCTCCCCTATAGTTATGTAGTTATAAAAAGGGCCGGCATACACCAGCCCTCCCGCAGCAATTATTCTTTTACAGGAACAACTGCCCCTTTATATTCTTTGTTAATAAAGTCTTCGATTTCTTTAGAGTGTAATACTTCTACAAGAGCTTTAATCTCTTTCTTATCTTTATCGCCTTTACGAACAGCTACTACGTTTGCGTACGGTGAATCATTTCCTTCAATCGCAATCGCATCTTTTTCTGGATTTAATTTCGCATCAATCGCATAGTTCGAGTTAATTAGAACAGCATCGCCTTCTTTATTGTTATACACTTGCGGTAATAAACCAGGCTCAATATCCGTTTTGAATTTTAAATTTTTCGGATTATCTGAAATATCTTTTGGCGTTGCTTTAACTGGATTTACTCCATCTTTAATTTTTAAAATGCCTTCTTTTTGTAAAATCGCTAAACCACGTCCATGGTCCGCAACAGAGTTACTCATAATAATTGTCGCTCCGTCTGGAAGCTCTTTTAAGCTTTTATATTTTTGAGAATATACGCCAATTGGTTCTAAATGAATTTTTCCTGCTACTTCAAAATCATATTTTTTATCTTTCATTTCTTTTTCTAAATACGGAATGTGCTGGAAGTAGTTTGCATCTAATTCCTTATCCGCTAACGCTTTATTTGGCAACACGTAATCTTGGAATTTTTTTACTTCTAATTCAATACCTTTTTTCTCAAGTAACGGTTTTGCCTTTTCTAAAATTTCAGCGTGCGGTACGTTAGAAGCTCCAACAACAAGTTTATTTTCCTCTTTATCTTTTCCCCCGCAAGCAGCTAACCCAAAAATAGAAGTTGAAATAAGTGCTGTAAGTAATAATTTTTTCATTTGAAACATCCTCCCGTTTTCATTATCTTTTATCTATACGAGTCGTTACACGATCACCAATCCATTGAATGAAAAATACAACGAGTAATACACAAATTGTCGCAACGATTGTTACATCGTTATTTCCTCGCTGGAATCCTTCTAAGTAAGCAAGTGTCCCGAGGCCACCTGCACCAACAACTCCTGCCATTGCCGTATAGCCTACTAAAGCAATTGTCGTTACCGTAATACCAGATACTAGTGCTGGTAATGATTCTGGAATCAATACTTTTAAAATAATCGTGCTCGTTTTTGCCCCCATTGCTTTTGAAGCTTCAATTACACCTTTATCAATTTCACGAAGTGCGATTTCAACCATTCTTGCATAAAATGGTGCCGCTCCGATGATTAAAGCTGGCAGTGCTGCACTCGCTCCAAGAATTGTTCCAAGGAGGATTTTTGTGAATGGGATTAATAAAATGATTAAAATGATGAACGGTATCGAGCGGAAAATGTTTACGAACGCTCCAATTGCCGTATTAACCGCTTTGTTTTCCCATAAATTATCTTTCGCTGTCATGAAGAGTAACAATCCTAAAATAAGTCCTAAAATAAATGTGGCAAGAGCTGCGATTGCCGTCATATATAACGTTTCACCAGTTGCTTCTAACATTTGATTCCAATCAACATTTGTGAGTAACTTATCCATGTGCAATCACCTCCAGCTCTACTTGATCTTGATGAATTCCTTCTATCGCTTGCTGGATCGCTATTTCCTCACCATTTAAATGAACGACTAAACTACCGTAAGAGCCGTTATTCGTTTGTGCGATATTTCCTTGCAAAATGCTTACTTCTATATCACTGCGCTGCATTAACCTTTGAAGTACCGGCCTTTCTACAGCCTCACCGATAAACTGCAAACGAATTACTTTTCCATCTGGATATTTTTCAATTAAACTTTCAATCGTTTCATTTGTATCTTCAGAATCCGTTAACTGTTGTACAAAACGTTTCGTAATGTCCTGCTGCGGATTACGGAATACGTCAAGTACTGGACCCGTTTCTACAATCTTTCCTCTCTCCATTACCGCAACGCGATTACAAATCTTTCGAATTACATGCATCTCATGTGTAATCAGTACAATTGTTAAACCGAGACGCTTATTAATATCTAGGAGTAAATCTAAAATTTGATCTGTCGTTTCTGGGTCAAGAGCTGACGTTGCTTCATCACATAAAAGTACTTGTGGATTGTTAGCCAATGCTCTTGCAATCCCGACACGTTGCTTTTGTCCACCACTTAACTGAGATGGGTATGCGTCTCCTCTTCCCTCTAACCCAACAAGATGAATTAACTCATCAACACGTTTTCTTCTCTTCTCCTTATCAACGCCTGCAATCTCAAGTGGAAATGCAATATTTTCACGTACAGTTCGTGACCAAAGTAAGTTGAAGTGCTGAAAAATCATTCCAATTTCTTGCCTTGCCTTCCGAAGCTCACTTCCTGTAATTGCTGAAATCACGCGATTTGCAATTGTAATTTGGCCAGAAGTTGGTTTCTCTAACTGATTAAACAATCTGATTAAAGAACTTTTTCCGGCGCCACTATATCCAATAACACCAAAGATTTCACCTTTCTCTATTTTTAAATTGGCGTTATCTACAGCAGTGACATCACCGCTTTTTGCCTTATATATTTTCTTTACATTTTCTAATAAGATCATGATGTTCACCCCTTTTTTTAATAAAAAGCGTAAGCGGCTCGTTTAGAATGTGAAGTGGATGGAGCTTCTGACGTAGAGGCGTTTTTTGCCTCATAGGAAGAAGCGAAGCCATAGAACATTCTAGCCGCTGAAGCTGGATTTTTGATCGACTCCGCAATTTTTTATTTGTAATGCGTGTAGTCCACCGTTATCATTACTTTTATTATTTGAATGTCCTCCACATTCAAACAACAAAAAAACCTTTCCGCTTTAGAGAAGCAGAAAGGTTTATATGCGTATATAACAACATTATCCCTCTCTCTCATCTCTCAAAGCATTTGCTTTGCAGGAATTGGCACCATTTCAACATAAGTTGACGGTTGCCGGGCTTCACAGGGCACAGTCCCTCCACCTCTCTTGATAAGAGAAATCAGATTACATTTTCGTCTGATTTGTAATTTATGAAATTGTCTATATTTTATGAATTGAATTGTATCAACATCCACACACCGTGTCAACAGAAATTTTCGTAAAAAATGAACCTTCAGAATTTTAAGCACCTACTGACATCGGTTTACATATATGAAACATCGACTCGACTACTAGCATCGTTCGATACGTCCCCGAATAATGTACACGTCCATCGTTCATTAACATTTGTAATCGTATATTTCCGTTCACCAATTGTTCTACATCTTCTTCGTCTACACAAACGATTTGTTCTGTTCCTCTTTCCTCTTTCAACAACTCTATATAATCTCTTGAAATTTGTAACGAACAACATTCATCCCCAAAACGGAAGTTGACAATTCTTTCTCCTTGTCTTAGAAGTGGTTCTAAATGGTATTGACCATTAGCGTAATTTACAAATGATTGCAGCAAAGAATATAATTTCACCCTAAATCACATCCTTCATATCACTTTCTATTACATACCATTCCCTCTCACTAAAGAGCAATCCTGTTACTTTCGCTCGACAAATACTGTACCCACCCTGCATCTCGACATATTTCCCAAGAAATATGTCGAGGCGGCAAAAACTTTGCCGCCTACTTTAACTCCGTATATAAATATTCAACCGAATGAAATGCATATATCTTCTTCATTAGTGTCCCATTTTCAAAAACAAGTAAACACGGTACACTTTCGATTCCATACTCTTTCGCTAAATGCGGGGCATAATTTAAATCTAACATTCCAATTTTCAAATCCTCAATTGTCATCTCAACAACCGTTAACATCTTTTTTGCTAATTGGCATGTTCCACACATCGGAGTATATACATATAACACTGTTTTTTCTTCGTTCTCTATTAGGGCTGTAGCTTCGGCTCCTGTCCAGTCAATCACTTCTATCATTCCTTACCGTAAATATTCTGTATAGACGTCAATGTCAGCTCCCCATAATACATTTGCTAAGTGTGAAGACGGCGCAGTTGCCACTTCTCGGTACGAGCGATCGATATAAATATGCTCTGCTTGCGGAAATTCTTTTCGAAATTGTTTCCTTAACTTTTCTCCAGCATCATCAGCATCCACTAGCACATACACTTCCTTATCAAAAAACTGATCAACGAGCTCATCCATTTTCGACAAACCAATTGTACCATTTGTACAAACAATTTCCACCGGTTCACGAATAATAGATTCAATCTTTCTTCTATCTGATGTACCTTCTACAATAATGACTTTTTCTACATAAATCATATGTCATCACCCGATCACCATATACTATACAACCTTTAACTTAGTATATAGTATATTCGTTATTTTCATGTTGTTTCCTGTTTATTTTTGCAAAAGAAAAGCAGAAGCGGCTCGTTCAGAACAGGAGGACATTGGAACTCCTGAACTAGAGGCGCTTTTTGCCTCAAGTGAAGGAGTGAAATGACCGACTGTTCTAGCCGCTGGCGCTGGACAATAAAGAAAAGCGGAGCCGACTGTTCAGCCCTGTTGGCTAAGGTTCTTTCGCACAGAAGACGCTTTTTGTCTTCTCGTGCGGAAGGTTCTTAGACATGAAGGGCTAGGAGGTGGAGCTAGACAATGAAAAGCAGAAGCGGCTCGTTCAGATTGTGAGGGGGATGGAGCTTCTGACGTAGAGGCGCTTTTTGCCTCGCAGGAAGAAGCGAAGCCACCGAACAATCTAGCCGCTGGCGCTGGACAATAAGAAAAGCGGAACCGACTGTTTAGCCCTGTTGGCTAAGGTTCTTTCGCACAGAAGACGCTTTTTGTCTTCTCGTGCGGAAGGTTCTTAGACATGAAGGGCTAGGAGGTGGAGCTGGACAATGAAAAGCGGAAGCGGCTCGTTCAGATTGTGAGAGGGATGGAGCTTCTGACGTAAAGGCGCTTTTTGCCTTGTAGGAAGAAGTGAAACCACCGAACAATCTAGCCGCTGGCGCTAACCAATAAAGAATAACGAACAAGTTTTTCAAAAAACGTTCTCCTACACGATAATTAGTATATGATTCTACGTTCATTATTTTACACAAAATAAAAAAGGACAGCACAAAGGCTGTCCTTCAGTCGACTAAAATTAGTCTTGGTTTGTCATTTCTGCATATTTTTCTGCAGTTAATAACTTCTCAACTTGGCTTGCATCAGAAAGTTCAACTTTAACCATCCATGCACCTTCGTATGGAGATTCGTTAACAAGTTCTGGTTGGTCACTTAATTCTTCGTTTACTGCTACAACTTTACCGCTTACAGGTGCGTATAACTCAGAAACTGTTTTAACAGATTCTACGCTTCCGAATGGCTCGTCAGCTTCAATTGTTGCACCTACTTCAGGAAGTTCAACGAATACGATATCGCCTAGCTCACCTTGTGCAAAGTGAGTAATACCGATAACAACTTCATTACCTTCAGTTTTTACCCATTCGTGTTCTTCAGAGTAACGTAAATTATTTGGAATGCTCATGACTGTACCTCCAGTGAATGTATTAATTATGTAAAAATACCTTATTGGTACTTTTTCCACACACTTTCAAACTGCTCTTCGTTAAAACCAAGTGTTACACTCGTTCCATCTGTTACGATTGGACGCTTAATCAACATGCCATCAGATGCTAAAAGTTCATACATTTCGTCTTCACTCGCATCCTTTAACTTATCTTTCAGACCAAGTTCGCGGTAACGCATTCCACTTGTATTAAAGAATTTTTTTAATGGTAACTCACTTTTTTCATGTAAATTACGTAAATCTTCTTTTGACGGTGGATTTTCAACAATATGAATCATCTCATATGCTACATCGTTTGCCTCAAACCATTTCTTTGCTTTTTGACATGTGCCACACTTTGGATATGAATAAAATGTTACTGTCATAAATTCACCTACTTTTTTACTAACCTTTACCCTTATCATATAGAAAACGTTTTATTATTTCAAACGATTATTCGCTAAACTTTTACTTATTTCGTGATAAATTTTAATAATCCTGCGAATTTTTCTTATTTTTCCGCCATTTGTTAAGAAAAAAAAATAAATATATATTTTTTTAGATTCTCCTCACATTAAACCGAACATATATCTTAAACAAACGTTTGATTAGTTTCCTAGTTTCCTTCATTCCCTTTGAACTGCATTGATCCTTTCTTACCAAACATACATCTTAAACAAACGTTTGATTAATTCCCTATTTTCCTTTGTTTCCTTTGAACTGCATTGATTCCTTTCTACCGAACATACATCTTAAACAAACGTTTGATTAATTCCATACTCCTTCACATTCACTTTCAAAATGAAGCCTTACGTTCTTATCAAACATATTTAAATAAAAGAAGAAGCCCCTATATAAAGGCTTCTCATGATCTATTCAAATAGTCTGCAATTGTTTGAAACACTACGATATACATGTTGTGAATACTTTCTTCTGTATTTCCACCATTTGATAAACCAACTGCCCATTGCTGCCCTTCACCACTTCCGATATTCGCAAAACCTTGCGTATACATAGCATTTACATCTTTTTTTGCGCTGTTATACTCTATACCTTTTGTAATAAAAAGTGAATATGATTTATCTTGTAAACCGATAAAAAACACTGGTTTCTTTAGCGATGAAAATACATCTTTATACTGCTCTGTTGAGGCTTCTTGAAAGTGATCTTTCATTATTAGAAACCCGTCTACTTTCTTAGATTTCTTTTCCAGGTCCTCTAACTTAATTTTCTCAAACTTTACATTTCTAAACGTGTCTTTCGGCTCTTCTCCAACAACTCCAATTACGAGTGCTCTCCCGTTATATTCTAATTTCTCTCCTTCGTTATTCTTTGCACACCCCGCACCGACTAGGCATAACAATATAAAAACTAAGAAATACGATAAACGCTTCATTTAGCACCCTCCTCTTCTTTTTAGTCAAGTGACAAAAATGTAAGGTTAATTCAAGAAAATGTAAGTGAAATCAATAGCCCAATTGAATTTTCTATATTATAATCAATTGAATTTACTTACATTACTAAAAAACATAGGAGATTGTCATGAAGAAATTTAAACTTTCATCTTTTCTTCCGTTAAGTTATATACTTCTACTCGTACTCGTAAGTCCCCTTTACGATGTATTAAATAAATCATCTGTCCACGCAGTAGACGTCACAACAGTAGTAGATGAGTGGATTCCATTTGTAAAAGCATTTATTATTCCTTATTTACTTTGGTTCCCATACTTATACGGTGCACTTATTTATTATTGTTTTGCTGATCGAAAGCAATATTACGTTACTTTAAGCAGTGTCATTCTTGGCAAACTTGCTTGTTTTTCTATTTATTATTTTTGGCAAACAACAGTACCTCGTCCAACCGTCGTTGGAACAGACGTATTTTCCGAACTAGTCCGCTATATTTATAGTATCGATCAACCGGTAAACTGTTTCCCAAGCATTCACGTCCTTACTACATTTGTGATTATGTTAGCTGCCTTTAAACGTAGAGAACAGCACGCTTTTGAATATTACATTCTTACTTTCTTCGGCACACTGATCATTTTATCAACGCTATTTACGAAGCAACATGCATTTATAGATGCCGTTTCTGGAATGACGCTGGCAAGCATACTATACTTCGGTGTTCAGCTATTGTTAGCAAAAGAACCAATAAGGGTTCCAGTAAAACAAAATCATAAAATGTAACGCAACAAAAAAGCAGACTGTGGCTTCTTCAGTCTGCTTTTATCTATTAATAAGGAGATTTTCAATTTAAGATTGCGGTACAGTCATATCACCAGAATGAATACGACCTGATTTTTTAAGAGCGCTGTAAAGCATATAAGAAACAGCTACTGGAATGATGACATAAGTGATTATCATCGCTGGGACAACTTCCCATCCTTGGCTGGAAATTAAATTAATTGGTGCGATAAGAGAACTTAATCCAAGACCTGCAATTTCTTTTCCTGCTTCTAGCTGGAAAATGAGTGCCGATACTGGGCCGACTATGGCGCTGGCGACGACAGTTGGGACGAGAATCATTGGATTTTTAGTAATGTTCGGCAACTGTACTTTCGGAGTACAAAGGGCCTGAGCTAATATGCCGCCTAAATTATTTTCTTTCGCTGAGATGACAGCGAATCCGATAAACTGAGCAACACATCCTGCAAGAGCAGCACCACCTGCAACACCATCTAAGCTAAGTGCTATCGCTAACGCAGCTGATGAAGCTGGAGATATAAGTAACAGTCCCCAAACCACTGCAATGACGACAGAAGCGATGAATGGGCTACCAGCTGAGCTATCTTTAATGAATGCTCCAACTGCATTTAAAACCGGGCTAATATTTTGTGCTAACCAAATACCGACTACACCAGAACCTAATATTGCTGCAAATGGAACGAGCATCATATCTAAAGCAGTTTTTCCGCTTAAACGTTTACCAATATAAACTGCTAAAGTTGCTGTTAATAAGGCACCGATTGGTTCACCTGTTTTTATGATGAGACCAGCTTCAGTCATTGAAATGGATCCGGCACCAATCGCTCCAGCTACCATCGCTGAAAAGATGACAAGACCGTTTGCACCGAGCATAAAAGCAATCCCGGCTCCAATGGCTGGTGCCATAAGTGATTTTGCAACAACTCCGATTGTAATAAGTAATGGAATATCAACAATTCTTCCTATATTTTCGATTAGTAAACCAATTCCAAGGGATACGAAAATACCTTGCGCGATTCCAGCAGATGCTTTAAATACACGAGACATTATATATTCCTTCATTTGTTTCACCTTCTCCTATAAGTTAGTAACCAATTGTTTTCATATAATCGCGTAAAATATCGTTTGATTTTGCGAATCGAGCTTCTTCTTCCTCAGTTAAATTTAGTTGTACAACTTCTTTCATACCATCTCTAGTAATAATAGCTGGCACTCCTGTACAAATGTCATATTCACCATACTCACCATCTAAAATAGCTGATACAGCAATTACGCGATGGTCATCATTAAAGATTGAGCTCGCAATATATGCTAGAGAATTTCCGATTCCATAATAAGTAGTGCCTTTTCGTTTATAAATTTCCCATCCAGCTTTTGCAGTCTTCTCAACAATTTCATCTAAATCTATTTCACCGAAACGTTCTTTTTGCTCTTCTAAAATTTGTAGAATTGGCTTTCCTCCAACAGTTACATGTGACCAAGCAACCATTTGAGAATCTCCATGCTCTCCTAATGAATATCCATGAATGCTACGAGGGTCTACATGTAACATTTCAGATAAAATTGTTCTTAAGCGAGAAGAATCTAATGATGTACCTGTACCAATCACACGATTTCTAGGTAATCCAGATAATTTCCACACTTGATATGTAATAATATCAACCGGGTTCGATGCGAGTAAGAAAATACCATCAAATCCGCTTTCCATGACGCCGCCAACAATACTTTCCATAATTTTCGCGCTTGCTCCTAAAGTATCTAAACGACTTTGTCCAGGCTTTGGTGCTGGTCCTGCTGTAATAATGACAATGTCCATATCTTTGCAGTCTTCATAGTTTCCTGCATATACTTTTGTTCTTGTATTTGTAAAGTTAATGCAATGCGATAAATCCATCGCTTCCCCAACTGCACGTTCATGATTTATATCAATTAATAATAGTTCTTCGCAAATCCCTTGATTTACAATGGAATACGCACAACTTGATCCCACTAATCCAGTACCGATAATTGCAATTTTTCTTGTATTTCTTTTCATAGCAATCTCTCCTAATTGATCATAGTAATCTAGTTCTTTTGTTCTTTACACTCCTAATTATAGAGATTCCCACAATAGAAACCATGGATACTTTGTGAAATATCGAGCAAAGTTTTTGTCCTTTCTGTGAATTGTTATATTTAATTTTCGTCATATTTGTTACAACCGGAAAAATATTTATTATGTATTTATTGACATGTACAAAACAAAAAAACGAGCGACTTCATTCGCCCGTTTTTTTTCATCCGATTATTCCGCACTTAATTGACCTTTCAATTGCTGCACAATCATCGGATTCGCAGGTGCTGCCGGCTTATAATAACTTTTTTGCTTTGCGTACTCATACATATTACGTTGGCGCATCTCATCCTGATTACGAATTTGAATTAACGTTTGATGTAATTGTTCATTATCAGACTGAGAAATATAATTTGCATAACTCGTTAAACTTGCATTTAATCCTGCTAAATAATCATTTACCATATCTTTTTCATTCATCTTTCGCTTCCTCCTATCCTAAGAAAGTCATTAATTGTTGTTTCGTATTTCTTGCATCTTGTGCATCTTTTTGTAGCATTTGCTTTAGCTGCGGATCTGTACAAGCCTGTGCATACTGTTCTAACTTGTTAATAATTGTTGCGTGTCCACCAATTAAATGACGTAAATTTTCTACTTCAAGTTCTGTTAAATTTTGCATAGGATACTCCTACCTTTCTTTGTTCATTCGTCATTAGTATTTGGCTCTTTTTAAATCGTATTCATTAAAAATCATTCTTAAATTCATTTCATACTAAAATCAACAACATCTATTTATATAGACAAAAAAATGTTATAATTACAGAAAAATACAAATATTAAAAATGCATCCTTAACTTTATAATTCACAGATACAACATATTAAGAAGGTGTGCCTACGTAAAGAACATTTAAAGTCATCTTCTTCATCGCTTATGCGATCATTGATGTATTAACTTTAAAACCACTATCCACCTCTATACCTTTACACATGATATTTCTCATTTATTTTCTATTTATAGCACTGAACAATTATAAAAATCAGAACACTACATTTTTCTTATTATTTATTAATGCAGCTCTATTAGTAAGCGGTAGTTTTAAAAAACTCCCTTTTATAAATTCTACATAATAAAGGAGCAATACTCATGAAAATCCACGAATTTCTTACAAAAAGCCAAGAAGCTTATGATTCTGAGTCAAGCCACGACCCTTTCGTATTTACGTTTTTCAATTTTTTCTTAGCAATATATACATTTCTAAAGCCTGCTAAATAATATTATTTAAGTAGAAAGAGCCTCTAATGATTTAGAGGCTCTTTCTACTTAAATTCTGCTTTGCCTCTTCAATCGCCCGTTGCATGTGCACGAACGGCTCTTTCATCATCTTCCCATGCCCTGTCGCCAATATAGCTGGCTTATATTCCAGCAATTTTTGAGCACTTGTTAACGAAACTTCTGCATCCCAAGTGCCAAACACAGGAAACGGAAACAACCACTTTATTTGTCCTGCTACCGCCACGCCTCCTCTCGTTTGAAATGCATCTCCTACAATGAGTGCATCATTTCTCGTATCTAAAAATGACATCGAACCTGGTGTATGACCTGGAGTCGCAATCGCTACAAGTGAACCAATTCTATCTCCTTCTTGAAGAAGAATATCTGGAACCGTATTTATCTGTTTTGACACCCCTACTTTCACCTCTGTGCCCGGTTCCCCTAGTTGCAGTGACAAATCTCCTTCAAGTAAACAAGCATCTCTTTTAGAAATATAGACCGGAATATCCGGCAGCTCTTGTTTTATAGCGTCTAGCGCTCCAATATGGTCATCATGCGCATGGGTAATCACGATATTCGTAATCGGTTTTCCTATTTTTCGAGCCGATTCTAAAATTTTCTTTGCACAAAATGGTAACGCTGCATCAATTAAAGTTAATCCCGATTCTTCTTCGACAAAGTAACAGTTAATCGGAAATAGACGCGGTAAAAATGCGATTTGATGAACTGTTTCTACTCTTATTAACTGCATTCCCTTTACCTCCATCACAAAAAGCTGTTTACACATACATATGTAATACAGCTCTCTTCAAGAATCCACCAACAAAAAACCAGCAGCCAAAAGGCTACTGGTTCTCTTTCATCTATTAAACTGTATAACGCTCTTCTTCTAAAATTTTCGCAGCGATTTCACGTTTCTTCGGAATTACGTTAAGTGGTGTGTGGCGAGTTAATTTACGTAATGATGATAACATCATGCGCAGCATGTCGCCATTTTCAACTGCGATAAGTGTTTCTTTCGCATCTGCTTCGATTTCGTTGAATGCTTCTTGGCAGAATACTTCAGTGTATAACACTTTTTGTTTATTCTTTTCAAGACCAGTCGTTTTAATTGCTTTTTCTGTACGAAGAACAGCTGATTCCATTGCATATAAGTTGCTTACGATGTCAGCAATATTCACAAGAATTTCTTGCTCTTTATCTAATGCTTTACCGTATTTTTGAGCAGCCAATCCAGCTACCATTAAGCCGATTTTCTTCGCGTTACTTACTAAATATTTTTGAAGTGCTAATGGCTCATCGCCTACTTCTTCTGGCATCATCATCATTAACTCTTCTTGTAATTTTTGTGCTTTTTGAAGAAGTGGTAATTCACCTTTCATCGCTTTACGTAAGAACGTACCAGGTACGATTAGGCGATTAATTTCGTTCGTTCCTTCGAAAATACGGTTAATACGAGAGTCGCGGTACATTCTTTCAATCTCGTACTCTGCCATAAATCCGTAACCACCGTGGATTTGAACACCTTCATCTACTGTATAATCTAATACTTCAGAACCGAATACTTTATTTAAAGAGCACTCGATTGCATATTCAGCGATAGAAGCTGCTACTGCTTTACCGTCTTTTACTTCCTCTTCAGATAATGTGCTCATACGGCTTTCAAATAAACCTACTGTACGGTATACAGAGCTTTCAGCTGCATATGTTTTTGCTGCCATATTCGCAAGTTTCTCTTGAATTAATGGGAAGCGAGCGATTGGTTGTTTGAACTGTTGACGTTGGTTTGCATATTGTGCTGAAATTTCTACTGCACGTTTCGCAGATCCAACTGTACCAACACCTAATTTATAACGGCCGATATTTAAAATGTTGAACGCGATAATATGACCTTTACCGATTTCACCAAGTAAGTTTTCTTTCGGTACTAACGCATCTTCTAAAATCAACGTACGAGTTGAAGAACATTTAATACCCATTTTCTTCTCTTCTGGGCTTGTAGATACACCAGCATATTCTTTCTCTACGATAAATGCTGAGAAGTGCTCACCGTCTATTTTTGCATATACAACAAATACGTCAGCGAAAGCAGAGTTTGTAATCCATTGTTTTTCACCGTTTAATACGTAATGTGTACCTTCTGCATTTAAACGTGCAGTTGTTTTTGCACCTAACGCGTCAGAACCTGAACCTGGCTCTGTTAATGCGTATGCAGCTAATTTTTCACCAGTTGCAAGTAATGGTAAATATTTTTTCTTTTGCTCTTCGTTACCGAATAATACGATTGGTAAAGATCCGATACCTACGTGAGCACCGTGAGTAATTGCAAAACCACCAGCGCGAGAGAATTTCTCTGCGATTAACGCTGAACTTACTTTATCAAGGCCAATTCCGCCGTACTCTTCTGGTACGTCAGCGCCTAATAAACCAAGTTCCCCAGCTTCTTTTAAAAGACGAACAGAACGATCAAATTCGTGTTGCTCTAAATATTCAAGCTCTGGAAGAACTTCATTTACGATAAAGTCCTCTGTCGTTTTTGCAATCATTTTATGCTCAGATGAAAAATCTTCTGGCGTAAACACTTGATCAATCGTAATTTCATCAACTAAAAAGCTACCGCCTTTAACCGCACTTCCTACTATTTTTTCCATGAAAATTTCCTCCTCCATATTTTCATGAGCCGCTTCTCTCATTTTGAAAGAAGCTGGCTCTCAATTTTATTTTTTATAAACCTTTGTTGCTTCCATTCTTTGTATTGGCGGCGTCACGTTCTGAGCAAGCCACCTGCACTTTTTATCTAATCCAGTTCCAGCGGCTAGAATGTTCAGTGGCTTCGCTTCTTCCTCCGAGGCAAAAAGCGCCTCTTCGTCTGAAGCTCCATCCCCCTCACATTCTGAACGAGCCG
The DNA here is from genome assembly GCF_050279585.1 of Bacillus sp. NPDC094064. Classification (NCBI taxonomy): domain Bacteria; kingdom Bacillati; phylum Bacillota; class Bacilli; order Caryophanales; family Bacillaceae; genus Bacillus; species Bacillus sp. NPDC094064. Next base: position 84,032 of record NZ_JBNNUI010000005.1, read on the forward strand.
CTTCCACCTTTTTTTCATAATCCAGTTCCAGCGGCTAGAACAGTCGGTCGTTTCATCCCTTCCTGTGAGGCAAAAAGCGCCTCTTCGTCAGGGCTTCCAACGCCCTCCTGTTCTGAGCAAGCCGCTTCCACTTTTTTTATAGTAATTCAAATACTCCCGCTGCTCCCATTCCGCCGCCGATACACATTGTTACGACACCGAATTGTTGGTTGCGACGTTTCATTTCGTGAATAAGAGATAGTGTTAGTTTTGCTCCTGTACAGCCAAGTGGATGTCCAAGTGCGATTGCACCGCCGTTTACGTTTACTTTATCTTCGTCTAAACCAAGCTCGCGAATAACTTGGATTGATTGAGAAGCAAATGCTTCATTTAGTTCGAATAGGCCGATATCAGATAGCTCTAATCCCGCTAGTTTTAACGCTTTTGGAATTGCAGCGATTGGACCGATACCCATTACTTCTGGTGGTACGCCAGCTACTGCAAATGAACGGAATTTCGCAAGTGGTTTCATGCCATCACTCACTGCTTTTTCACGGTCCATTAATAGTACAGATGCTGCGCCATCACTCATTTGTGAAGAGTTACCAGCTGTTACCGAACCGCGAACGTTAAATGCTGGACGTAATTTACCTAAAATGTCTAGCGTCGTTTCTGCTCTTACACCTTCGTCTTGTGCGAAAATGATTGTTTCTTCTTGCAGTTTGTTGTTTGATCCAACAGTACGTAACGTTACATCTACAGATACTGTTTCATCAGCAAAGTTTCCTGCAGCTAATGCTTTTGCTGCACGTTGATGACTTCTTACTGCAAATGCATCTTGCTCTTCACGAGAAATTCCATATTTCACAGCAACTTGCTCTGCTGTATGTCCCATACCCATATAATATTCTGGAGCCGCTTCTACAAGGCGACTATTCGGACGAACAACGTGTCCCATCATTGGAACTAAACTCATTGATTCCGCTCCGCCCGATAATACAGCTTCAGAGTGACCAAGCATAATACGCTCTGCTCCGTAAGCGATACTTTGTAAACCTGAAGAACAGTAACGGTTAATTGTAATAGCTGGCACATCGTAAGAAAGTCCTGCTAATCCGCCGATATTACGAGCCATGTTTAACCCTTGCTCTGCTTCTGGCATTGCACAACCGAAGATTAAATCATCGATTGGTCCTTCATAATTCGCACGCTTTAACGTTTCCTTTACTACTAACGCCCCTAGATCGTCAGGACGAACTGTTTTTAATGAACCCCTCTTTGCTTTTCCAATTGGTGTTCTTGCTCCCGCAACAATGACAGCTTCTCTCATGAACGATATCTCCCCTCGTTATTAGTTACGTAATGGCTTTCCTTTTACAAGCATGTGCTGCATTCTTGCTTGTGATTTCATCTCACTTACTAAGCTAATAAATGCTTCACGTTCTACATCTAATAAATACTGCTCATCAACTTCTGTTCCGTACGGCACTTTTCCGCCCGCAATGACATATGCAAGTTTCTTCGCAATGTGAAGATCGTGCTCTGAAATGTAACCAGATAAATGCATTGCTTCTGCACCAAGTGCAAGAGTTGCATATCCTGTTTCACCAACAACCGGAACCTTTTTACGGATCGGCGCTTTATAACCAGCTTCATATAAAGCAAGTGCTTTCTGTTTCGCATCGTATAGTAAGTGATCGCCATTCACACTAATACCGTCTTTATCACCTAAGAAGTTATGAGAAATTGCTTCTTGTCCTGAAGTTGAAACTTTCGCCATTGCTACTGTTTCGAACACTTTATTTGCAACTTTTTGCAGATCAAACTCTACACCGTTTGCCATTTTATTTAAGTGTTTAATGTATAACTCTTTGTTACCGCCTCCGCCAGGGATTAAGCCAACACCAACTTCTACTAAGCCCATATACGTTTCACTAGAAGCTTGAATGCTAGCAGCTGGTAAACATACTTCTGTACCTCCGCCAAGCGTCATACCATAAGGCGCTGCTACAACTGGCTTAGAAGAATACTTAATTTTCGTCATTGCATCCTGGAAGTTTTTCACAACCAACTCAATTTCAAAGTAGTTGTCGTCTTGTGCTTCCATTAAGATCATTGCAAGGTTCGCACCAACGCAGAAGTTCTTCGATTGGTTACCGATAACAAGACCTTTATAATTCTTTTCTACTTCATCAACAGCGTAGTTAATCATTTGCGTAATATCCATACCGATTGCATTGCTCTTCGAATGGAACTCTAAGCAAAGGATGCCGTCGCCTAAATCAATTAAGCTCGCGCCGCTATTTTTCTTTAATACGCCGTTTTTCGCTTTTAATTGTTTAAGAGAAATTGCTTTTTTATTACGTTCGATTAACTTATATTCGCCATTATCGTAATAGTAGCTATCACCGTTATCGTGTTTATAGAAAGTAGTGAAACCTTTCTCTAGCATTTCTTTCACCCAAGTAGGAATAACTGCGCCGTTTTCTTCCATCTTTTGAACAGATTTTTCAACGCCGATTGCATCCCAAACTTCAAATGGTCCTTGTTCCCAGCCGAAGCCCCACTTCATCGCTTGGTCAATTGCAACGATATCGTCAGCAATTTCTTTATGAAGCTTTGCAGAGTATAAAAGAGTTGGTGTAATGATGTTCCATAACAACTCTCCTGCGCGGTCTTTCGCGTATACAAGCGCTTTCAATTTATTCGATAAACCTTTTTCTTGTTTACTTAATTCAATAGATGCAGCTTTTAATTTTTTGCGTGCTTCGTATTCCATCGTTTCAGGATTTAATTCTAAAATTTCTTTTCCTTGTTTTAAGAAGAAGCCTTGACCTGTTTTACTTCCAAGCCACTTTTTATCAAGCATGTCATGCATGAAAGCTGGTACTTTAAACACTTCACGCTCTTCTTCTTGTACGTTTTCGTATACGTTATTTGCAACGTGTACGAATGTATCTAAACCGACAACATCTAATGTACGGAACGTTGCGCTCTTCGGACGACCGATAAGTGGACCTGTTACAGAATCAACTTCCCCAATGCTGTAGCCGCGTTTTATCATCTCTTGAAGAGTTACAAGTAAACCGTACGTACCAATGCGGTTTCCAATAAAGTTTGGTGTATCTTTTGCGATAACAACGCCTTTTCCAAGAACGTCTTCGCCAAATAGTTTCATGAAACTTAATACTTGTGGATCTGTTTCTTTCGTCGGTATTACCTCTAGAAGTTTTAAATATCGTGGTGGGTTAAAAAAGTGTGTGCCTAAGAAGTGTTTCTGGAAGTCGTCTGAACGACCTTCTGCCATTTTTTCAACTGAAATGCCTGACGTATTCGAGCTTACAATAGAACCGGGTTTACGAACAGCATCTACTTTTTCAAATAATTTCTTTTTAATATCTAAGTTTTCAACTACTACTTCAATAATCCAATCTACATCAGCTAGACGCTCAAGATCATCTTCTAAGTTACCTGCTTCAATCAGTGTTAAATTTCCTTTCACTGTCAGAGGAGCTGGTTTTTGCTTTAATAGTTTTTGCACAGCCGTATTACTAAAACGATTTCTCACACTTTTATGTTCTAATGTAAGTCCCTTCGCTTCCTCTTCTTTCGTAAGCGCAGGTGGTACAATATCAAGCAATAATGTCGGAATACCAATATTAGCTAAGTGTGCCGCAATTCCTGAACCCATTACGCCTGAACCTAGAACAGCAGCCTTTTTAATTTGGAACATCCAATTCTCCCCCTATTCTTGAATGAATGCTCATTCAATTTTTCGACATAAGTCGCAATCAATGAATGAGCCTCTACTAATAAATATATGTTATTGTTTAAATTTTCGCAATATATTTATTGATAAAATTTTCTGAAATAAATATATTTCTTTCATTTGGCTATGCTATATATGTATTTTCTTCATTCAAATACACTTTTCCTTTTTATAATCTGACGAAACTGGAGGAATATATATGGCAAAACTTAAGAAGAACCCTTCAAAGGCTGGAATTAGCGCAGCAAGCGTAACTGGAAATGCAGGTCCGCATAATCACGGTGTAGAAAAAGGCCGTCAAGGTAATAATCAACAATATAAAAAGCATAATATGGGCGAAAAATAACGCTATATTTTTGGGCAGAGAACGTGGCATAATGGGTAATGGCTGCTTTTTCTGCCCAATTTATTTGTAACAAATGAGGGAATTATAATGAAACGAACAATAGTTATGATTGTAATGATTGCTACACTATTTACAGGGATGATTTTCTTCTCTTATGCACAAAGACAACAAGCTGTAAGAGCGGATCAGCCTACTATTACAGGGCAATACGGCATTACAATCGATGCAGACACAGGTGAAATTTTGTATGGGAAACGCGAAGATGAACGCTCTTATCCGGCTAGTATAGCCAAAATGATGACAACGCTTCTCTTACTAGAGAATGTAAAAGAAGATGAAGAAATTACAATTACAGAAAACGCGATTAAAACAGAAAGTCAAAGTAAGAAGATTAAGCTTCACGCGGGTGAAAAATTAAAACGTGATGAGGCATTAAAACTTATGCTTATCATTAGTGCAGACCCAGTTGCCGAGTCTATTGCAGAACATATCGCAGGATCAAAAAATGAGTTTGTGAAAATGATGAATGCTAGAGCGAAGGAACTTGGTACAAAGCATGCGACTTTCAAAAACGCAAGTGGTGCTGATGCACTCGGAAATAAAGTATCACCATATGACATTGCTATTATTACGAAAGAAGCATTAAAGTATCCAGTTGTTTTAGAATATATGAATTCAACGCGTACAACTCTACATACTTCAGAACGCTCTCCCAAAATCGCAAACTATGGACGAGAAGAACTATATAATGATCCATATGCGATTGGAAGTAAAAGCGGTCTATCGACACTCGGAAAATATACGGTCGTAACAGTGGATGAAAAAGATGGGAAACGCGTCATTAACGTCGTATTATCCTCTACTCGCACGCAACTATATCCTGATACGAAGAAAATGGCACATTACGCATTTCAACAATTAAAATAACCAAGGAGCTAGTCTCCTTGGTTATTTTTTGATCATACCTTTTAATACGAACGCAACGTTTGCTGGACGCTCTGCTAGACGGCGCATGAAATATCCATACCAGTCGTTTCCGTACGGCACGTAAACACGCATTTTGTAGCCTTCTTTTACTAGCTCAAGTTGACGCTCTGTACGAATACCAAATAACATTTGGAATTCAAATTGATCTCTTGAAATATTGTGTTCTTCGGCAAGTTTTTTTGTATATTCAATAATCGCTTCGTCATGTGAAGCAATTGCAGTATAATTTCCATTTAATAAGTGCATTTTAATAATCTTTTTATAATTGTCATCTACATCTTTCTTGTCCGGGAACGCCACTTCTTCAGGTTCTTTATAAGCCCCTTTTACAAGACGTAAATTAGGATTATAAGAGTTTAAGTCCTCAATATCTTTTTCTGTACGATATAGGTAAGCTTGAATAACAGTACCAATATTATCGTATTCAGATTTTAATTGTTTAAAGATATCAATTGTTTTTCCGCAACGTGTATAGTCTTCCATATCAATGGTAACAAACACACCATTTTCTTTTGCAGCTTCTAAAATACGGCGCATATTGTTCATTACGATTTCATCAGAGATATCTAATCCCATAGAAGTCATTTTTAAAGAAAGCTGCGAATCAAGACCTTCTCTTCCAATTGCACGGATCGCTTCAATCGATTGGTTAGCCATTTCATTTGCTTCTGCTTCATTATCAACGAATTCCCCTAAATAATCGATCGTTACACAAAGACCTTGCTTGTTTAATTGTTGAATAGCAGCTGTCGCTAATTCAATCGTCTCCCCTGCGACGAAGCGACCTGCACCAAAGCGCAAACCGTACTTTTTAGCCAGTTTTGTTAGCGCTTTATTTTTAGATAAGAAAAGAAACGAATTTCGCATTAATTGTTCCATGTAATTCACCCCTATGACTGTACTTTATCTGTTTTTTACCCCTCTTCAAAATTATATCATTCTTTAAAATTATTTGATACAAATAATTATTTAGATAATTTATAAAATACTATAAAAACATTTAAAACCTTATATTCTCGCTTGTAAATATGAAGGAAATATTTTTCGACATTTAGAAAAAACGGGTTTACTAGGTACAAAATAGGCATGCCAAAAATATTCGACATGCCTATAAAACCCTTTATATTCCATGTAAATTATATAAGGATATTAATAAAAAAACCCTGAGGTAACATTACCTCAAGGTTTTCTCACTGCTCATTTCGCTTCTCTTCATTCAGCTTTTTAATATTCGTAATTAGCTGTACCATCTCTTCTTTTGCATCAGGATACGTCTCATTCCAATGCTTCACTAAAGCTGGCATCGTCTTCGCAATGTAAGAATACAGTGCCCACTTCTGCACCTGCTCTTTTCGCTCTTCATTGCTTTCTCCCAGTAATAGTTCCGTGTATTTCGCTAACAACCCATCAAATTGTTCGTTAAACTTTTCACTCATCTTATCTACCTCCTATATGAAAAAAGCAGCGAACATCGCTGCTTTTTCTTATAATTTTGATCGAACAGAGTTTAATTTCTTCTCCATTGTGCTTACTTTATCACGGCGATCATCGATACGAATCGTTGTCGCAACACGCTGTGCACCTTTCGTATATGGCACTTCATGCATTTGTTGAATAACTTCTAGAATGACAGGAAGATCTCCTTCAATAATTGTGTTCATCGGTGTTAATTGATACTTCACGCGATCTGCATTTTTCTCTAGCACCTTTTGTACTTCTGCTACATACTCACTAACACTTGGATTACCTGTTCCTACTGGAATAATCGATACGTCAACAATTGCCATAGTAACTTGCCTCCTATATTCACTTCTTATATATCCATTGTCTATTTTACCAAAATCTTTATCATTTTAATAATATGTTATTCCTCTACTTTAAACTGCTCAACCAGTCTTTCTAAATCGTTCATATGCTCTGTCAAACTTTCCATGGAGCTATTCATTTGTTCCACTGACTGCGCCATGTTCTCAAGTTGTGCTGAAACTTCATCTACACTATTAGCAAGAGTAGATGCTCCCCCGCTTACATCATCCATTGCACCAGAAACTTCTCAACATCTTCCCCCAAGCGTCCCCTTCTCGTTGTATTTTAATTACGTTAATCAATATATTAAGTATAATAGATAACATTAAAAAATTGAAATTAATTCTCATCTCTATCTGATGAAAAAACTTACTACCACTTGTGCAAAAACAAATAGTTCATTATCCTTAAGCTATATAAAGTGAAACTTTAATCAGTGGGATTTTATTCACCCCCACTGATTATTAGCCTTCACCAATCGGGCATTTACGGGCAGCAGAGCTCCCCCCCCAACTTCTTTGCTCCAGCCGAATTTTGAGGTGGGCATCTTACTGCCCGCAAATAGCGGGATAATCACATTTGTTCGGAGGGAACTATGTTACAAAAATTCGGTTTCTCACAATATGAAAGCCAAGCTTATGAAGTTGTCGTATCAAGCAATGAACCGTTAGATGCTACGACAATTGTGAAGCACTCTGGTGTTCCAAAAGCAAAAATATATGAAGTGCTAGCGCGCCTAATCGATAAAGGAATGGTAATGGATTCTGTTTCAGAAAAGAAAAAGTTGTATACAGCATTGCCACTCAAGCTAGCAATTGAAAAATTAACGACAGAATTCCAATCAAACATTCAAGAATTGGAAACGAATATATCGAAAAAATCATTTACAGATGACCGTGTATGGAGCCTAAAGATGCAATCTTCTATTCGAGTTCAAAGTAAAGAACTCATAGAAAGTGCAACAGAATCGATTCGTATTTCAGCTTGGAATGATACGCTTTTAGAATATCTTCCATTATTAGAACAAAAAGCAAAACAAGGTGTCTTGATTGAATCCCTCATAGTCGGAAACGTAGAAACAGAATTAGAAAATATGCATTTTCTAATTCCAACTGAAGAACCTAACGCACTAGAGCGTTATTTACTCCTTATCGTAGACGACCGCGAAATTTTATTCGCTGGTGTAGAGCAAGAATCATGGCAAGCGATGAAAACAATGTCACAACCTTTCGTGAAGTTCTTTACAGAATTCTTCTATCATGATGTTGCACTTGCAAAGATTACTCAAAAACATCATGATCTCTTTATGGAAGATGAGGAAATTAAAAGTTTATTGATGAAATTGAGATATTAACACATCCCAAAAGGAATTCCTCACACAAAAATAGCTGTACCAAAAGGAGTTTTATATACTCTTTTGATACAGCTATTTTTTATGATTTCGCTAATTCAACTTTATGTAGTTTGTTTTTCGGATGATTTTGATTTGTAAATACAGAACGGTCATTTTTTAATACAATTACTTCAAAGAATGGCTTAAATCGCTCCTCTGAAATGTCAAAGGCTTGTAAAAACTTCCCGAACATTACTTGCTCTTCACGTTCAGCCTCTCCATCAGAAAGAGATGAATCAATTAAGTTAACAAGAATACACATTTTTTGTGCATCTGTAAGAGATGGTGCTGCTTCTCTTAAAAATGTATCTACACTATTTTTACGAACATACTTAATCGCCTTCTCAAGTAGGTCATCGTTATTTCCACCTACATAAATCTTGCCGCCTTTATTTTTACCACCTAAAACAGATAATAATTGTCCTAATTCCTCATTATCATATTCTCCATCTGCACCCATCATGTAAAGTAAAGATGTAGCAAATGCAAAGTGTGGTTCCATCCCATTTTCTGTACGAGTTTTGTCACCTTTAAACATATCAAATAAACCCATTTGTGGCCCTCCTATATGAAACTATAATCTTCCTAAATATAACAGAAAGCGCTACAAAAGGATGTGTCTGTTTTGTAAAGTTTGCACTCGAATGATTAGGTCATTTCACGATTTTTTTTGCTCCTTTATCTCCATCAACAGCTCAATAATCTTCTCATTTTGCTCCACTTGTTTCTCAGAATTTTGATAGATAAAACGAATCCATCTAAGAACAAAAATAACCACAAATAACGGAAGTACCGTGAATATAAAACCAATAATTGAATACTCCATATACTATCACCTCGCTATATACCCCTTTCTCCATATCTCTCCTAACCCCTGCAATTTTTTACAAACAAAAAAGAACCTATCAAACGATAGATTCTTCTTTCGCAAACTGAGTAGAGCGCCCTCTCGTAATCGAGAAAATCGCACAAAGCAATGCTAATATAATAAAGCCGCCGCCTACCCAAGCGTTATATATAACAGATGATTTTTCAATAACAACTCCGCCTACTGTTGAACCGAGCGCAATTCCTAAGTGAAGAGCGGAGTTATTTAAACCTTGCTGAATACCAGCTGATTCCGGTGCAATTTCAATTAAATAGTTTTGCTGTGCTGGTGAAATAGCCCAGCTCAGCATACTCCAAAGCCCCATCATCATAATGAAAAGCGGGAATGAGAATGTCATCATTGGTAACATAAAGATTGCACATGCAAATAAGATAATGATGGAAATAATACTTTTCTTCGATCCCCATTTATCAGCAAGCCAGCCTCCGAAGCCGCCTCCAATTACTGCTGCGATTCCGAAAATGAAGTAAAACACACTAATCCAATTCGCTTCAACATGCATCACATCTTTTAAGAAAGGTGTTAAATATGCATATAGTGTTAAATGACCTGTTAAAAATAAGAATGACGTTAACTGTGCACTTACAATTTTCTTATCTTTTAACGTAGCAATTTGTTCTCTTATTGATAACACCGACGTCGCTGGTACTTTCGTTAAAAATAATGAAATACAAGCGATCGCCATAACTGTTAAAATCGAAATTAATACAAACGGCGCACGCCATCCGTATGCATTTCCTAACACAAGACCTAACGGTACTCCAAGTACAAGTGATCCACTAATTCCCATAAAAATAATTCCTATCGCACGCGCACGAAAATGCGGTTCTACTACACTAGAAGCAAGTGTTACAGATAGTGCAATAATAAGCGATCCACTCGCCGCACAAATAACCCTTGAGAACATTAACATTCCATAATTCAAACTAAACGCTGAAATAATATTTCCAATTAAGAAAATCGATAATGCCCCAATATATAATGTTTTTCTTTCAACCTTCCCTGTTACTGCTAATAAAACTGGACCTGACAAAGCAAATACTACCGAAAATATTGTGATAAGCTGACCAGCCGCACTAATTGATACACCTAAATCATTGGCCACTAAATCGAGCGTTCCTCCTATAATTAGCTCAACCGTTCCGACTACAAAAGCCGCAATAGCTAAAATATACACACGAAAATTCAAGTCTTTCCCCACACTTTCTATTTTGGTTACTACGACTATAGTAACCAAAATAGAAAGTGAATACAAGTACAATTTTTTCACAGCAAAAAAGGTAGGCGTATTATACGCCTACCTTTCAATCATGACACTTCACTTTTATTTTTCTTATTCAAATACCAATACACCGGAAGCCCCGTAAATACAATTCCAATCGATAAGAAGCAACTTACCGGATCGTTAATAATCGCACTACCGATTACAAAGAACGAACCTAAAATCGCAACGATTGGTACAATTGGGAATAACGGTACACTATACGCACGTTCTTTATTTTTATTACGTTTTCTTAAAATGAAGACACCAATAAACGTCATTACATAGAAAATATAAATGATGAATACGGAAATCTCAGATAGCTTATTCGGATCACTAATAAGCATTAAAATAATTCCTAAAATGATTTCAACAGTAATCGCATTTGCTGGTGTTTTAAATCTCGAATTTTCTTTTGCAATAAACTTAGCAAATGGAAGCTGTCCACGCTCTGCCATTGACATTGGAATACGTGGGAACGTTAAAATCTTTCCGTTTAAACAACCGAAAATAGAAATAATAATACCAATACTAATAATTTTCCCGCCATATTCTCCAAGTAGCATGCCCGCAGCTGTCGCTGTTGCATTTTCACCAAGATCTACAATTTGTGTTGCTGGTAATACATTCAGTAACGCCAAATTAATTAATACGTAAGCAGCCGTTACAATTAAAATCCCAACTGTCATTGCTTTCGGTAATAACTTTGTTGGATTCTTCATTTCTCCACCAATAGAAGCAAGTAGAATCCAGCCGTCATAAGCAAATAACGTTGCTAAAATTGCCATCCCGATACTTTGATTTTCTGATATCGGTACAACTACGTTAAAGATATCACTATTCCCTTTCCAAAAACCTAACACAACAATTAAAACGATCGGAATCATCTTCCCAACCGTCGTAACCGTTTGGACGATACCTCCATACTTTGTTCCCATACTATTTACAACGCCTAGGAACACAACTGTCCCAATCGCGATTGGTAAATTCCATACTTTATCTAAAGAGAAAAAATTAATCATTAAAGAACTAAAATACAAACCTAACGTTCCAATAATAGCTGGTCCATAAACAATTGTTTGCATCCAGCCTGATAAATACCCCCAAAAACTTCCGTAAATCTCCTCTAAATACGTATATAACCCACCATTTTTTGGGATTTGCGCTCCGATTTCAGCTACTGTTAAACCACTTGCTAGCGTCAACAGACCACCAATTACCCAAGCAAGAATAGCCATATTAGAACTCCCTGAGTAATCTAATACGCTCCCTGGTTTCATAAACACACCAGATCCAATAATAGTTCCTACTACGATAGAAAGTGCAACTGTTAAACCAATTTTGTTCTTCTCATCATGATGCATGCTGCGTATCCTCCTTCCAATTCTAGTGTGATGCAAAAATGAAATAAAAAAACACTCCTCCCTAAAAAAGGGACGAGTGTTGTATTCGTGGTTCCACCCTTGTTTCAATTCGTAAAGTTGCACACTTCACCAATTTCTCAAGTCTACATAACGGTTTTTGCCGGCAAGCAATTACTAGGTATCCGTTCACTGCTGCAGTTCAGAGGTGGTAATCCATTTTTCCGTATTAGGAAGCTCACAGCCAAAGACTTCCCTCTCTGAGAATCGTAAAAAATTGATCATGTCCTCATCATCACTTCTTGATGTCGAATTTTGTAGTTATTTTACATTATATTGAATTGTTAGAAAAAATCAATATATTTTTTATATAACATCAGAAATTTTTCTCTTCTTATATTATAACAGAAGATACAATACTTCTCTAATTCCCTTATACCTTCGAAGCAATATGATTGTAAAAAAATTATATCAACGGTTTCCGAAATATACCTATCCCCCCATCGAAAACGACAATAATAAAAGGAGGCTGTTTCAAGGACAGCCCCCTCACATACGTATCTTCCGATTGCCCCACGAAAGATACATAACTCAATTACTTATCTTCTTTTTTCATGAAAAATTTTTGATGCGGAAGATCCACATTCAATTCCTCTAATTGTTTCTTTTCATTTTCTAGAATGGCTTTCGCTTTTTCTTTCGTCTGATCGTCTAATCCCGCAAAGATGTCTTCATGCTTCGCTTTTTCTAGAAGTTTCACACCTAGTTTTGTTAATTCCTCTTTGGCTTGCTCACGTGTTAATTTCCCGGACTTTTCTTGCTCTAAGATCGACTTCGCTTTTTCTTTTGCCTGCTCGTCTAATCCTGCAAACATATCCTTGTGTTTACCCTTCTCCGGCAATTTCACACCTAGTTTCGTTAATTCCTCTTGCACTTGTTCACGCGTGAGCTTTCCTGATTTCTCTTGCTCTAAAATTGACTTCGCCTTTTCTTTCACCTGCTCATCTAATCCTGCAAACATATCTTTGTGTTTACCCTTTTCTGGGAACTTCACACCTAATTTTGTTAATTCCTCTTTGGCTTGCTCACGTGTTAATTTCCCAGACTTCTCTTGTTCTAAAATTGACTTCGCCTTTTCTTTCGCCTGCTCATCTAATCCTGCAAACATATCTTTACGTTTTTCTTTCTCCGGAAGCTTTACACCTAGTTCCTCTAACTGTTTCTTTGTATCATCCATAATTGTTTTCACTTTTTGTTTCGTAGCGTCATCTAAGTTCTTTTTCACCGTTTTTGTAGGCTGATCTGCTGCTGGAGTATTTGTTGCCGCAAATGCTGGGACACCCACTCCTCCTATAATTCCAAATGATAAAGCACCCGCAATTGCTAAATACCCAACTGTTTTCTTCTTCATAGGAAATTTCCTCCTTCATATTTCTAAAGCATGTACACTTTCGTATACAATACCCATAGTAATGTTGGTTTCTTAAAATTCCCTTAACGATTTAAATAAAAAAACACCGCTCGTGATGAGCGGTGTTTCTCTATGCATTTTGTAATTGTACTTCTTCACGTTCCATTATTTTTCTTAATACAATTGTTTGCGTCATTGTAAATAAGTTACCTGTGATCCAGTACAGTACAAGACCTGATGGTGCCGCAAATCCCATAAATAGAATCATGGCCGGCATCATAATTTGCTGTACTTTCATCATTTGCCCTTGCTCACCAGACGCCATATTTGATTGAAATACCTTCATTTGAATAAATGTCGTTAACGCTGCAATAATCGGTAATATATGATATGGATCTGCATGTCCTAAGTTCACCCATAAAAATGAAGATGTGCGAATCTCTTCCGTTCGGCTAATCGCATAATACAAAGCAGAGAAAATTGGCATTTGTATAAAGATTGGCCAGCAACCAGCAAGTGGATTCCAACCGCCTGATTTCATTAGTTCTGACATTTCTTTTTGATACTGCTTTTGTTTTTCAAGATCTTTGCTTACATCACCATATTTTTTCTTTAACTTCTGCAATTCAGGTTGCATTTTTTTCATTTTCGCTTGGCTACGATATTGTGAAACAGCTAATGGAATCATTGCTGAACGAATAACGAGCGTCATGATAATGATAGCAATCCCGAAGCTAGCTCCAGGTATATGATGAGCAACAAATTGAATCATATACGAGATTGGATATACGAAATAATGGTTCCAAATTCCCGTACTATGTGAATCTATTGTGCCTGCAGTACTACAACCAGATAAAACAAAAACAAGTACTAATGAAAAACTAATGAGCTTAGCTCGGTATGATTTTAACATGTTTATTCCTCCAATGTTTCGTAATTATTTAGCGAAACATTGGTGTATACGGACCGACCTCGTCACTCTCGTCACTCGATTCTTGTCTACGTACAGAACGAATCATTCCATATTTATAAAAAATGGAGAAAAGCGGTACAGTTCCGGTACCCTCTTCACACGTATCAACTAGTTTAAAAGCTCTTTGTCTACTGCTCGATGCTTGCTGACGCACAAAGCGAGAAACATTTGTGAGAAAGAAGACTTCTAATAAACAAAGCGCTGTCGTTACAAACGATATATATAGAATTGCATCCTGGAATAAAAACTCCATCGCTTCACATCCTTAATAAAGTCATTTTAGCACATTAGGCAAACATTCTCTATTTCCTTTTGTTTGCAAAAAATAATTTTGCATATTTTCTCAAAAAAATTATGCTAGGAAATTAATGTATTCGCTTTCTTTAGTATATTCACGCACATCAATGAATAGGTTTAATTTATTAGAAATTTATAAAATTTTTGCATTATAATAAAACTATTGCCAGTTTTTGAAAAAAGCTTTATTCTCTTCTTGTAATCAAAAATGAATATGGAGATGAAACATACTATGGGTCAACTAGGAGACGCCGATTACGTTCCCGACACCGCCTTTTTATCCTTCCCAGCAGCTAAAACATTTCATCTAGAATTTATCATACAGTTAATTGTTATTTTTATAGCTTCTATTTTGTATGCAATTTCTATGAATATGTTTTTTATCCCGCATAATATGATTAGCGGTGGATTCGCTGGTGTAGGGATGATTATCGGTTATTTAATGCACTACAATATCGGAGCACTTATCTTTTTACTAAACATTCCGCTTCTTATTTTAAGTCACTTTTACTTAGGAAAGAAGACAACCTTTTTAACAGCATACTTTGTAGCAGTATCATCTTTAGCGATGAATATTCTTCCCGTACACCAAGTTTCAGACGATATTTTACTTTCTTCTGTATTCGGTGGTGTCATCTGCGGTGCTGCTTCAGGAATCATATTCCGATTTGCTTCTTCAACAGGTGGTTTTGATGTCGTTGGATTGATTGTAGCAAAACATCGAGATATTTCGATTGGAGCAATCATCTTTGGATTCAACTTAATCTTACTTGTCGTAGCAGGATTTATTTTCGGATGGGATATTACGCTTTATACGTTAATTAGTCGGTTTGTAGTCAGCAAAGTGATTGATGCCGTGCATACAAAACATATTAAATTAACGATAATGACAGTTACAGAAAAAGGCGAGGAAATAAAAAGCGCACTACTACATCACGGCATACGTGGCGTGACAATGGTAGATGCTGTCGGCGGCTATACAAACCATAAGAAAAAAATGATTTACACTGTCGTAACTCGCTATGAGTTAGGCGAAATGAAACGTATTATCCGTCAAGTGGATAACAAAGCATTTATGAACATTACTGAAACAGTTGAAATTGTCGGCCGTTTCAAACGCATATAAAAAGGCGCAAGGAACTACCATTCCTTGCGCTTTTTATTTTTTACACTTATTACAAAATCAGATAATTCTATTATTATGCGCTCATTTATGTTATAATACAAAAAGAACGTATAGACTTTGGGGGTTTCTCTTAAGAAACGAGAAGTCAGGTATACACCAATCAACTTAGTTACTCTTCAATAACCTTTTAACAATTCACTTCAATTGACTATACCTACCTTTTTGACTTCCAAATCATCTTATTACACAGGGAGATGAACATATGAATCAATATATACGATATACAATAGCTGTCCTGTTTGCTATTATCGGCGGAACAATCTGCTTCTGGACAAACACTCAGCTTGGAGAGAATATCATTTTTAATGGAATCGAAACACTTGTAAGCGCTTCAATTTTAGGCGGATACATTTACTTCCTCTTCAATCCAGAAGAAAATGCACAAAAAACAATGTTATTAACAATGATCGGAATCGTTGGAGGATGTATTTCCTACTCAATGACAGACTATACAGTACCACTTCAATTAAGCTCAGCTTTCTTCCACGGTCTATGGACTTGGTTCATTGCATTCTGCTTAGCAGACATATTCAACCTATTACAAACTACTGAAGAAGATAGCGGTCGACAAATTGAAAGTAACTCGTAAGCTGGAAGATATTCTTCCAGCTTTTTTTGATTGATTTGCATACCCTAGTTGGTATTTACCAAAATATATCAGCGATTCTCCAAATATATCGAATGTTTCTCCACTTATATCAGCGATTTTTTCATTATATCGGCGATTCGACACAACTTATCGACCTACCGACATTTTTCGGCAACCTGTTCATCCTCTATGCCCGTCACCACAATAAAAAGAAGCTACCCCCACGGCAACTTCTTTTCCACATACCCCATCCAGTATTCACTGAAATATATCAACGATTTTTCAAATATATCGAATGTTTCTCCACTTATATCAGCGATTTTTTCATTATATCGGCGATTCGACACAACTTATCGACCTACCGACATTTTTCGACACTCAAAACGCACAATATACCCTATCCCCCAAGCAATTTACTGCCGAACTCTACGATTAAAAAGATAATTAATAGGATCGCGAGTATTTTTAATGCTACATACGCTACTTTAAAAACAGCATAAATAAGCAAGGCTATCAAAATAATCGTTAAAATTTCCATCTAGAATTCCTCCAAGCTTTGCTCTTCTTATCTTATTTTACTCGCCTCAGACTTTTTATGGAACGGCATAAGATGACATACAAAAAAGAGGATACCTCACCCATCGTAAGATACCCTCTCCTTTAGCCGCTCAAACCATTCTCTCTCTAATTGTAAATATCCCATTTCACTCCTCTCAGCATTCTTCAACTCTGTACCAGCTTTCTTCATATAAATACAAGAAGCTTCCATATCGCCCTCTAAATATTTAACAATTCCTTGTGTGCGATAATATCCGTTTAGATCCATTTTTGTAACGGCCTTCGCATATTTTTTTGCTTCTTGCAAAGAAAGGCTTTCCACCTGATAAAGAACTTTATATAAAAGATACCAACTATGAAAACTACTAACGAAAAACTTATTTTCTTTCGTCACAGGTAGTTGAACAATTTGTTCTACATACGGTATCGCTCTTTCCATTCCCTCTTGATCCGCTCTGGCATAAAAGACAAGCATAAGTCCGCTCATTGTCTCTCTTATACTTTTATTCTCTTTTAGTTTATCTTCGCTAAGTTTTACTAATCTCTCATCCCAATCTTTCGGCCTTTTATAATTAAATAACTCACTCGATACTTGAATCGTATATAAATGCTCTCTAGCCTTTTCATCATCTTTAATTAAAATAAGAAATTGCATACCATCGCTCATAAGCGTTCCTTTTATCGGCACGATTGTAACCGCGAAAATCACCAAATGGAAAACGGAAAAATATAAAAGATATTGATAATAACTTACCATGTATATGTAACCTGAAGTAATACCGAATAGTAAACTCACAATCGGTCCACCTAAAGTCATCCATGCCCATTTTTTTGAAAGATTCGGTGTCACTGTAGAAGGCGGTACTAACATTGCGACGCCACCAAAATAAGCCCATAATTTATTTTCTCGAATGCGTACTTTCCCCTTCTCTTTTTGAACAGTAATAGGCCCTACTGTCATAAATCTAAATTGTAAACCGCCTATTAAACCGAATATGACATGTCCTAACTCATGAATAGCTATCACTAACAATAAAATTCCAACTACTGCCCATATGTTCAACATCGTTTCTAATTTCTCGGTTCGGATTACTCCGTATAAAATGGACAGAACTAGCGCCGCTGTCACTGAACCAGCTGGCCTTTTTAAAATATCCACTTTTCTCTCTCCTTAATAAATCATTTTCCTATCTATTTCGTACATATATGTTACAACGTGTAAAACCAAAACAAATGAAGTCATAATGACCATAAGGAAGTTATTCCCATCTAACAACTTTACTTTGCTAATTGTTTGCTGCGATGAGCCAATCACTTTCCCTAAATCCCCTTGTGATAAACGATGCTTTGCTCGCAATTCTCTTACCCGATTTTGAAGCTTCATACCTTATCTCTTTTTTATGTATTTAATTAAAATTGTAAATAATATCCTTATTTTTATCAATTATAATTGTCATTTTGACGTGAATATATGTCAAAAAATATTATATATATTATGCTAGATATAACATATATAATATTTTTTAAGAACTACATAATTGAGGTGTCTCATGGATAAAAAAAGGATTTTTTCTTATGCTCTTATTAAATTTTCAGCGGCCTGTTCGCTCTTTTTTGCTTTTTTATTATTTTTCTTTATTAGAAATGATATGAACTTCTTTAAAACATCCGGATACTTAATTGGATTTTTATATAATTTTTGGCTTTACCTTCTTTTCTTCTACGCGATCTTATGCTCATTTGTAATTGATAAATTAAATTCAAAACATAATAGCACCCCAAGAAAAATTTCATTTTATATTTTATGTGGTTATTTATTCTTCCTCCCATTCCATATATACAATGGGGGAGATGTAATCGTAACTTTCATAATGGGATCTGTGGGGGCAATCTGTTCACTTTTCTTTTATTTATGTACCTGTATAGCAAATAAATACAAATGGTTTCGATATACAACCGCTATTATCATTCCTCTTCTATTCATTGCGCTATGCTCTATTGATTTTACTCAAAAAGAACAATGGGTTGAGCATAGTACAAAAAATACATTCGAGGCGAATTTCTCATATTTTAACGGTGCGCATAAAATACCCATTCATGTAAAAAAAGGAGAAACAATTGAGGTTAACGTAAACTTCCTTGTCACTGAAAATAGCGCCTACCAAGGTTATGGGACTTACTTTTCTAGTGAATTTAATAAATATGAACCCCTTTCCGAACGAAGTGACGATACGTACGAACTTTCACCTAGTAAAACGGGAACATATTATATAGTAGTGATTGGTTACGGTATCGAAGGAAAGATAAAAACAAATTGGAAAATAAAAAAGGCAGTGCCCAAAAGCACTGCCTTCCTAAATTCTGACATAGAATGGATTCCATATTAACTTGCGTTTTGTAAGAATACTCGTTTTAACTGTTTGCGGAAACGAACACCTAGCGTAATCGCTACAATCACAATAACCCCAAAAATAATTTTACCGATATGATCTTGTAAAACCCCAAAGATATCATGTAAGTTTCCACCTAACCAGTAACCACCGATTAAGAAGAATGATACCCAAAATAGAGCACCTGAGTAAATTGTAATTGCAAAACGACGGAATGGTAAATTAATGATTCCTGCAAAGTATCCTGTAAAATGGCGTACACCAGGAATGAAGAAACCAATAAAGATAAGGAAGTACCCATACTTATCAAACCACATTCTTGTTAAGTCGATTTTTCTTTGTGTTAAAAATACGTATTTCCCATACTTTTGAACAAAGGGCATACCTAATTTATTCCCTAAAAAGTATTGAATCGTCATTCCTACACTTGTCCCAATAAAGGATAGAATAATTAAAATTGGTAAACTCAAATCGCCCTTCTGTGCTAAAAATCCCGCATATGCTAATGTTGGCTCTCCCGGAAACGGAAGTGCAATATATTCTAACAGCAAGCCTACAAGTACAACATAGTACCCGTACTGCTGAAATAATTCATGAACCCATTCCATGTCATCTCTCCTTCCAATCACGTGCAACTTCTTACTATTATTGTATAAAAAAATTGTCGAAATAACTATCACAATAGCTTACATTTTTATTACATTTTTGTAAGGATTAAACTACAATTCGCCCTTTTTTCTTGAATGATATAAATTTTTTTCAAGGAGAGATAACAGCCAATCCGCCTAAAAATATACATTTTTCAACACTTAAATTACCTTTGTTTTGTTCTCAATAAAAAACCATCACAAACTCATACTAACTTCATATTAGCTTCATATACGTATTGTAAGATTATATCGGAATTTGTTGAAAAATTTAACTAATATATGACTAAACATGAAATTGAATAAATATAAGTCGCTTTTCGAAATTGAAAAAAGGGTGAATAAGAAATGGAAGCTTATAAAATGCACGATTTTATTAAAACAAATGTTGAATCTCATCAAAATGAAACCGTTTTTAATTTACACATATGTGAAACAAATGAGTTTGACGTAAGTTTAACAAAATCTACAACGCTGTCTTTTGTCGTTTCAAAAAAGAATATTAAGATTGCCACGAGAAAATGGATTAATTCAAATCAAGAGAGCATGGTTGGCAAAAGCTACATCATTCCAACGAAAGCGTTTCATTATTTCTTACCGATCATTTCTGAAACTGAAGATGAACTACATATTCAAGTTCAAAGTTTTGGACTACATGGTGAGCTTTTACTAAATGAAAGATTATTAATTGATAAAAACAACAAAAACAATGCAAAGATTACTACTTTCTTTGAAACATTAAATGAAAATGTAAATCAAGCATTACGAGGATTACAAATTCATTGTATGTAATACTACTACAATAATAAAAGGAGAATATAATGAAAAAATTATTATTAAGCGTTTTATTATCAGTAGTTTTTTTATCAGTCCCACATATTTCTGCTGAGGCATCATCAACGAACGATCAACTTATTGTGGACACAAACGCAAAGAAAATGGATTTTTATCAAAATGGAAAGTTTGTAAAAAGCTTTACTGTTGCGACTGGAAAAGCTGCAACGCCAACTCCAAAAGGCACTTTTAAGATCGTAAATAAAATTAAGAATCGTCCCTACTATACAGGAAAGATTAAAGGTGGAGATCCACGTAACCCACTTGGTGATCGTTGGCTTGGATTAAATATGGCAGGTACTTACGGAACTACTTATGCGATTCATGGAACGAACAATAATCAAGCAATTGGAAAGGCGACAACACTTGGCTGTATACGCATGTATAACAATGATGTACGCTGGTTATTTGAGCGTATTCCGGAGCAAGCTACTGTCACTGTAAAATAACTTAAGAACAAGATTTACGTGTAGCCAAGATTTTTAATATCTTGGCTTATTTTATTTCTTCATTTACAGTAGCAAAACGACTATACTTGCATATATAATGGGAATAGATTGTGTTAAACAATATTGAAACATTTATAAACATGGATATTAAAATTATACAGTTATAATATTTTATAAATTTTACAATACATACTATAATGGAATTACTGTAATTCCAAGATATTCAGTTAAGATAAACAATCCCCCCTTGCTACTTTTATGACTCTTTTATAGCGGGGGCTTATTATATGTATAAACAATCTGAGTCACTCGAAAAATGATGAATTTGAATATTGCAGTAAAAAGCGTTATTTAGGAGGTGTTACTATGACGCATATACTGGTGATTGAAGATAACCCAGATATACAAGAACTGATTCGTGAATTTCTAATGGCACAAAACTTTACCGTTGATGTTGTTGGCGCTGGAACAGAAGGTATACTTCTTTTCCAAAAAAATTCATACGATCTTGTCCTCCTTGATGTGATGTTACCAGATATAGATGGCTATAGTATTTGTAAAATTATGCGAGGACAATCTGATGTACCAATTATTATGTTAACAGGTCTACATAATGAGGAAAGTGAAATTAAAGGATTTGAATTAGGTATTGATGACTATATTACAAAACCTTTCCATTACACCGTATTTATTAAGCGTGTAGAAGCTGTATTAAGAAGGGCAGCAACGAAGGAAGCAGAAACTGCAACTATACTGCACTTCCATGAATTGATGTTAAATTCTACAGCATACGCCGCTTACGTTCATGGTAATCAAATTGAATTGACTACAAAAGAGTTTGAAATTATATATACTTTACTGCAAAACCGAGGAAAAGTATTATCAAGAAGTGATTTGTTGAATAAGGTATGGGGCTATGAACATTATGGTGATGTAAGAGTTATCGATACACATATTAAAAACTTACGAAAAAAATTAGGAATTCCTTATATTAAAACGGTGAAAGGCATTGGCTACAAAATCGAATCGTAGCAAAAACAACATCACCAAAAATATTTTCATCAAAACCTTATTATTTTGTATTCTTTTATCATTTTGTCTTTATCAAATTATTTATTTTCTAGCTTCAAACTATGATAAAGAACATTTTGCAAATGGAACGCAGACTACAGAACATGCGGATTCAGACAAACAAAACGAACAAAGTAAAACGAATCAAAATACAGCTGTTTCAGAGAGTAACATGTTTAATTTTCAATCTTCTATTATAGACTATAAAACACTCTCTAGAGCTATCAATCACCTTTTGCAGCCTAGCCAAACTGTAAAAGCAAAAGAACATGCACAAAGTATTTCGGGGGAAAATAGCGCTAATGTGCCACTTACAGAAGCGGAAAAGAAAGTCGCTAACAATGATGCCTTACATAAACAAACGGCAGCAAGTAAAACAAATGATACAAATGATAATCCAAAATTAGCAGATGCACTGCAGCAATTAGCTCCGCGTATTGGCGCGACAATGCTTGCATTATCTCTGCTCGGATCTTTAATTTATGCAAAACTAATTGCCAAACCTTTTCAATATATGAGCGATGCGTTAAAAGATATTATGAATCTTGATTTCTCAGATAAAAAGGCACTGAACCAACATACAGATCAAACAGATTTTAATTTACAAGTCGCTGCTTCACAAGTACCAAATATTGTGAAGAATTTACATGAAAGTAATCAAGATTTAAGAAATGAGCTCAAAAAGGAACAACAATTAGAACAATCTCGTAAAGAATTTATGTCTATGGTATCCCATGAATTAAAAACACCAATCGCAGCCGTTATGGGACAACTAGATGGCATGATTCACGGAATCGGAGCTTATAAAGATAGAGATAAGTATTTAAAACGCTCCTACGAAATGATGCAAGATATTAACGTATTAACGGAAAAAATGTCAGAATTATCCAAAATACAAAACCCTCAATTTAAACCGAATTTAGAAGTTATTTCATTAACTACTATTATTGAGGATGTTATGAAGAAAGTAGATTATTTTGTATCTGTAAAACAATTACATGTTCAATCTAATATTAAACAAGATGTACAAATTTTAGCTGACCCTAAATTTATTCAAACTGCTATTTTTAACATTATTTCAAATGCAATTCATTATACAATTGATCATCAGCATGTATATATAAAGCTTTATGAAAAGCCAAACGGTTACGCATTAGAAGTATTAAATACAGGTTCACAAATCGATGAGGATAAACTTGCTCATTTATTTGAGCCATTCTATCGCGCAAACCCTTGCAAACATGGATTAGTACAAGGTAGTGGTCTTGGGTTATATATTGTAAAACAAATATTAGATAAACATCAGTTTCCTTATGGAATACAAAACACACCTCAAGGTGTAAAATGCTCCATCGTATTCCCAAAAGCAATGTAAAAACCAACTCTAATTTCATACCCCAAATTCATACTTCGTATGAATGGCGGAATTTTGTAGAGTGTCTTACTCTGTTTCGTTCGCCCGTTATCCTTTTTGGATAGCGGGCGTTTTTTATTATTTATAAGGAGGATTTTTATGGAGAAGTTTAAGTATTCATTACTCGTTTTATTCGGCGCTTGTAGCTACGGCGTACTTTCAACTATTTTCAAACTTGGATTCATTGATGGCTTTTCAGCACAGCAACTATTAGGAGGACAATATGTCTTCGGATGGATTGGACTACTTTTACTCGTTCTTTTCTTTTCACGTCATACAGTAACAAAAAAGCAATTCTTTTCCTTACTAACAGTCGGAACAACGATGAGTATGACTGGGATTTTCTATGCTATTTCTGTAGAAGAACTACCAGCATCTATCGCTGTCGTCCTACTCTTCCAGTTCACTTGGATTGGTGTAGTTATCGAAGCAATTGCAAATCGAACATTTCCAAGCCGTGAGAAAGTTATATCTATCATTATTTTATTTACTGGTACATTGTTTGCAGGTGGTATCTTTGACGGCCTCGAACAAAATTTTTCTACAAAAGGGATTATCTTTGGACTATTAGCCGCTGTCTCTTTTTCATTCTATGTTTTTGCAAGTGGGCGCGTCGCTACAGATGTTCCGCCTTATACGAAAAGCTTTCTTATGACAACAAGCGCTACTCTGATCGTATGCCTATTCTTCCCGCCAACCTTTTTAACAGATGGTGCCCTACAAGCTGGTCTATGGAAATATGCGTTCTTCCTTGGATTGTTCGGTGTTGTTGTACCTGTCATTTGTTTTTCCATCGGTGTACCGAAAGTTGGAACAGGGCTTGGCACAATATTAGGAGCAGCTGAATTACCAACGGCCATTATCGCTTCTATTACACTTGTACATGAAGTCGTAACGTTCATGCAGTGGATTGGGATTATTTTTATATTGATTGGGATTTTCACTCCTCAGCTGCTTACAGCTAAAAAAAGAAAGAAACATAGTAGTGTGCATAGCGCATGACAAAAGACCTTTCATTTATTTGAAAGGTCTTTTTCTACATTTCACTTTACCGCTCCATGCAGCTTCTCTACCTCACGCTCAATTTGTTTTACATCGATTCGTTCAAATAATGGCTGCACGCTATCAATTCTATCCGGCAACGTATGTTGAGGTTCCCAATTTCGTTTTACAATCGACAATGTGTTTCGAACTCTTTCACTTGAAAATGGTAAAAATGGCTCAAGGAGATTTGCAAAATTAGCGATAAGATAAACACAATTATAAATGGTTTCTTCACATGAAGCTGGATCATCTTCCCTTTGTTTCCAAGGCTGCCTCTCATCAAAGTATTTATTTGCAAAACGTACTGCCTCAAATATTGTCTCTAACGCCACCTTGAATTTTGTTTGCTCAATCGCCTCTCCTACATTTTTATATAATCCTTCTACTTTATCTTTCAGCTCTACATTGATAGTTCCCTTCGGCACAATGCCACCATAATATTTTTCAACAAACTTTAATGTCCGGTTCACGAAGTTTCCATACGCCCCTAACAATTCACTATTATGGCTGTAAATGAATTCGCGCCATGAAAAGTCAGTGTCACGATTTTCTGGTGCATTGACTGTCAAAAAGTAACGAATAGAATCTGGATCGTATCGTTCCAATATGTCAGGTATCCATACTGCCCAGTTTTTACTTGTCGATAACTTTCTTTTTTCTACTGTTAAATATTCATTCGAAACGATATGGTGCGGGATTGCTTCCTCACCTATTCCGAGTAATACCGCTGGCCAAATGATGGAGTGAAATGGAATATTATCCTTCCCATGTACATAATATGTTTTTGCATCTCTATCCCAAAACTCTCGATCATCTTTTCCTGTTTCTTCAGCCCAATGTTTACTCGCTGAATAATAACCTGTCACTGCTTCAATCCATACGTAAACTTTCTTACCTTCATATCCTTCTACTGGAATTGGAACCCCGATTGGTAAATCTCGTGACACGGCTCTATCTTGTAACCCTTCCTTTACATATCTTTCTGTTAGCTGAATGGCATTGTCACGCCATGTTCCGTTTTGTTTTGCGATTTCTACAGCTCCTTTAATTTGCTCCTGAAATGTATGCAATGCGAAATAGAAATGCTCTGTTTCCTGTACAGATGGCGTACTACCACATAACTTACATTTCTTTTCTAACAAATCGAGTGGATCTAAAATGGCTGAACAAGCATCACATTGATCTCCTCTTGCTGCTTCATGACAATGAGGACAAATTCCTTCTACGTAACGATCTGGTAAAAACTGCGTACACGTTTCGCAATATGCTTGTTCCACTGTTTTTTTATGAATATGGCCTTCCTCTAATAAACGTAAAAAAACTTTTTGAACTGTTTCATGATGGTGCTCGCTATCTGTACGTGTATAACAATCATACGTAAAACCGAGATTCTGAAAACATCGCTGGAATTCTTCATGATACTTATCAGCAATTTCTTTCGCCGTTACACCTTCTTGTTTTGCCCGAATTGCAATTGGTGTTCCATTACAATCACTTCCTGAAACATACAACACATTCTCGCCTTTTGCCCTATAATAACGTGCTAAAATATCTCCAGGTAACAAACTAGCAATATGTCCAAGGTGTAACGAACCATTTGCATACGGCCAAGCGCCTCCAATAAAAGTACTCATCTTACACTCCTCCTTTACAATATAAAAAGCCCCACCCCTATCTTAAAAAAGATAAGGGCGGGGCTGTATAAACAGTCGCGGTACCACCTTATTTCGCCAATCACTCACATAATTAGCCTTAACAAGTACGGAGCTCTATGCTCTTATACTGTGGTTTTGATAACGAGTACCAACTCTCGTCGCCGCCTACTATTATCATGTGATAAGTTCAGGACGCAGCTCAAAGGCCATTGTTCAAATGAATATTCTTGCTTCTTCTCAGCTACCGAAGCTCTCTGGAAAGAATGTTTTCATCCTACTTTTCCTTTTCAACGCTTTTACGTATAACACGTATTTTACGACTAAATAACAGAAAAATCAAATTATATTTCAAAAAAACAGGAAATTCCCTCCACCCACCGAATACCTATACGTTCACGAAAGGAGTGATACTATTGAATCAAAAACAACTAAGCGCTATAAATGAAAAGAGCTGGAATGCAGCTGCTTATGAAGCTTGGACAAATCGCCACGGTGCACCAGCTGATTATGCTAAAAAGCTCATGGAAGATCCCGTGCGCGAAGTAGATCACTATTTACCTTACATACAATCTCCAAAAGGAAAACGTATTATTAATTTACTCGGGTCAAAAGGCAATAAAGCCGTTGCTCTCGCTCTCTTAGGAGCTGACGTAACGGTTGTTGATATTTCAGCAAGTAATGCAAAATATGCAAATGAGCTCGCAGAAGCTGCAGGTATCTCTATCCAGTATGTCGTTTCTGATATATTAAATGCGCAGCTCTCCGAATCATTTGATATCGTATTACTAGAACTTGGTGTACTTCATTACTTTCTAGATTTAAAACCGCTCTTTCAAAAAATTGCTACTTTACTAAAAAGAAATGGAACACTTATCCTTCGCGATTATCATCCAATGTATACAAAACTGCTAGGAGTAGACCACCCATCATTTCGGGCCAATGGAAATTATTTCGATGAAGAATTAATTGAAGATGATGTTGCTTACAGCATCCTTCTTACAGAAGCGCAGAAAGAATCGTTACCGAAAACAACCATCCGTCGCTGGACGCTAGGAGAAATTATTACAACACTTGCGGAAGAACATTTTAAAATTGAAAAACTAGTTGAAGAACACGGGTCTCATCAAAAGTGGGTATTCCCTTCTACTGCACCCGAAGGAATTGAAGAACGCGTGCCCGGTCTATATACATTAATTGCGACAGCATGCAAAAAAGGATCCCTTCACGGATAGGATCCTTTTTGCATGCTTACGCATATAAGTTGAGGTTGGAGATTACCATAATTCTGTAGAATAGGACACAAGATATTTCAACATTTTGTCTCTGACTTACGTCGTCAAAAAGGGGTATGACCAACATAACGAAGAGTAATGTCTTTAGTTGATACCGATAATCATTATCAACTAATTAGAAGTATACATGATGTTATTTCAAATTACAATAGCATTTTTAATATTTATTTATCAATCTCCAAATATACAAATATATACATTTCAAGAACAATTCCCCCTATCAATCTGTCACCTTTCACCCGCTTGAGGAAAGAGACCTTTTTCGGATAATGCGTTAAAATATATCTTTCTCTCTCTAATTCTGTCTGCTATAATGCCTAAAGGAAAGAAGAAAGCTTTATTCCAACTGGAGTAAAGCTTTCTTTTGATTTTACATCTATTAATTATAATACTAAGATTTTAAAAAGGAGGATTTTTTTATCACATGAATTTTTTCAGTATTAGAAAAAAACTTATGTTCATGATGGGAACGATTTGTGCTTTATTCGGCATCGTCTTAACTTTCATTTTATACTTCGCCATCGATCAGTCACATAAAGCTGAAGCATTACAACAAG
Organism: Bacillus sp. NPDC094064; assembly: GCF_050279585.1. Lineage (NCBI taxonomy): Bacteria > Bacillati > Bacillota > Bacilli > Caryophanales > Bacillaceae > Bacillus > Bacillus sp. NPDC094064. The sequence continues at coordinate 112,190 of NZ_JBNNUI010000005.1, forward strand.
AAATTTCACCTCTTGCAACTGAATTAAAAGAGCGCGGGGACGCTTATCAAGTACAGCTTTCTGCTTTAAGAGGTTATTTACTACAACATGATAAAGTCGAATTAGACCAACTCGTATCTCATTTTAAAACCGAATAGCTGTTCAAAAAAATATCCCTCCTCCAAAAGAGATATTTTTGAGCTCATTTCCTGCACATTATACACAATTCCGTTATAATGAGAATCGATATCATTAATATATAGGAGGTACTCCTTATGTCACAAGAGGCATTTGAAAATAAATTATTTGCAAACTTAGAGGCTGTTATTGACCCTGAACTAGGGGTTGATATCATCAATCTTGGATTAGTTTATGATGTTACCGCAGATGAAAATAATAATGCTGTCATTACGATGACAATGACTTCCATCGGTTGTCCAATGGCTGGTCAAATCATAGCAGACGTTAAAAAAGTATTAGCAACGAATGTACCTGAAGTAAATGAAATAGAAGTAAATGTCGTTTGGAATCCACCGTGGTCTAAAGAACGCATGTCACGTATGGCGAAAATCGCATTAGGTATTCGTGACTAAATAAAGTGAAACTTTAATCAGTCAGGGGTGTTCATCCCCCACTGATTATTAGCCTTCACCAATCGGGCGTTTGCCGGATAAAGAAAAGACCTGACGGCATAAGTCAGGTCTTTTTCTCTTATTATTTTACGCCTACAGCATCATAAGCTTTCGTTACAGCTTGTACAGCTTTAGAGTTTTTACCATATAAATCTTCTGCTGACTGAATTGCTGCCTGGCGCATCATTTTGAAATCAGAGTTTGCAGTTAAATATTTAGTAAGAGCACGGTAGTAAATTTTCTCTGTTGCTTCACGACCCACCCCAGTTACTTTCACATTGTAATGTGTGCCGCCCTCTGATACTAAATACGCAGCTTTATTGTTAATACTACTGTTAATATGAACGCCGCCATTATCAGCTGTTCCAGTATAGCGTTTATTGTAATGATCTGGGTAGCCTTCACTTGGTTTTAATGGGTTTGGAATAGATGCTGGATCTTTCAGAGAACGAAGTGCATCACCAGGTTTGCCAGGTGTATAAATGTCTGCACCTAAATCCCAGCTCTTCTTCTCAACCATAACACCCATAATATCAGATAACGATTCATTTAACGCACCTGATTCATTTTTATAAACAAGATTTGCTGTATGTTCAGTTACAGCATGTGTTAATTCGTGACCGATAACATCAAGTCCAGCAGATAACGGAATGAAAGTCTTTCCATCTCCATCACCATACATCATTTGTATACCATTCCAAGCTGCGTTATTCCAAGATTCCCCTACGTGAACAGTAGAAATAAGTTTCGCACCTTTATCATCGAAAGAGTTACGGTTAAATGTCTTTTTGTAGTAATCATATACTTTTCCTGCATTCACATGCGCATCAACTGCCGCTTTATCTTCGAAGAACTTAGATTTACTTTCAACTTCTTCTCCTGTATATCCAAGCCATTGTGAGAATAAATTAAACCAGTTTTCATCCATATTCTCTGCATCAAATGTATGGACACCTTGTCCTCGTTTCCCATCAAATAAGTTGAATGCTCCTGTCTTCTCATCTTGAGCAATTTCAAATGATTGTCTAGCGCCTAATACTCCATAGCCAAATCCTGTAATGTTATCTACAGCGTTATATTTCTCAATCACATTTCCATTTGTTGCATCTACAAAGTAGTGCCAATAGCCTGGAGCTGGTTTTGAAATCGATGCCTTAACTAAGTAAGCAAGATAGTAATTTCCATCTTTTTCATACACAAATAAATCTTTTTTCACACCATCATAATTCTTTACTTGACCAATCTCTTTCTCTATATCTGCCTTTGCAATTGTTTCTGCTTGCTCCGCACTAATACTTGCAAAGGTAGGAATATTTTTATCCTCTAAATTCGGAATAACTTGTCCGAAGAATGCCTTTACATTATTCTCTTTATCTAGCGTAACAGTTTGGTCTGAACCATACACAGGAATATTATTATGTTTCTCAACTAACTTCACATGTGTCGTGCCAGATTCAGCATCCTTCTCTTCCCCAACAACATTGAAATGTTTATCAATGTTTCCTGCTAGTTTAAACATATCTTTTTTACTTTCTAAATATTGAAAGACCGTTTCTTTTTTATCTAGGCCTTCCGGTGCTTTCCATTCTTCACCTATGTATGCAGGTGTTTTAAACTCTTGATGATATTGAATTTTTTGTTCTTCTGCTTTCGTTGTCGTTGCTCCAAATGTTCCAAATCCCCCGGCGATAACAGTTAACGCTAATGCTGATGAAATGACTTGCTTTTTCACTATAACATTCCCCATTCCCATAAAGATTTTTGACACTTTTATACAATTCTCGTTTTTCCAGTTAATACCTCTCCCTGAAATTTGAGAAAGTGTTTTCTGACAATTCCAATCAAAAAAGAGGCTTCCCTATCGGGAGCCTCTTTTCCATAAACGTGTTATTGTTTTTTCAATTCAATTGCTAAATAGTGTGATTGCTCTTTCGCTTCAATATGAATATCTTCTTCAATCGCTTCTGCCGCATCACGCATAACAAGTGCTTCACCATTTATTACACTACTTCCTTCAATTTGCACAACATACAATTGACGGCCTTCTTTCACAGGAAAATGAATTTCTTTTCCAGCCTCTAATGATAAAGAGTATACATTCGCATCTTGGTGAATTTGAATTGGTGCATCTCCTTCTAATGGCGATACCATGTGAAACCATTCATTTTCACGCTTGCTCCAATCAAATTTAAACTCACCATAGTTTGGTTTATGATCCGCACGATCTGGTAGAATCCAAATTTGTAATAAACGTAGTGTTTCATTTCCTAAATTATGTTCACTATGGAATACACCTGTACCAGCACTCATATATTGAACATGTCCGCGTTCAATTGTTCCGCGGTTTCCCATGCTATCCTCATGTGTTAAAGCACCATCTACAACGTACGAAATAATCTCCATATCGCGGTGTGGATGCATATCAAAACCAGTTTGCGTTGCTACTAAATCATCATTAATAACACGTAACGCTCCAAAATTCATGTTATTTGGATTATAGTAATTAGCAAAGGAAAAATGAAAATGTGTATTTAACCAACCGTGATTTGCTCTACCCATATTTTTATGATCAACTTTTCTAAACATATCCTTCACCTCATGTTATCTCGAAATCGAGATTTTTTTTAATATTTTTCTCACTGTAATTTTTTTAGTAATTGTAATAATTGATGTTGTTCTTCTTTATTTAAATTTTGAAACTGCTCCGCTTGGAACGTTTCTTGAGGCGACACGATTTCTCCATATAAAGCTCGTCCCTTTTCTGTTAGCGAAATATATTTCGTAGTACCTTCTTGTTCACGATGAATCCACTCCAGCTGCTCCATTTTATTTAAAAGCTGCGTGACATTTCCTTTCGTAACAAATAGCTTATTTCCAAGCTCTTGTTGCGTTAAACGATCGTGTCCTCCAATTTGAGCTAACACATCAAATTGAGCGGCAGATACATTCCATTCTTTCAAATGCTGATTCGTCTCACGAATACTCTTGTTATAAAAACGTGATAAACGAAACCATAACAGTAGCCCTAGTCTATCTTCTGTTTTCATTTCATCACCTCGCTCGTTTCATATCGTTAGTTTAGAACTAAACTTTATAAAAGTCAAACACTTATTTTTAGTAAGCAACAAAGAAAGCACAGCGCTACTTCTCCACTATGCTTTACATCAACTTTCTATTTTTATATTCATCTAATTTCCTCTCCGCGAATGCCCTCGCATCTTTCTCAATCCATCGCTCTTCATACCGTTCATTTTCCACTTGTAATACATCTCTCTCATGCTGCATCGCATGCCTGAATTCATGCAGTAACGTTTTGAGTACTTGTTCATACTCTTCCCACATACAAACGAAAATTAACTGTTTTTCTTTATGATAAAAGCCACCTACTTGAAATAGAAACTCTTCTTCTTCTTCCCCTAATGATAGAAGTACATCGTTTGCATCACACGTATCACAAAAAATAACTGGCGTTTTACATGCTTCAATAAGAGAAAACAAATCCTCTCTTAACTTTTTGACATCCCAAGGAAGCTCCGAATCCAACACATACCAATTCTCTGCCTGTTGATATACATTTTGAAACTGGAGTTCCATTTTTCTATAATCCCCTTTCCAAACTCCCTTTTCCTATATGTATGCCACAATATGTAAAATATTAAACATATCCTTCTCTAACAAATAACAACCAATTATTAATTTCTCACAAAAAAGGAATCTATTTAACTATAGATTCCTTTACGATAATGCTCTATATAAAGGGAAACTTTCATCAGTGGGTTTTATTCATCCCCCGCTGATTATTAGCCCACACCAATTGTTAAAAATTTATCTAGTCTTCATATCCCACTTAAAGATTTTATTTAAAAATTTATATACATTCTTTGACTCTTTCGTAAGAAGAGGTCCTAAGATCGATAATATAAGCACGTATAATGCTGAGAATGGTTTCAAGACTGACATTAAACCACCGGCAATACCGATATTGGCCATAATAATGGAGAATTCTCCTCTTGAAACGATTGTTAATCCAATATTTGTTGACGCCTTATGAGATAATCCAGCTTGTCGCCCTGCAATCATCCCTGCTACAAAGTTACCGATTATCGTAAGAAGGACAGCACCTAACGTTAACCATATCGCCCCGCCTAATGAAAACGGATCGATACTTAATCCGAAACTGAAGAAGAAAATTGCTCCGAAGAAATCTCTAAATGGAACAACAAGATGTTCAATTCGATCACTATGCTCTGTCTCAGAGAAAACTAACCCTAAAAGAAGTGCTCCGATTGCTTCTGCAACGTGAATAGTTTCTGAAAAACCAGCAATGAAGAATAAGGAAGCAAATACTACGATAATAAAGATTTCATCCGAACTAATATTGAGCAATTTATTTAATAACGGCGTAGCTTTTCTAGCCACAATAAAGAATAGAAGCATATATCCTAAAGCAATTCCAATTGAAGTAATGGCACCTAAGAAAGAAGCGTGATCCCCAAGTACTAAGCCAGAAACGACTGATAAATATACAGCAAGGAATATATCTTCAAACATAATAATTCCTAAAATTAACTCGGTTTCATTATTACCAGTTCTTCTTAAATCCACTAATACTTTTGCAACGATAGCACTAGAAGAAATCGTAATAATACCCGCAATAATTAAGATTTCTAGCAAAGGGAATCCCATTATAAATCCGTATAATAATCCAAGTGAAAAATTAATTAAAATATAAATCGTTCCGCCAATCGCAATAGAACGCCCCGATTTAATTAGTTTTTTCATCGAAAATTCTAATCCTAGGTAAAAAAGAAGAAACAAAACGCCAATCCGTCCGAGGAAGGAAATTACACTTTCACTCTCTATAAACCTGAGATCGATCACACCTAGTACCGGAGCGTGTGGCCCCACTAACATACCAAGAACAATTAAAAAAGGAATTACTGAGAATTTAAACTTTCCGGCAATTACTGCCGCAATTGCTACTAAAACTAAAGCTGTACCAACTTCAAAAATTAACGTATCCATCTAGTCAGTCCCCCTATTCGAAAGCAATTCGTTAATTATTTTTTTAATTTCTTCTCTCTCACCCGAAACTACAAGCATATCTCCTTCTTCAATTACTGTTTCTGGTCCTGGATTAAATAGCTTTTTCATGTTCTTCTTCATAACAGCTATGATCGTTACGCTATATGTTTTTCTTATTTCAAGATCTCCAATTGTTTTTCCGATTGCTGGAGCTGCATTCTCCACTTTGAACCACTCAATTGCTAAACCTTCAAAGACCATCTCAACCGTTTCTAATGCCCGAGGCTTATATACCATCCCGCCTAATATTGCTGCAATTTGTCTTGCCTCTGAGTCACGTAGTGAAATACTTGAAATACTCTCTTCATGGTCTGAATCAAAATGATACATTTCTCTACGTCCATCATCATGAATCACAATCACCATTTTTTCATTACCTTTCGTAACAACTTGAAACTTATAACCAATACCCGGAAGTTCACTTTCTCTAATATTCATGCTTAACTCCTCCTCAATAGTTTTTCGTTAGAATTTTCTGTTTTTCTGTCTTTTGTTCATCCAATCCATTATAGAAATTCTAGCCCTTCGGCATATCTGTCACTTGGAAATCTTTTATCGTAATAATAGGTGGCTCCTAAACAAATACTTGAAGATGTAAAGTAAAAAATAAATTACTCCTCATTTTCAAACTTTCAAGACTTACTTTCAACAGAGACTCTTCTTTCACTTTATCCCTTCTTTCTCACTTGAAATTTTGTTTTTTAAAATGTGAATAATTCTAAAAATAATTATTATGTAACTTAATCATAACATATAATACTTTTAAGTAACATAATTTTTTAGAAAAATTGATTCCGGTATATTTTTTGCATATAATTTTCTTATTACGAAAAAAAAGGAAGTGTATTATATGGTTGATATCTTTAGCAGATTCCTTGAGGTAACGAATAATATTTTATGGTCATATATTCTTATTGCAATGCTAATCGGCTTCGGTCTTTATTTCTCTTTTAAATTAAAATTTGTCCAAATTACTCATTTCGGTGAGATGGTCAGTTTAATTAGTAAAGGGTTTAATCGAAAAGAAAAGAAAAAAGATAGCATCTCCCCGTTCCAAGCATTTTGCTTAAGTGCAGCAGCACGCATCGGTATCGGAAACTTAGCTGGTGTTGCTTTAGCAATTTCTATGGGCGGACCTGGCGCAATATTTTGGATGTGGTTTATCGCAATTATTGGAGCAGCTACTAGTTTTGTAGAATGTACACTTGCGCAAATGTATAAAGTAAAAGATGGAAGCAGGTTCCGTGGTGGCCCAGCATATTACATGGAAAAAGGATTAAACAAGCGCTGGATGGGTGTTTGGTTCTCCCTCCTTATTACAGTTACGTACGGATTAATTTTCAATTCGGTGCAAGCAAATACAGTAACAATTGCGTTTGAAAACGCATTTGGACTAGAGCGAACGATAGTAGGAGCTCTATTAGCCGTATTAGTTGCGGTTATTATTTTTGGCGGTATTAAAAGCATTTCACGTATTACAGAAATGATTGTTCCTCCAATGGCAATCGTTTATATTGGTGTGGCTGTTTTTGTCGTTATTAAAAACTTTAATATGTTACCAAGCATTTTTATGGAAATATTTAATGGCGCATTCGGTTTAGAACAAGCCATCGCTGGTGGTATCGGTGCAGCAATCAAGTTCGGAATTCAGCGCGGTCTATTCGCAACAGAAGCAGGTATGGGTAGCTCTCCTAACGCAGCGGCAACATCAGATGTATCTCACCCTGCAAAACAAGGACTCGTTCAAGCATTAGGTGTATTCGTAGATACATTCTTAGTATGTACATCAACAGCATTTATCGTATTGTGCTCTGGACTTTACAAAGGATCAAACTTACAAGGAATTGAATTAACACAACAGGCACTAAGTTCACAAATCGGATCGTGGGCAAGCACTTTCTTAGCGATTATTATTTTCCTATTCGCTTTCAGTTCCTTACTAGGAAACTACTATTATGGTGAAACAAATATCGCATTCATTAAAGAAAGCAAAACATGGTTAATGATCTATCGCGTTGCAGTTGTCGGAATGGTATTCTTCGGATCAATCGCTGCCCTTCAAACTGTTTGGAGCTTAGCTGATTTATTCATGGGACTAATGGTATTCACAAACTTAATTGCCATCTCATTCCTTAGCAAATTCGCCTACGCTGCATTAGTAGACTATTTGAAACAAAAGAAACAAGGCAAAGACCCTGTCTTTGTTGCAAGTTCTATCCCTGGCTTACAAAATACAGAGTGTTGGGATGGACAGGATGTAGAAGAGCGTAAACAAGCTGTATAACAATTAAAAGCGGAAGCGGCTTGCTCAGAATGTGAGGGGGATGGAGCTTTTGACGTAGAGGCGCTCTTTGCCTCGCAGGAAAAAGCGAAGCCACCGAACATTCTAGCCGCTGGAGCTGGATAATAACTAAAAGCGGAAGCGGCTTGCTCAGAACAAGAGCCGTATCTCAAACAAAATCCCTATTACTTCACCGTAATAGGGATTTTTTATTTACAACAGTTCATAATTTGTTCAAATAAATTCCAGCAAAAGGCTTGATTTATACAGATTACTAGATTATAATAATTATAAATTAGTAATTGATATCACATAACAACTCAAAAGGAGATTGATCATAATGAACAAACAAGTAATCGAAGTATTAAACAAACAAGTAGCAGACTGGAGCGTTTTATTCACAAAACTACACAACTTCCATTGGTACGTAAAAGGACCTCAATTCTTCACATTACACGAGAAATTTGAAGAACTTTACACAGAATCAGCTACTCACATCGATGAAATTGCAGAACGTATTTTAGCAATTGGCGGCAGACCAGTAGCAACAATGAAAGAATACCTAGAAATATCTTCTATTCAAGAAGCAGCATACGGAGAAACTGCAGAAGGGATGGTCGAAGCAATCATGAAAGACTATGAAATGATGCTAGTCGAACTGAAAAAAGGCATGGAAATCGCTCAAGACTCTGACGACGAAATGACATCTGACCTACTACTAGGCATCTACACAGAGCTAGAAAAACACGCTTGGATGCTACGTGCGTTCTTGAATCAATAATATATTTAAAAGCGGAAGCGGCTCGTTCAGAATGTGAGGGGGATGGAGCTTTTGACGTAGAGGCGCTCTTTGCCTCGCAGGAAAAAGCGAAGCCACCGAACATTCTAGCCGCTGGAGCTGGATATCACTAAAAGCGGAAGCGGCTCGTTCAGAACAGGAGGGTGTTGGAACTCCTGATTACGAGGCGCTTTTTGCCTCGAATGAAGGAGTGAAACAACCGACTGTTCTAGCCGCTGGAGCTGGATATCACTAAAAGCGGAAGCGGCTCGTTCAGAATGTGAGGGGGATGGAGCTTTTGACGTAGAGGCGCTCTTTGCCTCGCAGGAAAAAGCGAAGCCACCGAACATTCTAGCCGCTGGAGCTGGATATCACTAAAAGCGGAAGCGGCTCGTTCAGAACAGGAGGGTGTTGGAACTCCTGATTACGAGGCGCTTTTTGCCTCGAATGAAGGAGTGAAACAACCGACTGTTCTAGCCGCTGGAGCTAG